>JAIYDQ010000165.1 GCA_027487375.1 Planctomycetaceae bacterium
CCGCCGTAATGTCCAACGTTTGAAGACTACCACTGGAGTTGGAAAGCTTCAGAGTGTTCACGGTTTGCGCGGCGGATGCCGAGGTCGCTATTGCAGCATCTGTCAAACTGACGTTTGCAGTTGTTGCGGCACCAGACAACGCAGTCGTATAGCTGCCAGCTGGAAGAGCTGTGATTGCCGTATTAGCGGCACCCGATAGGGTCGATGTCGCCCAGTCATAACTCCCTGCAGTCCCAACGGTGATTCTCGCTCGACTACCAAGGATCCCGTTAGAATTATTACTGTCCGTATCAGCAATGCTTCCCGCCGTCAAATTCAACGACGCTCCAGCTTGACTTAAGTCACTAAACGCATTCAAGCGAAGCCTACCCGCTCCCGTCCCCGTCTTGTTGATGGTTGATGCTCCCGCAAGCAAAACAACGTCGCGAACTTCGTCATTCGTTGTCGTACCGGCAACCGTTGCGTACTCAACAGTTCCACCGGCTAGAACAAGTCGAGTGGTGTCCGGCAAAATCCCGGTGTTGGAAGCAGCATAGTCAAGCCTTAGCGTTCCGGCAGCTACCGTTGTATCGCCAGCATAGGTGTACTTAGCGGAAGCGGCCGATACCATGGTCGTTGTGCCACTCCAGCCTTGTGTGATTCCGCCCGAACCATTCACGTTGTTATTTAGTGAAAAATTATCCGATCGCTTGATTCCGAGCAATCCGTTGACACCAAGACTGACGTTCCCCGAACCGATCGAGCCGCTATTATCTGCGTTTCCAAGTTGCAAGTAAGTTCCCGAAGTGCCAGAGCCAGCAGAAGGAAGTTGAGCACCAGTGATATTCGTCTGGCTACCGTTAATGTTGACTCCGCTGGCGGTGTTCGTGCCGCGAACTACTAAACCACCTTCGTTCACGGTCAAAACACCGGTGAACGAGTTGTTAGCGCTCTGAATCACAAATCCACTTCCACCTTTGGTAAAGCCAGTTGCTGCAGCCCCGTTTGCCAACGCCGCATTGACTCCGAAGAAGTTCGCGGTGTTGGAGTAGAGCACAATATCGGAGCCAGAAGCACCTGGACTCGTGATGGTACCGTTACCGATGTAATTTCCTGACGATGTGTTGGCTTGCGAAAGTAGGATACCGCCGGTCGTTAGAATCGAACCACCTAGATTGATTCCACTGCGGCCTGAGTCGCCATATTTCAGTGTGCTAATTGTCGTGTTTGAACTTAATCGAACGTCGTTTGCAGCTCCACCGGCAACAGGAATTGCTATATCGGCATTCGCAGTGAATCCCGATGGCGTAGACGCTGTGAAAATCGACGCACCTGCCGCACCGGCCGTCGCACCTGTGACAACGCCCGTGTTAGCCGCGTTCTTGGCCGCCCAGTCACGTCCACCCATGACCGCAAAGGCAACGCCGTTCGCATCCTTGAGCACGCCACTTGCCGTTCCGGCAGAACTGAGAATGGACGCATTCGCTGACAAAACCGTCGTTGCATTCGTGGTGGCAAAGTTGATTAAGCTTCCCGCTGAACGCTCGATAGTGGGTCCAAGATTCAGGCTAATCGTGTTGGCCGTCGCGTTTGGATTGATAAAGATATTCGCAGCACCATCGGTCAACTTTAGTCCGTTAAACTGTTGACTATTGGTTGTGCTAGCACGCCCCGTCAGTGTAAGCGTAGAAAACGATCCATTGCCAGAATTGGCTACACCGTTAATTGTCGCAGTCGGACGCGCAATTATAAGCTTGCCATCATCACCAGTTGGAGTGCCGAAACCCGCATTGTAAAGAATGTTGGTTGCGGGAGCGGCAGCGTTGCTAAAGTCTAAAGCGACTGTGCCTCGGCCCAAGGATGTAAAGCCTGTGTAAGTGTTGCTTCCAGCCAACGTTTGGGTCGCAAAGGCGTTGGTGCTGCTGAAGCCCGAACCCTGGGCCACAGTTCCAACGGTAGCTATGGATAGCTTGCCAGTACCGTTCGAGATAACTCCAACGTGCGTTAACGTGTTATTGGTCAGAGTCAGACTGAGCGTAGGCGTGCCAGTTGAAGTCGAATTCGTAACGGCAACGTTGCCTCCGATTGTCGAAATCGTTTGTGTTGTCCCATTAATATCCAGCGTCCCGGTTGTCGCGCCAGCCAAGCTTGTGAAGGACGATGGGGCAGGCAAAACACCGTTTGCCGCGGTTCGTACAATCGAACCATTATTGATTGTGTTCAGGTTGAAGCCGCTGAAACTACCACCAGTGACGACAACGGTAGTGGCACCATCGACATCAAAACCCATACTGCCGTTTCCGCCACCCAAATTCAACGTACCACCACCATTAATTAGAACTTGAGTGTCAATGGTTCCGGACGTCGTACTGCTGGTGTTGATACCACCAGCACCGGTGCCTTGAAGGGCAGAGTTGATTGTCGCGGTCACACCGGGATTAACCGTAATCCGACCGGAAGTCGCACCGTTCAACAATCGCAACTGAGAACCAGTTAGCGTGTAACCGCTCGTCGCAAAAATCAGCGCCTGCGCCGCGGCTCCACTGGTCGTGCTAGTTCCAATTGAATTCGTGCCAATCGTAACCGTTCCACCGCCAGGAGTTCCGCCGAAAGTAATGGTGTCTAAGTTAGTCGCAATCGCATTGGTTGCGGCTGATCCAGCAACTGCGTAAACGATTCGCGTAGTATCACCGGCATCAGCAAAAGTAGCCGCATCAACGCCAACGTTCGTCCATGTGCCAGTTCCACCTTGCAAAATACCATCCGGTGTACTGATCGGCGCGACGTTTCCGTTGGTGTCCCAAAAGTAGTCCGCAGCAAAGGAAGTAGACGGCGCTCCGACAAGGCTCAAAAGGATCAGCATTCGAAGGGAGAGACGGGTCAATTTCATAGCAAACTCAGTGGAAAGGAAAAAATCAGGACAATCGATGGGGATTCAAGTCGATACTCAGTAATCCTTCATCAAGCGCTAACGATAATTAAGCTCCCATTCGCATCAAGAGGCAGGATGCGAAAAATGGGTAGAAAACGCTGATTTTAACAATTGAGTGGCGTAGATCCCGGCAAAGGCCGCATTTAAAGCCGCTTTAGCCCTAGGAGCTATTTCCCCTCTTGCGGGTGGTTTTGGTCGTTGTGGTTGGTTGCGATCAAAGGCATAGAATACGCCCGTAGTAAATGTCGAAAGACACCTGAAGACGGCAACCGCTTGCGAACGATTTCTTTGCGTTTCGAACCCTAACGAAGTCAGCTACACCAAATTTTTGCAGTCGTAGGAGATCTCATTAGGCATCTGAAATCGATGTCTTTCCTCACCGCAGATTAGCCTAGGCGAGACGTAGGTTGCTTTGCAATTCTGCGAAGTATCTCAATCCCGCGGTCGAGCGTTTCGTCGCTAGCGGCGAACGAAATTCGAAAATGTGTGTCGCGCTTTGAAAAGATATTCCCGGGAATGATCAAGAGCTCGTTTTGGATCGCATGATGAACAAACTCGGTCGCTGTTCCCCAAGGAGCTTTTGCAAAGAGGTAGAACGCGCCATTGGGTTTACTGAACTCGTAGTAATCCTTTAATCCGTCTACGATCTTATCGCGCTGGGCTGTGTAATCGCGGCGATGCTGCGACATGTCGTAGTCCATTGCGGCGATGGCGCCCCACTGCGCAGGTTGCGGTGCACAGACGAACGAGAACTGTTGAACCTTCAACATGGTTTGGATGATCGCAGCAGGACCGTGAACATATCCGACTCGCCAACCTGTCATAGCGTGAGTCTTGGAAAATCCATCGATGACTATTGTTTGGTCATTGAACTCGGCAGGCGATCGCATTGGTCCATCGAACGTAAAAAGGCTGTAGAGTTCGTCCGAGAGCAACGCGACTCCCTTTTCGCGACATAGCTCCGCCAACGCTTTCATCTCCTCTGGCGTAGCCATGACGCCCGTTGGGTTGGCCGGGGAGTTGAACAGGACAAGCTTTGTCTTCGAAGTAATCGCGGCTCGCACCTTCTCCACATCGATTCGAAAATCTGGATAGGTATCGATCAGTACGGGAACACCACCAACCAGCTCCACCAACGGCGGATACATAACGAAGTAGGGATCGAACAAAATGACTTCATCACCAGGATCGATCATCGAGAGCATCGTGAGCACCAAACCACCACTTGTACCCGACGAGATGAAGACTTGGCGATCCGAATGTCCGTACTGTTTGTCAATCGATGCTTGAAGCGACTTGAGGAGAGGTGCAATTCCTTGCGTCGGCGAATAAGCATTCTTTCCGTTTTGAATTGCCTGAATACACGCTTCTTTAATGGGAGCCGGAACATCAAAATCGGGCTGACCGATCGAAAGGTTTACTGGGTTCTTTAGCGAACCGGCCAGATCAAAGACTTTACGAATCCCACTCGAATCAAAGCGAAGCGTACGTTTTGCAATCCAAGAAGGAACAGGCGATGAAGACATAAATCGGAGCAATCGTCAGTGAGGCTTACAAAAGGGATCGTGAGCCAATGGAAACAAAAAAATCGGAAGCTTATGCCACTTAGATACCGGTCAGCATTTAGTGTAAGATCATCCATGTTATCTACCCGCAATCAGGCGCGAAGTCGAGTTCCCCGTTTGCAATGAGAAAACCGCAATCGATCCAAGCAAAACCATGCGAATTCAGGATGCTTCGGCATTTTTTTTAGCCTCGCGAGCGCATTCTTCGCTGCTCTGCATCTTTGCATTCTTGACAGCGGGATCCAACTCCCTTGTACATGCTCAATCTCCTGTGGTGATTGTCGAGCGATTAGAGAACGGGCTTTCGCAAGTCTCCTCGCAGCATCTCAAACTGGTGACCGATCTTCCAGTGACTCCTGAGATCGCAGACCTTTGCAAAATGTTTGATCAAGCCATGCTGCAATGGGGCGAAGAGTTTCAGGTGCCTCGCAATGCTTGGATCGATGGTCAAGCCAACGCTTGTCTGATTGTCGATCGACAAAGATTTGCTGAACTCCAATACATTACGCCGGATGTCCCACCCTTTCGCGAGGGTTATCAACTTCAAGACAGGCTCTTCATGCTAGAGCAACCCTCGGCTTACTATCGCCGACATTTGCTGCTGCATGAAGGGACCCACTGGTTCCTTTGGAGGTTCTTGGGAGGGAACGGTCCGCCGTGGTTCAGCGAAGGTATGTGCGAAATGATGGCGACGCACCAATGGTCGGAACAGAGTGGCTCTCTGAATATGAATTGGATTCCAACGGACCGCGAGAGTGCTCCAATGTGGGGGCGATTCAAAATGATTCGAGACGCCATGGCCTCCGGTACTGCACCGTCCTTGGAGCGAATCCTTCAGTACAGTGATACCGCGCACCGAACGGATGAACCCTACGCGTGGAGTTGGGCGGCGATGATCTTCTTCTCCAGGAACTCGCGATACCGAGATGTTTTGTACGAGAACTTTTTACCAAACCTTCGAAGTCATGTCGGATCGGAACATAAACTGACTCTCGATTTCAAAGACCGACTTGATAAGCAATGGCCGAGTATTCAGGCCGAGTGGACCGCGTACGTCAACGATTTGGACTATGGTTTCTCGCCTGAGCATTCGTTACCCGCAATTGATCTCAACGTTTTAAAGCCATCTTCTGTTCAGAATGAAGTTGCCATTGAATCTAATCGTGGTTGGCAAAGCAGTGGTATTCGGCTAGAGCAAGGAGATCGTGTTTCCATCACTGCCAGCGGACGCGTTGTCGTTCGCGAAGCCTCACCGCATCCTTGGGAAAGCGAACCACAAGGAATCTCGATTCAATACTACCAAGGGTTCCCGTTAGGGAAGCTTATTGCTGTCGTCGTACCAATCGATGCGCCGGAGCAAGAATCGAGCAACACCGTTCGCTTGGTTCCATTCGCTATCGGAAAGAAACACGAATGGACCTCTAACCAATCCGGTGTGTTGCTTTTGAAAATCAACGAACCAAGCTCACAGCTATTCGACAACGCAGGCGAGTTTACGGTCCTCGTTGCTCCGGTAACTAGCCGATAAACACAATACGATGCTTCCCAAGTAGCCTTTCGCTCCAAGAAAGACGCCACGCAACGGACTATTCAGTAAGCGAACGTCGATGATCAGGCTGGCGAAAAACAGAGCCATATAATTTCACCGAATGTTTTCTGGCTAGAGCCATTCTTTGGTTGGTGTAGCTAAGCAGTGAGCACTGTGACCAGTAGTAGGATAGGCTTCCAGCGTGTCGGTTTCGCATTCGAAGGTCGGAAGCCGATCTTATACTGCAGCCTGACTAGCTACCGCCCCTCAAGCATTGCTCTAAGCGGGGTCGTAGCCACGGTGAGGCGAACCGGTTCGTGGAAGGTAATGGCAAAGCGCTATACCAAAGAAGTAAAGCCCAATGAGCGGCACACACATCCCGATCATGCTCATCACTTCTGCAGGAGTCAGGATCATTGAAACGAACGCGATGATCAAGATCGCCATTCGCCACTGAGTTAGATAGAGCTTTGTTGACGTAATTCCCAACCGCTCCAAAATCAGCATCACCAACGGAAGCTGAAACGAGATCCCGAATCCTAGGGTCAGCAAAAGTACGAACGACATGTAGTCGGTCAGTCGAGGCGCCGCATTGATGTTCATCGAGTCGTTGAACTTCAAAAGAAAGTCGATGACGAATTGGAAGACAAAGAAAAACGCCAAAGCAGCGCCCGCCAAGAAAAGACTAAGGCTCAGCGGTAAAAACCAATAAACGTATCGACGTTCGTGAGGATAAAGGCCGGCCGAGACAAATTTCCAGATCGAAAAGAAGATTCCCGGACTTGCGATAACAATTCCTAAACCAATCACCGCTTTCATCCAGATCATGAATGGCTCTTGAAGCCCCAGGGCTTCGGTGGTCGTCGAGAATGGAACCAAGATCGTCAATCGCCGGAGCTTCTTCACAGAAGGTTCAGGTAGTGGCTTGGGTTCGGCGGAGTTGTCCGGAACCGAATTATCAAGTGTCGGCTCCGCATCCGATATCGCAGCCAAAAGCTCGTCGCGGTCCACTTCGATTTCCTGGAGGATCTTGTTATGGCTTTTGATCCAATTCAGGTACTCTGCGTCGGCTTCATGACCAAGCTTGGCGGCAAGTTCTTTTTTCGTCTTGTCGTGGTTGTACTTCTCAAGTGCAACTTCCAATGGAGTTTGTATGTAATTGATAACCCAATTTGCCATAGGAAAGGCAATCAGCATTCCTATCCCAAGGGAACCAAACGCCCAAGCTAAACACTTACGCAACTCCTCCAAGTGTTCGCCAAAGCTCATCGAGCTTTTCTCAAATAAGTCGTCTGACTTTTTAAGCGGTACCGTGGATAAATTCAGGGAGGGTATTTTCATCGTTCAGCGACTCTCTCGCTGCTCTTGATTGTGAACGAAATTGCCAGCGTGACACCACAAGTGTAATCGATCGCATGACATTTTTTATTGATGACTCAAGAAAGGGCTGTCAAGAATACATCGCGACAGCATAGACCCATAGCCTGGGATGATGAAAAGGGCATTTTTCCTGAGCCGTAGGCGCTAGCCTCGGGTGCCGTGCGGCAATTTGTGGCAAAGTCGAGGCCCGTGGCTAGCGCCATCGGCTCAGAGTTCGTCGGCCCAGACTCAGGGAGAGCGACTAGGGCGTTTCGATTTATTCACGAGGATTATTTAACGTACTCGCCACTCGTCAGCGGTCGACCAAATGTGCCGTTGTCGACACCCTTGCTGTAGATTTCCGAGACGCTTCCGGTGCTCGACTTGAGTGGCCGCTTGTCGATAAAATCGGTTGCACGAGCCGCATTCCCGAGCGGCATCGATCGGTCGTCACCGCTGCTTCGAATCCAGCTCAACAGTTTATCGAGATTGATTTGGCTAACCGCCAGGCCGCGTGCGCGTGATTCCATATCGGAGTACTTGGATCGGAACTCGCGAATCTTGGGATCTAAATCTTCGGCTCCAGAGACATCAAATTTATCGCCGACCACCAACCATCTTGTAGCGGCTGTCATCTTGCCGGTCGATTTTCCATCTGGCGAAAGATCTTCGGTGATGACCCCGCCACTCTGTTCGATAAGATTTCGAATAACGTTTCGGTCATCACTTCCGTCGCCATCCATATCCAGCTTACCCATCAGAGCGAATTGAACCTTGCGACCCTTTTCCCAAGCTGGCGAGTAGATAACGTCGCCCTTCAAAACTGGAATCTTCAGGTCGCTTGCGAGAACCTTTGCACGAGCTTGAGTAGCTCCTAAGATTTCAACGATTTCGATATGTGCCTTTGGCTTTGCCTCATTTAATCTTGAGACATCGGGATTAAGGACGCTGAATTTAACGCCAGGTCGGAGATCGTCGGCAGAACCGATATTTACATAAACAATCGCACCACCTTGCTCGACGTCGATGACTTTTCCTTGAACCGCTTGGAAGTCCA
>JAIYDQ010000278.1 GCA_027487375.1 Planctomycetaceae bacterium
AGAAGCACGTTATTGGTATTGTTTTTGACGACGGCATCTTGCCAATTCCAAGCGATAGCTCAGGAATCGTCCGATGCGTTTCGCTTTGTCGAATCGCCAGGTGAATATGTCGATCTAAAATTCGGCGACCGAAATGTACTTCGGTTTATAAATCGCCCCCATGACGGAAGTACGGGCGATTCGCATTACATGAGCTTTAAACCGTTCCATCAAGTCTTCGATCCGAAAACAGGGACGATTCTTTTGTCGAGCGGAGTTCATCCAAAAACCAACGAGTTCAAGTTTCCCCATCATCGCGGACTGTTTTTTGGTTTCAACCGAATCAGCTTTGGCAATGGACAAAAGGCAGATATCTGGCATGGACACAAAGGTGTATTCAGCAACTGTGACGCGATCACGAATTTGACCGCAGATGAAAAGAGCGCGACACACACGGCAGCGATTTCTTGGCATGGAGAGGATGGGAACACATTTGCGGAAGAGATTCGCAAAGTAACGGTTTACAACATCCCTGGAGGAACTCAGCTCGATTGGTCGACAAACTTAACAACCAAGTTGGACTTGGTGCGATTGGATGGTGATCCACAACACGCTGGCTTTCATTTTCGAGCAGCCCAAGAAGTGGCTCAAACAACGGCGAAGCAAACTTACTATCTCCGTCCAGACGGGAAAGGCAAAGAGGGTGAGACTCGCAATTGGGATTCTAAGAAAAAGGACGAGCGAACCATTAATCTGCCTTGGAACGCCATGAGTTTTGTGGTCCAAGGAAATCGTTACACAGCCCTGAGAATCAACCATCCGGACAATCCGAAAGAGACACGCGGGAGCGAACGAGACTATGGGCGGTTCGGAGATTATTTCGAATTCGAACTAACTCCCAGTCATCCCTTGAATCTTCGATATCGGATATGGATTCAAGAGGGAGAAATGACGAACGAGCAATGCGAAAAGATGGCTCAAGAATTTGCTGCATCGAAATCATAAAGAGTTAGCCGTAGAGAATGATTTTGGAAGTACAATCTAGCGATTGGAATGTCCGACTTTGTTGCCCTCTCTGGAGTTTCTACAATGCAATTGCGATCTGATCGCCGTCAGTTTCTAGCTGGCATGGCCGCCATGTCCGCCGGTTATTGGTCGGAGAGTCCATCCATCCGCGCGGCCGACGCACCAAGTGAAAGACTCAATTTAGCAGTCATCGGCATTGGCGGACGCGGAGCAGCAAATCTCGACGGTGTGAAGGGCCAGAACATTGTCGCGCTAGTTGATGTTGATGAGAAGACAGGCGGTAAATCGTTCGAGAAATTTCCGAACGCAGAACGCTTCCAAGACTTCCGCAGGATGTTTGATAAGCTCGAAAACAAAATCGACGGCGTCGTGATCAGCACACCGGATCACACGCACTTCCATCCAGCCTACTGGGCACTCCAGCGAAACAAGCATGTCTATTTGGAAAAGCCGCTTGCACATAACGTTTGGGAAGTACGAACCTTGACCAAGATGGCCGCAGAGAAGAAACTCGCGACACAACTTGGGTCTCAGCGTCACACACTCAGTGGACTCCGAAATGGAGTCGAGATCGTCAAGTCAGGAATTCTCGGTGAGATCAAGGAAGTTCACAGTTGGATCGGCAGCAGTCGAGGACTACCAGATCTGCTCGGCAAATCAACGGAGTGTCCCAAGACGCTGAACTGGGATTTGTGGTTGGGGCCTTGTGCGGATCGTCCTTACGTCGAGAAACTCGCCCCATATGACTGGCGATTCTGGTGGGAGTTTGGCACCGGTGAAACAGGTAATTGGGGATGTCATGTTTTAGACATTCCGTTCTGGGCTCTCGACTTGCAATATCCAACGTCGGTCCGTGGAACGGGTCCGACGCCCGATCCTTTGAGAACGCAAAAGTCGATGCACACGACACTGAATTTTCCAGCCCGCAACGATCTCTGTGCAGTGACGTTGCATTGGTATCAGGGGAAACCGCCCATCCTCGACGAACAGAAGATCGACACCAGCAGTGCGAAAGGAGCAAACAACTTGTTCATTGGCAGCAAGGGAATGCTACTTTGCGGCTTCGGCGAACACCAGCTTTTCTTGAATGGGGAAAAAGCAAATGTCAAGATCGCGACCACCCTGCCAAAGTCACCTGGCTTTTACAACGAGTGGTTCAATGCATGTCGAGGTGAGACACCAGCTACCTGCAATTTCAACTACTCGGGACCAATGGCCGAAACGGTGCTGTTGGCCAATATTGCCTATCGCGAGCAAACCAGCTTTACATGGGATGCCACAGCAATGAATTCCGACAACGACAAAGTCAACATGCACTTACGCGAAAACTACCGCAAAGGTTGGGAGATCAGCTAAGCAATGAGCGGGAAATAAGTGGCCGGTACGTGGCCGGTAGCATTTGTGCAAAGCACCCGTGTTGGGCAACGTCAAGAACTCTCCAGGCAATCTATGGGGCGATTGAAATCTCCCGCCAGACTTCTTTTGCACTCATCATCTCCATCACCAACCTTCCTCCCTGTCCGCTCAACGGAAAGAGCACTTGTCAATGAAAAATGTTTTACTCGCGTTTCTATTCTGCCTCACGCTACCATTGCTTGGTGCATACGCTCAGAGCAAGCCAGACTTGGCGCCTGCTGAAAGCGATAAGTTGACTTACGACGTTGTGGTTTACGGCGACTCATCAGGTGCTGCCGTCGCGGCGATCGCTGCCAAGCGTGAAGGGCGTTCGGTCATCTGGTTGAACCCCACCGGTTTCGCGGGCGGTATGAGTTCAAGCGGACTCGGTGCGACTGACTTCCTTAGCTATCGAAGTACCTTTGGCGGCATTGCCTCTGAGTTTTACGATGGAGTTGCCAAAGCCTATGGCGCCGACTTTGTTCGCAGTTTCGAGCCCCATGTTGGCAAGAACGTCTTCGATCAGATGATCGCGAAGGCTGGAGTGAATGTAATTTACAACGAGATGCTCGACCGCACCTCAGGCAAGGGCGTGACGATGAACGGCAATCGAATCACGGCGATCACCATGCTTAGCGGCAAGACGTATCACGGCAAGATGTTCATCGACGCGTCCTATGTCGGCGATCTGATGGCCGCAGCGGGAGTGACTTACACAGTGGGTCGAGAACCTGAGAGCCAATACGGTGAGGATATGGCAGGCGTGCGCCGGGGAGACACAAACCCGCGAGTCCACTATGGCCAAAAGGACAAAGATCACTTTGTCAAAGACGTTGATCCCTACGTAACACCAGGCGACTCCAGCAGTGGATTGTTGCCACATGTGCATCACATTGAGGGACTCAAGAACGGCACCGGCGACAAGAAGATTCAAGCCTACAACTATCGAGTTTGCTTGACGACCGATCCGAAGAATCGCATTCCGATCGACAAACCTGAAGGCTATCGCGAGATCGATCATGAGTTGCTGCTGCGAAACTTTGATGCAGGTGACATGCGTCTGCCAGCGCTCGTCGAACCGCTCGCAGGAGGTCTAAAGGTTGATTGGAACAACATGCATGCCGTCGGTTCCGATTATGTCGGAACGAATTGGGAATATCCCGAAGCAAGCTATGAGCGCCGTCGAGAAATTGAAAAGGAACACGAAACCTATATCCGTGGCTTTCTCTGGACGATGGCGAACAACCCGCGTGTACCGGAGAGCATTCGCAAGAAGACAGCGGCGTACGGTTTGCCTCGCGATGAATTTACCAACAACGGCGGCTGGCCATGGATGATCTACATTCGCGAAGCGCGGCGCATGGTTGGCGACTACGTGACGACTCAGCTCGAATGTTCTGGCATTCGGAAGGCATCGGACCCAGTGGGACTTGGGTCGTTCGGCATGGACTCGCATTGCGTGCAACACTTCGTCACCGACAACGGTAAGGTGCAGAACGAAGGCGTGATCTGGCGTACGCCTCCGCGACCGTACGGCATTTCCTATCGCTCGATCGTCCCGGCCAAGGGAGAATGCGAAAACCTCTTTTCGCCGATCTGTCTCTCCGCATCGCACGTGGCACATGGCTCGATCCGCATGGAACCCGTCTTTATGGCCCTCAGCCAAAGCGCAGCCATCGCGGCTGGATTGGCGATCGACCAAGGAATCCGGGTGCAAGACGTTCCTTATCCAACGCTCCTTGAAAGATTGGAAGCGGCAAAGCAGATTGTCCGACCTGAGAGCTGGAAAAGGCCACCTGCGGCAAAGAAATCGCCGCCGAAACCAGCACCGAAGAAAGAGACTTCAGAAAAGAACTCGGAGGCCCGTTCCGGGGGAGCTGCTACCAAACCCAATATCGTGCTTAGCCAAGTTCGATCGACCGGCTGGCCGGAGTACTCTGGCTCCGCTGTCGCAGACGTTTTTGCAGATTGATTCGCTGAAGTCGATTCTTGAAGAGTCTGCTTTAGTGCCGCTTTTAGACCGGCATGATCGATCGCTTCCAATCCAGCGTGCAAGACCGAGTGAATTGCGTACGGCATAAGGGCAGTATAGGTCTTATCCTTCTCGGTTAAGTTCCCTAGACCATGGGTGCCGATGAGGCGACCACGAGCGTTAAAAAGAAAACTACTCGGAGCAGGCATGGTTGGACACAGAACCTGGAACATCTTGGCACCATGAAGGTTGGCACCGTAAATAGGCCAATCGGACTCGGATTGGTTCTGCTGAGTCTGCCAATGGAACGGAGATTGATATCCGTGAATTGGACCATGATGGCGACTTGGATTGAATTCGCCTGCGAGAACTTTCTCTCCCTTCTGTGGAGTACTATCAAAAGCGGCCAGCTTAACTGTGGTCAATCCATGAGCGCCGCGAATACGATAGATTGCCGAGCCCACGTCGTAGGCTTCCTGTAGCTCAATGTTTTCTTTTTCGTATTTGAAGAATGGAATGGTGATGACTAGTGCGTCATCATCGTTCAGGGCATCTGGCTTCTTGAGAGGAACGTTACCTGTGAGTACCCCCTCCAGCGGCACCTGTTTTTCGCTCCCGTTTTCATCTCGAAAACTCGCTACGCATGCATAACCTTTTTCCAAGTACTTCGCGATACCTTCTGTCCCGAACAACAAAGCCTCATCTCCATCAATCGCCACGACCGCCAGCGTGATAGGGATGGCTGGCCCATGCTGACTGCCGATATTGTCATTACCTGGACTGATGTAACAGTCTACGCGTACTAAGGAACTCTCCGAGACGCCAGTGGATTGTGGTGTTAGCCAATCCTTGGCTTGAGCAACGAACTCCTTCAGCTTGGCTTCTGTGACGAGCCCCGTCTTCGTGCCAATCAGTTGTCGATCCTTCATTAAGACAAAATGAGTCGCCTCCTTAATGAATAGTGTCCGCCATATATCAAATGGCAGATGTATCAGCTCGACGGCAGCTTCTTCAGCAACGTTCTCCGCGATCGGTAGCATTTTCTCTCGTTTGTCTGGCTCGTACGAGAACATCACGAGCGCTGTTCCCGTTTCAGGAAGCAATTTGAGAAAGTCGTTCCACTCCATTGGCGCTGAATTGTTAGTACTTTCCGCGCCGGGTGCCTTCTTCGAATCGGATAAATCTCTTTGATTCGCGACTTCGGATTCAATCGTCGACATAGCGCCAAGCACTTGCGACATACTGGAAATCATCTGGTTCAGTATTTCGTCACTGAAAGCCTCGCTGACGAGCCAACGCTGGTTGATTCGCTGTAGCTTGAAGCTCATCGGAATGGATGGATTGTCACTATCAACGATCTGGGTTGCAGTTGCTTCGTCGCCATCGATCTCGATTAGGTATTTCGGTTGTGCTTTTGTTTCCTTCTTGGGCGACTCGGTATCTCCTGAAATGTTATTGAACCGCTCGCTCAACTCACCGGCTTTGGGCAGAAACTCTTTAGGAGACTTCAGAATGCCTGCGGCCAGTCGAAACAGCTCTCGATCGGGCTTCACCAGGGATTCATCTTTGTTGAACGCCGCTCCGAGCGTCAGTTTCGCGAGTAACTCAAATGCCTTCGTGCACTCCTCAGGTGGTGTGGGTAGCGAGTGTTCTTTGAGCAGTGCATCCACGCTTAGATGGAATGATGGAGCAGTACCCGCGACGATTGGTGCATTGTCTTTGACGCCGATGACGCCTCCCGTTTGTAATCCAATTTGCGACAGACCGGACATAAAGCAAAGCTGCTGCAGCATCACTCCGCTTAGTTCTTGCAGTGCCGGTTCGGTATAGCATTCGACCGGAACACCCATGGGATGATCAATCGAATAGCGGTGGATGGTATCCAAGGTTGCTTGTGGTGTTGAGAGATCGGCTTCGTCAGACTTGTTGGCTGCGGTATTACCAGGCGCGCGATGGCACTTTATCACGATTACTTTTGATCCAGGAACAAACGACGACGGACGAAAGTCATTCTTTTTGCTCTCATCCCCATCTGCGAAACAAATAGAAAGCGTCGACCCATCGCATGCAATGATACCATGCATTGCCACTTGTTCGCCGTTGGGGTCCATTATGAAGTCCATCGGCAGCGGTTGATCAGCACTCTCAAGTGAACGATAACTACCTCTCGGCCCAGTCAGCAGCATTGGGATTGGTCCATTTAGATCCTGCTCGCCAACTTTGAATCGCATCTCGTTGCCGGTGATCCAAACTCCGAATGGTCCGGAGTAATCACTGAGACTATCCTTACCCGCGGATAGCATAGACTCGGCAATCCACTTCCCCTGGATCCTTTCCATAATGATCGCCTCGGGGCGTCTTCCTGGATCATAAGGGACACTAATTGGTGTTGGCGGAATCGACGGCGGTAAAGATGCTGAGGCTCCAGGCGTGAGAGATGAGACGTTTGGAGTGGATTGAGCCGAAGTTGCGGTCGCGTTACTCGACTTGCTGTTGGGACCGTCAAGTAATCGTTCTTTTGCAGCGAGTAGATCCCATTTCAAGTCTGGATTCAGTAAATCTTCGACGCGTCGTACGATGACCTTGTCAGCCAGCTTGTCACGCATGTCGATCGACTGCTGCATGCTCTGCATTCGCTGAGCCAGATCAGCCAACTCGGCTCGTTGTAATGCTTGGCGAGCTTCGAAGGATTTGCGAACGGCTTGTTGTAATTCGATGCGGTCTGATTCGCTTAGCGACTTGGATTGCTTGAGTTTGTCCGCGAGCTGATGAGCTTGTTGTTCGAGATCATGGTATCGTTGCTTGAATGTTTCGATAGATTCACCGCGTTCAAAACCTATGGAGAAGTTAAAGGTCTGGGCCTGTGGAGGCGAGCCGGCGACCGGTTTCGGACCATACGGTGATGGAGCTTTCACAGGCAGATTGACTGCGGGCTCGGTATCAAGAAACTTGCACGCTTCTTCCAATTCGCTTGTGTTAGTTTGATGTTCCATGACTATCAGGGAATTAGTGCGCTCATCGACTGCAATACCATCCAGTTGTCCGTTAGATAGTTGCTGTAGAATTCGTAGAGCATCTGCGGCTTGCGCGTGCTTGAATGGGATCCTGCGCATGATAGGCGGAGTAGGAATCTCGTGAAGCGACAGATTCGGATCGGCAGTAAGAGCTGGTGTTGAATCTCGAGGCTGGGCTCTCAGCTCGTTACCGAAACAAATAATCAAGACTACGAATAGTGTTCGGGAAAAGCCCGCTTGATAGTGATGATTGTTAGGCATTGGTTCAACTCCGTTTGAAGGTTGATCGCTTAAGTGGGGCTATGTAGCCACCGCTGCCAAGCGGTGGACGGACTAATGGTGATCACACACCGCTTGGCAGCGGTGGCTACGGATAAATTCACAGGCTATGCGCGAAAGGCGACTACTTGAGTTCAACATCCCATAACTCTTTGGTTCGTCTTTCAATTGGAACGAAATCTCGACGAAGGGCTTCTAACTCCGCCGTGCCACTATCCCATTGCACGTCAGGCTCAGAGGACAACGAACTTTGTTTGGTTACAAGCGGAACTGCATCAACAGCGACACCGGGCGGTCGATTGAACCACATGACTACGCAGCCAATCCCAACACAAACGGTTGCAATGATCAGCCATGCGATCCACCTGCGTGAAGCCGTCTTCAATTGAAGTTCGGGAGGCAACTCGACCTTGGTCGGTTGCTGAACATGGGCCAAGCATTTTTCTAACAGCAGATGCAATTCAGTGGCCGATGCATAACGATCGTCCGGTGACTTGGCGAGCAGCTTCATTACGATCCGTTCGAGCCACTCTGGGATTCTTGCATTCGTTTCGCGAATAGGTCGCGGTGTGTCATCGGTGATGCGGCGCAGCACAGCGTAGCTGGTTTCGCTGCGGAACGGTGGATGGCCGGTACAGAGCGCATACAGCACGCAACCCAGTCCAAACAAATCACTGCGCACGTCGATCGCCTCACCACGAACTTGTTCTGGCGACATGTAG
>JAIYDQ010000239.1 GCA_027487375.1 Planctomycetaceae bacterium
AGGAACTTCCAACCCAGGATCGGGAGGGGATGAAAACCGAAGCGGAGCCGGGGCTGTTTGGAAAGAACGTATAAGCCCCCAGTCGATCGAGGATTTGGTGAAGGAAACTAAACTTCGTTTGGACAGCGTGATAACAACACCTGCAAAATTCAGTGCCGGCGCGTTCAAGGATGCTCGTCGTAATTTTACATTGCTTGCGACACTTTTTGCCGTGATTGAGCTCTACCCCGAAAAAGTCAAATGGCAAGCTTCTGCTCCAGTGGCCCGAGCGAGGTTCTCTCGCGTCGCGGCAAACACAAAAGTTGGATCAGCCCCATCTTACAACGAGGCAAAGCTACGGCTCGAGGATATTAACGCAATGCTCAAAGGTGCGACACTTACCGATCCTTCGCCCGTAGTCGAGATCGCCTGGACAGACATTGCCGATCGAATCCCGAGTATGCAACTGTTGGAGTGGGGCTTCCGCGAAAACTTATCGAGCAAAGTCTCGTCGGAAGATTCATTTTCTCAGAATCCCGAGGAAATTCTGAAGTACGCGGAACTGATTGCCATGCTGGGTGAAACGCTGTACCAACCTGGCATGACCGACGGAGATGATGACGAGTATAAGGCACTTGCCAAGAAAATGATCGACGAAGCGACTAAAATCACCCAAGCGGTGAAGCTGAACAATCCAACCATGGCACGCGAAGCAGCCGGCCAAATCGACCAATCATGTAATGCCTGCCACAGCTCGTACCGATGAGAAAATGGGCTAATCGGAATCTCAGTCCTCCCTAGGCAAGAATCGGCAGTTTAATCCCGATAATCGGAACGGGGCCAGGATGAAATGTCTAGGTTTTGGCAGTAGTCCTCGCGGATATCGGGGGATTGCTTGACACTCCTGGGGCGTCGACTTAGTATCGAATAGAAGCTAAAAGTGCGGTTCGAACAGTTTTGCCGCAAATTCCCTCTTTGATCAACCCGCGCACGACCTATGGAACTTACAGGAATCCTTTTTCTGGTACTGGTCGTGCTTGGACTGGCATTGTTCATATTCTTTGCCGTTAAAGCTTTTTCGGGTTGGGGTGTCCTTTATACAGTGACGCTCAGCTTTCTTCTGATCTTTACGATTCTCTTTCTTTACCTGTCAGCAAATGTGGCTCAACGCAGAATTGCCTGGGTGAAGGTACATGACACGCTAAAGAAGGAAGCCCAAACGCTCGCAGCACAGCTGGAAGTTTTAAAGTTCGGAGAGATGAACCGCCCGACTTCCGACTTAAACAGCTTGCTTCCTCTGGTCAACGAGTTGAGCCGACTAACAGTAGATCGAGGACGGGTCTGGAGAAACGCTAACGTCACCGAATTTAAGCCCGACTCCGTACGGTTAACGATGGCTCCGAACGCTCCGCCTGCACCTATGCCTGGTGGCGTTGCTCCTGCCGTTAAGCCGTTAGTGAACGGCGATCTCCCGGTAGAACTGCTCGTATATGCTTTCGGCGAGCGTCCAGGTGCAGACGGCAAAAGCGTAGCTAGTGTTTACTTGGGTGAGTTTTTCGTCGCGGAAAGCCAGGGCGGCAGTGCAGTTCTCCGACCATTGCAACCTCTCTTGCCACAGCAGATTGCAGCAGCCTCCAGTGGGCAATTCCCCACATGGAGTGTTTTCGAATTAATGCCTCTCGATTCGCATGATGCGTTTGCGGTCATCGGAAGCAAACGATCCAACGAAGCGGAATTCGGTCGAATGGATCCTGAAGCCATCTCTCAACTCTTTGGTATCCCGTTAGATCTAGTAGAACGATACGAGAAAGATCCTTCGTCCTTCAAAGACGGACCTGAATTGCGTAAAGCACAATTGTTGCGTTCGTACCTCCGGGATGGGACTCGAGCCCCAGAGAACGAACTTGCAGAGAATGTTTGGTTGCGAATCGAGTTTCTGAAAGAGCACACGATTGATGTTGATAGCAAAGAAGAGCGAAATGCGTCTGATGGTGGCTACTTTGACTCGAGCGGACGAACCGTCGACGCCCGACTAAAACGCCCAAGTGATAAAGGCCCGGTTCCGTTTACTGCCGGCCAACAAGTCGTGTTTGCAAAGAAACCTGCTGAAGAATTGATCGCTAGTGGCGTTGCCAAGCTAATCGAGCCGATCTTTGTACGGCCTGTAAATGACTACATCGTTGGTTTCCGAGAAGCGCGTAGCCGCCAAATTCGCGCCATTCAAGACGCAGAACTCGTCCGTCGTGAAATTGCGCAAGGCGAAGCAACCAACAAGCTCGGGCAAGAACAAATCGTAAGCCGTCAGGCCGAACGACAACTTCTCGACGCGGATCTCGCTCAATACACCAAAGAGCGAGACGTAATCGCTGCTGAAGCAGCCCGGCTGGAAGCAAAGGTAACCGAGGTCAAATCAGAACTCAGCCGCCTCTATCGCTCTAGCCAAGAGCAATACGATCGATTGGTAAAACGCCAGCAACAGCTTAAACAAGCCGTTCCATAAATAGTCAGTCGCTCGGCTTGTGATGTTGTCTTACGGGCGTTTCGGTTTAACCGCGACATACAGCACACTTTGGGCGGTAATCCCGTGACGCAGAAAAGCCTTGCGTCCGAAGTGTTTCACGCCAAGATCGAGTAGTTGAAAACCTGCTTCTCGTATTCGCTCCATAAAGCCGGCTTTCGAATAAAGTCGTACATGGTCGTCTTGTCCAAAACGACGCCAGCGCTCATTGGGGTCGGTAACTGTTGGATCCTCGTCGATCTCTTTGAGTCCAAGCAATATCGGCACCAAAAGTACTGCTACTCCTCCGGGTTGTAATACCCGGAAAATTTCACTCAGCGCTTTGCGATCATCAACAACATGTTCAAGGACGTGTGAACACAGAAAGGCTTCGAACTGCCCCTCACGGTAGATGTTCATGTCCATCAAATCTACCTTGTCATCCACTTCCTCAGCGAACAAATCGGCAGAGCGGTAGATCAAATCCAGGTTCGTACTGTTGGCATACCTGATAAGCCATTTTTTTAATGGATGAGAGGGAGCGAAATCCAGCAGTCGAAGCGGTGTATTTCCTCGGCGTAAAATAAACTCTTGCAAATACAATGCGAACAATCGATCCCGATCCGAAGCATTGCAGTGCGGGCACAAATAAGCGTCCACGTTGCACGTTTCTGATTGTTCAAAAGGATAAGGCCAGCCTGCTTCTCGCAGATGAGTCCGGAAAAATTCCGGAAGACTGCCAAAAGCTTCAACAGCTTGATCGCATACGTTGCAGTGCAAAGCCTGAGGCTTGCCTTGGATGGCTGAACGCAGTTTTTGAAAGACTGTGCTGAGACTCATAATCGATGTGTTGCTTTTGGAGAAACATGATCTTCCACGTAACGAAGTATACGCGCCTAAGCGATCTTCGAACACAACCTGTATTAGGCTCTGTTTCTAAACTTGTAGCGAAATGCGTCAAGCATTTCGAATCGTAGCGTATTGACGAAAATCTTGACGATTTCCGCTACCATTCAACACAACAAAGGTTCTTCTAGGAATTTACTGGCTGGAAATTATCCGAGTAGAACATTTTCATTGAGAGCATCCAACCAAACATAATCAGAGTTAACAAAAGGACTAAGCAGCCTTTTGCTTTAGAGCCCTCTCGAAAGGTAGGATTTTAAGTAGCTTGTCAAAAAAACTCAATTTGCTGCGTTGAACACGTGATTCCGTGGGAACAGGTCGCCAGCCATGCCAATCCGTTCTGTCTACAGCATCAAAGTATGATTTGACAAAAGGGTGATCCGAACCAAAATGCCATGGTTTTTTGGGGCCTGCAAAATGAATACATGCGGGCTGGGTTTTGATTCTGTCGAAAGTCTGCTGATCGTAAAATGTGACAGAATGACTGGGAACTTCAAAGACAGGAGTGGTAACATTCCACTTGTTGTCAAGTTGTGTCCAACGGTCTCCCAAGCAAGCATTGGCAGCACACTGGTCAGCCCAAAGCAAATTTCCTTGAAAGCGAATACAGTAATCCCGTAAAGTGTTAGCGATCTTATTCTTTCGGAATTGATCAAGATCCATAACCAGCAATCCCGCATTGAAATAGGGTTGAGTTGGCGGCGTCTTTCGTTCATCCGCATCCGGTATTGCCACAAGTCCATAAACATAAGGCATCGCATCGCTGTAATTACCCATCGCAATGCGATTGTCAATAAAGGGGCAATAAACATCCTGGGCGGCAGCGATGGGGTTACCGTGTAAGTCAATGTTGTATATTTGGCTGATGCTTTCCATGCAAAGCATATCAGGATCCAAATAGACTACGCGTGACAAACTAGATGGCACTAACTCGCTTACAAAGAGGCGATAGTAAGTTGCAACGGTAAAATGATCTGAACTAACAAATTGGTTCAGCAAGTCCTTTTCGGGTTTAATCCAAAAAATACTTGAGTTGGAAGATTCCCAAGATGCAAGGCATCGTTCACGGTTCTCATTTGAGATCCCGCCATCGATGATATACGCTTTCAGTCGTTTGTTCTCATCAAGGCGGTCTATCACAGAACGGACGGCAACTGCGAGCGGCATGGCGTATCCGTTATCCGCAGCGACAACGATTGCGACTTCATCATTTTGCGATGTTGCTATCTTCATGAATTATCTAGGCTGCCTTGCTGAGGGTGTTTAAGTCCACGGGAATGTGGCGAACAGTACGATATTGCTTTCTGAAAATTCCGCGTACAGCAGGGATCGTTCCGCTATTCATCGCAAGCCAAGCGCGTTGCGTCCATAGTTTTGCATCCCACTTAGTTTCATCGATAGAACATGCCAACTTGAGTAGATCGTACCCAATCTTTGGGCTACATCGGTTGTGTGAAGACTGAGCGTATCCAAGGTGCCCGAATGCAGCTGTTACGAGATGCTTTGTTAAGACGTGATTGCGAAAATCCACGTCTTTCAAGAGATCGCCATTCTTTAAGGTAACCCGCGCAACGCCGTCATAACAAAGAACCATTCGCCCAGTGGTCGAAGCTGATGCATGGTTCTTCCGGTAACGAGTAGTAACTTTAGGGTCATAAACAAAGATTTTGCCTTGCCTTACCGAACGCAGCCAATAATCGTAATCCTCAACAAGGAATATGCTTTCATCGAACAACCCAACATCCTCAACAACACTCTGCCGAATTAACACACCAGAGGGTTGAATGAAGTTTCTGATAAAAAGTGAATTGGGGAAATGATTCAATTCTTCCGAGTTTGGTCCCCATATAAACTCGGTTCGACCAGTATCACTATCGAACATATCTACGCCAGAATAAACAATGTCCGCGCAACTTTGCGTCAGCAAATTAACCTTCCGACTCAAGTGATCAGGGAGCCAACGGTCATCAGAATCTAAAAAAGCGGTGTATTGCCCTCGAGCCATTTTCATGGCTACGTTGCGAGTGGAACTGGCGCCCGAATTGAATTCTTTGCGATGAAAGACAACTCGATTTTGCGGCACCCTCTGCTGAAACGCAATAACCAGATCCTCGATGGAATTTGGTGCTGCATCTTCAACGACCAAGAGTTCCCAATTCTTGTAGGTTTGTAAAGCGATATCATCAAACGCCTCTTGAATATAGGGTCGCGATTCATAAGCAGGGATGACGATCGAAACAAGTCCTTCGTGATCGTCTGAGATCACACGAAACTGTGGGCGCGGAGAATTGGTAGTAGATTCGTTTGAACCGATTTCCTCTGTCTCGGAAAAATCGATCCGCCATAAATTATCTGAAGATTCGACCGTCGAGCGCTGATGCACAACCTGCATAATTGCGTGAGCTTGAGTGCTATATCCCCATCCGAGAAATGATTCGCATCCCGCATTTTTGGCTTGCGTTAGAATCGAATCCAGCATCGGAGCAGGCAACTCTTGATTGAGAATAACGAGCCCTGGTGGATTCTTCTCGTCAAACGTCAATGCTGACAAGTCAACCACATTTTGAATCTTTATGGACTGATCGTCTTCAACGAATGGTAGAGCAAAGACGTTCCCGCCGTGATTGAAGCTTGTTACCTGGTCAACCACGATTTCGAGTAGTTGATTTTTGTCTTTCCATGCGACAGCTGCGTAAAGCAAACGTGCGTCTTTTCCTCCAATTACTAGGATTGGTTTCAATGACTTTGCCGCCGCTTCAATCCACCCACGAATGAACAGCTCATCAGCCTTCGATAACGACCACGAAGACAATTGAACGTTTCCCTGCAGCACCCCCGAGTTTGTGGTGTACTTCGTCGGTTTACCTTGCAGGACACGCCAAGCATCGCGTAGTCGTAACGAAAGAACTTTATTCGACATGGTTAGATTTCATTTCTCATGGAGTTCACCGGACATTGGTCGCCAAGGTATCCCCTAACGACTTTTGCGATCGCCTTGCCTTGATTACGCAAGTCGCCAAACGGAACCAGCTAATTGCTTAGGACCGCCAACTTCATCTACGATTTGAATCACTCCAGGAAAGTCAGGCCCGTAATCATGGCCAGCAATAATCTTTGCACCAACGCGTTGTGCCCAAAGAATGTCTTTCTTTGTTTCTTCGTAATCATGCATTGCGTCTAAGAACACTAACGACGGTGCAGGACCGTTGTATGTTTCAAAAAACTCGTTTTTATCGATACGGATTACTTCAACATTACCCGTTGAAACTAAATAATCGAGAGAGTGACATACAAGCCCCCACTGCTCATCTGGGGTTAGCCCCCAAGGGTTCCAGCAAAAGTTGTCGACCGCAAGGATTTTTTGCGTTGGCGACTTGTAACGAGCCATTCTTTGTGTCGTTTTCCCAGCAAGGACTCCGATTTCAATAATGGGACCGGTATGGTTCCGCGATTCTTCGACAAGCTTGCTCAGCAATGACCACTCAACCTCTGTCACCGAATTGTTTTGTAAGGTCAACGGTGGGCGTATGGCCGCAGCGGCTGTTCGAACACAATGTAAATCTGTTGTGTACTTTGGCGATTTCCCGCGAATTGCCCGATACCCATCACGAACGTACTTGATTGCCGTTTGAGAACGTCCCATCGGATTCGTAAGTTGTTGCGTAACCATTTTCTGCTTTTACTCGACTTTTGGAAATTGTTTTAGAATACCAACGCTCACGACACCGATACCGTGGCGTGGGGAACCGTAATAAATCCC
>JAIYDQ010000333.1 GCA_027487375.1 Planctomycetaceae bacterium
AAACGGCCCGAGTTAGCAGTTGCCGTGTTGGAGCCAAGCAAGACCATCGCGCAGGGGTTTATCACGAACTTGATATTGACCAAGGACGGGGAATCACTCAGCGGATTCGTCACCAACGAGTTGAACGATCGTGTAACGATTCGCGATCTGAAAGGAGAGGAATTGACCGTGATGAAGGACGAGATTGAGGAACGCAAGACTTCGCCGACCTCGGTGATGCCTTCTGGTGTGATGAACGAGTTCACCACATACGATCTTTCGTCGCTGCTCGAATATCTTGAGTCGCTGAGCAAAGAGTAGGACAAATCAAAGTGGCAGGCCCAATAGTGTTCGGCACTCATGTTGCTTTTGGTATTTGCTTTGGAGTTACAAGCTTCGCCTGCCCGCGAATAGCGCGGATCTACGCGAATGAATAAGGAATCGAGTACAAGTCCCAAACCAGTTCGCGCCCGTATTTATCCGCGTTCACTAGCGTAATTCGCGGGCAAAAAGTCGACAACAACTTTGCTGGGAAAAGGTTTAGTCGTGTTCTCGGTGCTTTAAGTAGCAAGCCGCAAACATTTAGTCAGTGAATCGAAGCGATCCAGTTTGTGCGTGTCACTGTTTGTTCTTGATTTGTTACGAGGAAATTAGCGACTATCTTTACGATGTAGATCCATTAGATCGACTTTCAGGAAACGAGCACGCTGAGCTTCGTCTTTAAGGATTGTATTAATGTCTGGAAACTGCAATGCCGTTTCGTTAAATTGCATCCATTCGATATCTACCGTTCCAACGCGATCGAAAAGTCTTATGCTAGCTTGAACATTCTCTAGAGTCACGTTGGTCCCCACGCTGCGGGGCAAACCTTCATTCTCAGTACTGATGTGTGTTGGACGGTAAATCCCGTTCACGGATTCCAGGGAGGTCGTATGGTCGTCGATTACCCGAATAGACTCCGCTTTTTTTTCGACCGAGACCGTACGAAATGGCATGCGGGTCTTTGCATCGAAGTCCACCGTTGACGTTATGCCGGCCTTTTCATAGCTATGTATTAGTTTAACGGTGCCATCCGGCAATCGACGCATCGCAACGTCGCCTGTAGCAAACCTGCTGTGATTAAAGATCGTGTTTTCGCGGCCGAAAAACTTGGTATCGATCGGATAAAAACACCAAAACTCGAAATTAGGAATATCACTTCGAATACAAAATTCATCAAACGATTTCTTTTCTTTTCTCAATGAACCGACATTAAAAATTTTCTCGGAATCGGCGATTGAAAAGTCAGCAGTTGCAGAAACGCCATCTTGATATTCGCGAAAAAACCAACGTTCATTTCGGATCGGCTTTCTGGCATCGTCAGACTTGCTTCCATTCTCATGCTCTTCCAGAAGGAATGACAATAACACACAACGTTCGGCAATCCGATCGACCACAATTCGACTGACCTTTTTCTGCGAAACTGCCGCAATATCAGCATCGAGCGTTTTTTGTTGCGGCACGTACAAATAATCCTCGACAATACGAACCTCTGAGTTTTGGATGGCGAGATTATTCTCCATCGCCGTTCGATAAATCGAAGCCGCTATCTCCTTCGAGTTCGGCGGGGGTTCATCGCCCACGGCAAAGCGTCCAATCCCAATTACTGAACCAAGGATCAACGCAATTCGAACTAATAGCGAAGGCCGCGCCTCGATGGAAAACCAACTAAGCATCCATCGTTCGTGGAAAGAAAAAAAGCATTGTGGGGACATCTGAAGCATAGAAAACTCCCAAAACATCTCGATCGATTCGATTCACCCATTCAAAAATCAGGCACCGTCAAGTACGGGGCATGAACTTCCTGGAATCTCGGTTGTCAGCGGGAAAGGATACGAAAACCCTGGCAGTACGAAACAAAACTGTAACCCGTTCCCCTCATCACCTCCGATAACTACGTCCGATGAATAGCAAACAAACATCGAAACACAATTGTTCGTTGTCAAAGTACCACCGTGCTGGGCAGTTCCTTCTCCATTAACCCACAGCATGGGGCTATACACGCTAAAATCATTGCCTACATACTTGACACCGCACGCCGTCATCGGTGCCTGAACCGGTTCGCACACAAACGGGCAATCGGAACTATAGTTGTTGCAGTTGTCAACCTCGGGCCAAATATAGCAAGGACCGCTATAACTAACGGTTGCAATTCCGAAGCATCCAACTGCCGCGGCCAGGACCATGAATAGTAATCGCATCGTAATTCTCCATCAATTCGAAAGGGTGTAAAAAACATCCAGAGGATACGCCTGTCCAGATGTGGTTTCAACGCGCATGGCCAAACTCTTTTTTAAGAAAATCTCCGAGTTCAACGGCAAGGAAATACGAATCCGGGAACGAGTCCCTGTCATTTGTTGCCAAGTCACTACGGAGTCACTGGATTTCTTTCCTTCGACCTGAAGCTCGATACTTCGGATTCCGACAGTCGAGTCACCCGCAAACCTAACGATCGCTATTGCTTCCCGGCGGCCATCGTCAGCTAAGTAAAAATTTAATGGAGCTGGTAGGACTTCCACTGGAGGTCGCTCTCGGAGGGTTAACCGAGCGACAGCCACTGTTTTCTTGTCACGGACGATTGAAACTTCGCCCTGGCTGACTGGACCGCTAAGAAGAGTCGGATCGAATTCAGCGTGAACATACCATTTCCCATTCTTGTTCACGAACTTCCCGCTCATTGAGCTGAGCTCGTTCGAAAAAGTAAGATCAGACTTTGTCAGAACCATGGGATCTGACGTATCGATCGCAATCTCAGTGATTTTCTTACGCTCGGTCTTAGCGTACTCTGCGAGAAGTTCAGTGCTTCTAAACACGACAGCGTTTTTTAATTGACTTCGGAAACCAATCTGAATTTGGTCGCAGGCACCCTCGCACTGTATGGTCACCGAAAATCGTTGATCAAGTTTCGTAGGACGTTTCTCAATGTCGAATTCAAAAAACACTTCCTCCGAACCGTCAACATCAATTTTTACATAGGGAACTTTTTCTCTAATACATGAACAAGATTTATGAACAGTCTTTAATTGAATTGGACCCGACAGCTTATTTACCAATCGAATCGTTGTACCAACCTTGCTACCTGCATCGGAGTCAGGGATTTGGATGTCAACCAGTTGCGTTGGTGATGGAAAAGTTAAGTCCCTTTCAAATTCAGATATTACAGCGAGGCCGAGAGCATCACTCTTGCCTAGCAGTTCCTGTCCAAGCAAATCGCCAGATCGCCAATGCACTAAACTGAACAATACAAGCGAAACCAACGCCTTCGACAGACCTAACGTGTCGCCGCCTGTATATCTGTCGATTACTACCATCATGATAGACAATATCCCGTGCGTAGTTAAGACTTACCTTACAAACTACTCAAAATGCTAACTATCACTCGTAGCTGAAGTCAATGGTTTACATTAATGAAAATGCAACTGTTCATCTTCCAAGATACATTTGTTAAGAATCAATGATCGTTAGGAATTCCGTTCCATCGAACAGCCTTCGTCAGGCAAGTCGCGTCGATTTTTAAACTGAACGCGGATGTCTACGCGAACGTTTCTGTTTATGCTTTAACGTGGCTGTTACCAGACACGCTGCAACACTCGATACTGAACCACTGGCTAAGAGCTATTCAGGTGGGAGTCGCACCCACTTGTTTTCAAACCATTTCCATTACGCACGTGCATTGGTTTGTTCGTCAATTCAGGGGGGCAGTGGATTCAATTCATTTCAAAAACTTGAAGCTGTCAAGTGAGATGCCGCCGCAACATAACGAAGCAAACACTCGGGGATATGCACAAAATCCTTACGCGTTAACTTTGCTTAGGATTAGTTTTTTGCTTTGCCGTTACTAGCTTCGTTTGCCCGCGAACAGCGCGGATCTACGCGAATAAATAAGGAATCGAGTACAAGCCCCAAACCAGTTCGCGCCCGCATTTATCCGCGTTCATTAGCGTAATTCGCGGGCAAAAAGTCGCCAACAATTTTGCTGGGCATAAGTTTCGTCTTGCTCTTGGTTACTTAAGTAGTAATCCCCAAATATTTAGCCATCAGATCCAAGCGATCCGGTTTGCGCGTGTCCCCGTTTGCGCGCCGTCTCCGTTGCGAACCTACTTTGACTTAAGAGCGATGGATGGTCGCGGTGAAGAAGCGGCTATGGCGATCTACGAGTAATTTTTCAAGCAGCTATTCACGGAAGCGACTGAACAAACGGCGGAGTGCTATGAAGGAAACTAAAGCGGCCCGAACCGTCTTGCTTGCGGTACTCATGACGTTCGGTGCGATCCGCGATGGCTTAGTCATTGTCGGAGGGTGGGTTCCGGAGCTGGTGTCTTGTGTGGCGCACAGATTCGGGAAAATTGCAACTCAAAAGCCATTTTTTAAGGAAGGTTCGACATCAGGGGTGATCCTGAGAGAAGTAGACTTGACTTTGGCTTTTATGTGTAGTACGATTGTATGATACAAATGTATTATAAAGATAGGTTGCATTCGTGGAGGCGATGATGGGGGGTGCGAGCGATTCCGAGAAGACGAAGATGGCCGTAATCCAGGCGGCTGGCGAGCTTTTTGCCAACTTTGGATTTAATGGGGTGACAGCCAGACAAGTGACCGCCAAGGCGGGCGTTTCGCTTGGGGCGATCCCCTACCATTTTGGAAGTATGGAAGCTCTCTACGAGGAAGTGCTTGTCACGGCTGTCAAGATCTCTGACGAAGCACTGCCACTGTTTGATCAGGCCAACGACGCAACACCAGAAGAGTCCTTGAGATTAGCTATTCAGTGGTTGATCAAGGACTACGCGGCTCAAAAAGTTGCATGGCCAATAAAGCTCATCGAACGCGAAGCCCTTGATCCGTCCGCTTCGTTTCGCAAAGTTCTTAAGCACAGCTATCTCCCGGAGTTTGAATGGCTTTGCGACGTGGTTAGTCGCGTGACGTCGCTTCCCAAGAACAACGATGCGGTGCGATTTGGCGTCATCACGATGCATCTCTTGGCCTCAACGTTCATGACTCATCGGCGAATCTTACAAGAGTTTGCGCCTGCTGTCGTCGAGAAGGTGCACCAAGGAGGCGCGTTCATTGATGTGCTTGCCAATGTCACATTAGATTCGATCAAGCGTTACGGCGAAGGTTTTCCATTGCCAAAGTCAAAAAAGAAAAAGCCCTCTTCGAAGTAATCGGCTGCTTGGAGAAATTGGTAATGAATCTGGTTGCGTTTAAAATACTTCTGCATGACAAGGCCAAGTACGTTGCGTTGGTCCTGGGAGTGTCGTTTGCGACGTTGCTCATCAGCCAACAATCCGCCATTTTTCATTCGTTGATGCACGCGTCCACTCGGGATATTCTCGAAGCGAACCAAGCTGACATCTGGGTGATGAAGTCCAGCGTGGAAACGCTTGATCAAGGCTATCCGATCGCCGAGTTGTCCGTGAATCGAGTCCGATCGATTCCAGGAGTTCAGTGGGCCGTCCCCTATTATCAATCAACCGCACAATTGCGAACGGAGGACGGGCGTATGAAGCTCGTGCAATTGGTAGGGATAGACGATCTATCCATGGTCGGTGCGCCTCAGGAGATGCTCATCGGGACCTTGGCTGGTTTTCATCAGCCGGATGCGATTGTTATGGACATCGCGGGTTACACAAACATCTTTCCAGGAGTGGAACCTCGAGTCGGAGCAATCGTCGAAATTGGACAGCGTCGGGCTGTGGTTGTGGGGATCTGCTATATCGGTGCCTCGTGGAGCGGAATGCCTCGCGTTTACACCCGACGAAGCTTGGGAGTGTCGATGGCCAGAGAAACGCTTAATCCCGTAACGTATGTTCTTGCCCGTGCTGCCCCCGACCATTCACCAGAAGAGGTTGCTAAGCAGATTACGAAAGCGACTGGCCTGAAAGCTCGAACACGTTCCGAGTTCATGGACGACACGCAGACGTGGATCCTAAAGTATTCGGGAATCGCAGAAAACTTCGGCATAACGATACTAATGGGGGTGGTTATTGGCGTTGCTATTGTTGGACAAACGTTCTACATGTTTAGCGTTGAGAATTTGAAGCAGTTCGCGACGTTAAAGGCCATCGGTATCAATAACTGGGTGATACTTCGGATGATCATGACCCAAGCGCTGTTCGTATCCACGATCGGTTATTGCCTTGGTATTGGGGCTGCCAATCTGTTCTTTGCAATGACGAGCACTCAGCTCTCTGGAGGGTTGCGGGGAATGTTTATGCATCCATTCATCTTTGTTGGTTCAGGCATCTTCATTGTATTGGTAACTCTTTTGGCTTGTGTGGTCAGCGTGCGAAAAGTATTGACCGTCGACCCCGCCGTTGTCTTCCGAGGTTAGCAATGAGTGTGATTTGTAAAGACGTCAAAATGGCGTTTAAAACTGCGGCTGGTTCCGTCAGCGTCTTGAAGGGCGTTGACTTCAGCGCCCCCGCTGGCATGTTGACGATGCTGGTCGGGCCGAGTGGATGCGGTAAAACTACTTTGATCTCGTTGATTGCTGGACTGCTTCGTGGCGCAACTGGTTCGATGCAGGTTTTCGGCCATGAAGTTTCATCCATGTCTGCGTCGATGCTTGTGCCCTATCGACTGAAGAACATTGGCTTCATCTTTCAGCAGTACAATCTTCTCGCAGGGCTCACTGCATCCGAGAACGTTGCTGTACCACTTGTCGCCAGCGGGTTCGACTGGCCGACGGCGTTGTCTCAGGGAAAGGTGCTACTAGAGAAACTGGGCCTAGGTACCCATGCGCACAAGCTTCCAAGTCAACTCTCTGGTGGCCAGCAGCAACGCGTAGCAATTGCGCGAGCGTTAGTGCACTCGCCGAAGTTGTTGCTTTGCGACGAGCCGACTGCAGCACTCGATGGCCAGGCAGGGCAAGCAGTCATGACATTGCTAAGAGAACTTGCCATTGCAGAAGATCGAGCTGCTATTGTGGTGACGCATGATCCTCGCGTTTACAGCTTTGCAGATCGAGTAGTGCATATGGAAGATGGCCTGATTGCAAAGGTCGAAAGCATTTCGCTTGGAAAACCCGACGTCACTACGCACTCGACTTCGCGCTAACGTCATTATCGAAAATATCGAAAGTTCTATACAAACGGAAGATGTACCATGCTGGTCAAATTTGGAATTCCGCTCATCGCTGCAATTGCTGTAGGCTTTGGTATCGCAACGTTGAGTCATTTGACGCCGAAGGAGCAGCTTTTGGATGCGCCAAATCCGCCCCCTTTGACAAGACTTGGCACGAATACGATTTCTGGTCTTGGCGAAGTTCAGATGGCCGGCGAACCCGTTGCGATCGCAACTCCCATTTCTGGAATTGTGTCCAAAGTCTATGTGTACCCTGGTCAAACTGTCTCCGCAGGTGAGCCTCTGTTTGCATTAGACGATCGTGCATTGCGAGCTGAGTTACATAATCGAACGGCGACGTTGGCAACCGTAAGTGCTAAGTTGTTGAAGTTAAAGTCAGGGACTCGCCCAGAGGACCTTCCGCCAGCACGTGCCAGAGTGGAGGCGGCCACGGCAAGTTCAAAACGCAATGAAGATGCTTGGAATCGAGCAAAACTACTGGTTGAACAGCGGGCGTTAAGCGAAGAAGAACACCTCGCGCGCAAGTACATCTACGAACAAGCAAATGCTGAACTGGCACAAGCCAAAGCGGATCTCGCAAAATTGGAGGCCGGTACCTGGTGCCATGATATTGAGATCGCGGAGCATGAAGTCGCGTCGGCCAAATCAAGTGTAGAGCAAGTACAAGTAGATCTCGACCGATTAGTCGTTCGAGCTCCCGTCGATGGATTGGTTTTGCATGTCGACATTCGCCCAGGTGAGTTTGCAGAATCGACAAAAACCGAAAAGCCACTCGTCCAACTTGGAGTGCATGGACCGCTTCGCGTGCGGGTTCAAGTTGACGAAGAAGATGCTAGTCGAGTAAGTCCTGACGCACGCGCTGAAGCGTTCGTGCGTGGACGCGATCGGACGGCTGTCGAGTTACGTTTTGTTCGTATTGACCCGCGTATCGTTCCCAAAAGCTCCTTGACTGGCGGCACGACCGAGCGAGTGGATACTCGCGTTCTATTTGTTGTTTACGAAGTCGTCGGTGTACCGCCTCGAATTTACGCTGGTCAAAAATTAGATGTATTCATGGAAGGTTAATCGTTACCAACGAAGTTACTGAACAGGCTGCTAAGTAGTGAAACCCTGTATGTGCCTGAGAATGAAAGAAAAAAACGGGTGGTTCAACGGCTCGGATGACCATCTTGCTATGTTGAAATACAACCAAAATGCAAAGCTACATGATTGATTGTGTGTGGCCAGAGTTGCCTTGATTGAGTCTCTGCGTAGCCCTAAGTGAATTGGCTCGTAGAGTGGCTGCCACGTGTGCGAGAAGACTCAACACTTTCGCAAGAGTTTTGGTTATGCTGGGTAAGGCGTCTTGTTTCTTGTTATACCGAATTGGTTTCGGTACAACTTTTTCACTTCGGGATGCTCCCGCGTGAATGATAAGCTTCCCCCGCTTGAAATAAACCTAATGCAATTTATGAACACTTCGAAGTGTATTGTGAAAACGCAGCGTGTGTGGCTGGTCGTAATGATCGCCATCATTGCGTCATTCGGTTGCGAGAGTAAGCAATCGCAGCAGATGAGAGTTGAGTTCGCGAAGTTTGGCGAGCATTACCGGCGGATCTCTGCGGAGAGGTTTGGCGATGTCGATTGGGAGTTGCTCAAGGAGTTTGAGGACGATTTTCCGGAAATGGCTCGGCAGATTGACAAGGATCTAGTCGTTAGTTGGTTTGAAGATGTCAATGAAGACCCGCCCAACAATTGCCATCGCATTCTGGCATTTAGCTTGTTTTCGGCTTTGAACGGTGGCCCTGTGTTATTCTTAGATGGTTCGGTGCGTTACTTGTCTGCAAAAGAGTTGAACGACATGCGCGATGCGTCAATGAACAGCTCAAAAAATAGAGCTGTCGAAATGGCCGACGTCGTAGGACGTCCTTATGTTGATTCGCCGATTGAAGGGTTGGCATTAGCGCTACCAGAGGGTTGGCGCTGGGACTCAGCAACGAATGCATACATGTATGATGAGTCGAAAGCTTTGATTCATATACAGATGCTTGATGCCGATTTTGAATCGGCGGAATTGTCGGTCGACATGTCCCTTAAACGTCGCAATGCTGGCGGCGTGCGCAAGGCTGCGATCAAAGGCAAAGAGGGCCTGTATGTGGAGTTCATAATGCAGAGTGCCAATCCAGAAGTGCCTCGCGAAAAAGTATTCACGATTCTTCTGCCTCGAGCCCAAAAAACTCTACAGATAACGGCTTCAATGCCTTCAATGTCCAAGGATGCTAAGTTGTTTCAGGAAGCTGTGCTGGGCTGTCATTGGGAGTAGACTGGCAAGGAGAACTACCATGGTACTGCTTCGTACTCGAAATCGATTTGTAATCCAAACCGAATTGCCGAACTCTGAAATAAGAGAACAAATCTAGGATTAGATTCTGTGTTACGTTGAGCACGATAATCGATTGCAACCGTGTTGGAGTAGAGCGTTTATGCCGAGCACCTTGGATTTGCCAAAAGCGGCTAAAGCCTGGACTCCAGCGCAAGCCTGGCGCTATTAAGCTAGGCTCTGTTTCTAGACACGTATCTACGTGAAATCAACTTTAGAAACATAGTCCTGCTATGGCCTTCTAGGGATGGGCATGTACTTGATATTCTGTAGGTTAAACTTTAACAACCAAGATGACCTCGGTATGGAAAGCGAGCTATGCAACTACCAGAAGACCCCAATCGGGATTTCCCCTTTTATCAAGGATCTCCTGTTGCATTAACGGCCACGCAGTGGTGGTTCTTGCTTGCACTTGTTGCGATCGCCTTTGCCCTGCTCATCGCGCCGATTACTTGGCCGGGCGGCGCAGTCGGTGCCTTCGTACCAGCGGTTCTCTTTCCAGTCATTCCGTTAGCGGGTTTGGCTTGGGGCAGCAAGGGAAATGCCGGGTGTTTGTTTGGAAAGGTAGGGTGGCGAGAAATCAAGCTCATGATCGTATTTGCGATCCTGAACATCGTGGTTACCTTGATGGTTGGTGGCTTGGTCCAGGCTACATTGGGAGCAGCCGCAAATCCTGCAATTGCCAAGGCAAGTGAGCTATCGCCCGCAGGATTATTGATTTTCTTGTCCAAGACAGCTGTGCAACTGGTCGGTGAAGAGGTTTTGACCGTGATTCCCATGCTGGCCCTCTTGCATGTCCTGGTAGCCCGCGTTGGTCTAAGCCGCACCGCCGGTCTCTGCTGGGCCTGGCTAGGAACTGCGATACTGTTTGGACTGTTGCACCTACCGACTTACCAATGGGATTTCGCGCAGTGCGTACTCATCATCGGCACCGCGCGGCTAGTGTTGTCGATGGCGTACATCAAGACCAAGAACTTGTGGGTTAGCGCCGGTGCCCATATCTTGAATGACTGGATCCTGATCATATTGAGCGTGATTGCATCGAGGCTACTTCAAACCTGACCGGAACAACAATAGGCTTTAATCAAAGCTGGACAAGACTCTCAATCCTACGACGCGAAAACTTCAGCTCAAGTGTCAAAGGTCTTGTAACGGAGTTGGTTGATTGGGTGTCGTACCCGAGACTAGAACTTGAGTGTCCCAGTTTGGAACGCCGCAATCTTACCAACCATCGAACTGTAACTCGCGAAGCATGCATTCGGGAGTTGCGCTTTTGAGCTGCACTGGGGGGCCTATAGATTCCTATAGATTTCGGTACCGTGGAAAACGTTGTTCGAACTAGTTGCAATCATCTCCCAGCGATTTTCAAGCACGTTGTATTGCTGCTTAACCTTGCAGTCGATCCAATCTTTTGATCATCAGGGAATAGTGAGCCTTGGGAGCATCATGAACTCAAGAAAACTTGGTAACTTGAATAAGTTTGGAAATCCCTTGACACTACAATGTGATAGTAAGGGAAATGTGTTTACGTTTTGAACTGCTATCCGAGACCACGGATTTGGAGCATTCATGAATCTCAATTTCAGGCCAACTCTTAATCGACGCACTTTCTTGCGGGGATCTTCTGCAATCATCGCTCTGCCGTTGTTGGAATCGATGATTCCTCGTCGCCGCGTGGGAGCGATGGTGAATGGAGCGAAGCCTCCGGTGCGACTGGTGTTTATCCATACCGAAAGCGGAATGTGGATGGATGCGTTTAAGCCGAAAACGTTCGGTTCGGAGTTCGAGTTAACTCCCACACTCGAACCGCTGGCCGACTTCAAGAGTGATTTCACAGTCTGCACCGGGCTTTATCATCCGGCCGCATTCAAACGCAACGCATGTGGGAGGCACTGTCAGGACACGACTTGCTTTCTCACAGGTGCGGACCTCGGTGCAGTGCCTGGGGTGCCGACTCGCAACACGGTCTCGGTCGATCAAGTCGCAGTGCGGCATCTAGGCGATCGAACTCGCTTTCCGTATCTCCATTTCAGCCCAGGTGGGATTAACTCGATCGTGCATTCCGAAACGGGGACTCCCATTCCTGCAGAGACAAATCCTCAAGATGCCTTTAATCGACTCTTCGCGGACAATTCTCTCGAGGCCCGTACTGCAGCCAAACGCCGACTTGCTTTGAATAAGAGCGTGCTTGATGATGTGCTTGATTCGGCTCGAGAACTGGAAAGGCAAATCGGAAGTCAGGACAAAGCCAAGCTCGATGAGTATCTAACGAATGTGCGCGAAGTCGAGCGGCGTACGCAGGTCTCGGAGAAGTGGCTCGATCATCCCGCGCCGGCTGTTCCTTCAGGAGCGAAAGCGCCAACCGATTCTGGTACCCGCACGGAACGTATCCGAGCTTTGCTAGATGTCACGGCTTTAGCTTTGCAGACCGATCAGACTCGAGTGGTTACGCTGCAGATTGGTGGAATGGGATGCATTTATCCTGAAATTGATGCACCCGAAGGTTACCACAAATACACTCATGAAGATCCCAAAAATATGCAGAAGGTGGACCGGCATCGCGTCTCCCATCTGGCATACTTTTTGGACCGGATCAAATCGGTGAAGGAAGGTGAAAACAACTTACTTTTCAACTCTACTATTTTGTACGGCTCGGGCATGGGTAGTTGGCATGAATCGACCGACTTGGCCAATATTCTGATTGGTCATGGGGGCGGGGTATTAAAGCCTGGGCAGCATATCGACTTCAAGGGTAAACCTCTTGCTAATCTCTTTCTCACGATGCTTGATACTGCCGGAATCGAAGAGAAGCGATTTGCCGATGTCACGGAAAGATTAAGTCTATGATCAAGCTCCAAGCGTGCATCGCGTGGTTCCTTGTTGTATCGGCCGCCATTCACGCGGATGAACCAGCCACGACACTCACGACGCTTCGAGAGAATAAACTGTTCTACAACGAGCATTGCCTGCGGTGCCATGACGAGGCCAAGGCCGCGGGAGGATTCCGTATTGATGAACTGTTGGCAAAGCCGAACATCGAGGGAGTCGAAGATCCCTGGATGAATGTGCTCGAAAAACTTGTCAGTCGGGAGATGCCGCCAGTGGACGAGGTGAAGCGTCCTTCTCCTGCGGACTTTGAAAAACAAATCGCATGGTTACGCGGCGAGTTGGAAACAAGCGAACGGCTAACTGCTGCAGCTCGGCCGCGAGCGCAGCGTCGACTAAATCGAGCGGAGTATAACCGCACTGTGAGCGATTTGTTTGGCGTGCCACTACGTCCTGCGGACGGATTCCCACCAGACGATAAGCTCCATGGATTTGACACGTTAGCCGAAGGATTGAACACCTCGGTGGTTCTGCTGGAACGTTATCTTGATGCCGCGAAATCGGTAGCCGCGCGCGTTCTCCGTCCTTGGCCAGAGCAGGCTCCGACAGCAACTACCTACTCGACTAGAGCGAATCGGATCGATGGCAAAGACGATCCCAATTTCCGGCTATTCGATCCCAATAGCTTTCTGAACTTTGGCGGAACCGACGACGGGGCATGGGATCGACGTCACTGGGTCGGCCATGCCTGGGGTACCGATCTTCGCGTTCAGCATTCTGGAAACTACAAGATCAAAATGCATGGGCGTCCGCGCCACTTCGCTAAAGGCGAGCGAGCGATTATCAGAATGGAGTTAGATGAGCGCGTCGTTGGGCTTTTCGATTCGCCTCCTGCGGAAGAAGCCAGCGACATACTATTCGAAACTTCCGTCTGGATCGACCAAAACAGCGGAAGCCTCCCCTTCGTTTTTACCTTTGTGAATGGCAATCCGTTTGGGGGCGCTGTCGGCGAGACGGTGGATTACTACCCATCCTGTTGGCAACGCCATCACGATGCGAAGCAGAAATACTTTCGCGAGCATATCGGAAAAACGGGTGACTCCTGGATGCCGCATGAATTAGAGGGTTTGGACATCCGCTGGATTGAAGATGCGCGGTTGGAGATATCTGGACCTTACTTCGATGCTTGGCCGCCTACCGGATTTCAGCGTGAGTATGCAACCGAATTGAAAGCCGGCGATGTCCGCGCCGTCGTTGCCGGACTTTTGCCAAAAACATACCGTCGATCGGTCGCTATTGAGGATATCGATCGTATCGTCACATTCGCTGAAACGAGCACGGATAAGAACTCTTCCTTTGAAGACAAGTTGCAAGCGGCCCTTATCCGTATCCTCATGGCACCTGAGTTTCTTTTTCTAGTAGAAGCTGTTCCGCCGTCAACTCCGCGTGGCAATTATCGTTTAACGGACTGGGAACTTGCTTCACGGCTTTCCTATTTCCTAATCGGCACTATGCCAGACAGTGAACTACGCGCCGCTGCGGAGCGGGGCGAGTTAACCGACCCTGCGAAACTGGATGCCCAGGTGCAACGACTCCTGAACGATCCGCGTTGCTCAGCAGCGCTCACCGAGGGTTTTCTGAACTCATGGCTGCAACTCGACCGACTCGCGGGAGTCATGCCGGAACCGAAGTTGTTCCCGCACTTCGGTGACGATTTGAAACGCAGCATGGCGGAGGAACCCAAGGCGTTCTTCGCCGCTTTGCTGCGCGAGAATGGCAAGATCACCGATCTGCTCGACGCCAATTACACTTGGGCCAATGAGCGGTTGGCCATGCACTATGGACTAGAACGGGAGACCATTCGCGGAAGTGCATTACGACGAGTCGACTTGCCGAACCGCCAGCGCGGAGGACTACTCGGCATGGCGGGGTTACTTACACTCACTAGCGAAGCGACTCGCACTTCACCCGTGAAACGCGGCATCTTTGTGCTCGAAAACATTTTTAATCGACCGCCACCGCCGCCTCCACCGGATGTTGGGGAGTTGATCCCTAATACTGCCTCGGCAAAATCAATCCGCGAACACCTTGCACTTCATCGCGAGAGTTCAGCCTGTGCAGGGTGCCACAACCGCATCGACCCTTGGGGACTGGCTCTGGAGAACTACGATGCCGTAGGTGCGTGGCGAAGTACCGAATTAGCGTGGGAAGATCCGAGTCTCCCGCAGAAGCGGAAAGAGGGCGATCATTTGCCCACGTTTCCGATCAACTCTGACCTTGAACTTCCCATCATGTCAGACGGGGCGAAACAGGCGACAGGCCTCGATGCCGTGCGAGCCGAGTTGCTCCATCGCCAGGAGGATTTCGCCCGCGGTTTCACCGAAAAAATGATGGCCTACGGGCTCGGTCGCGGCTTGGTAATCTCTGACCATAAGCAGATCGAAGCTGTCATCACTGCGTTCAAAAAAGAGGATTACCGCTTGCACGCCTTGTTACTCGCCATCGTGCGATCGCAAACCTTTCAAACACGTTGAATCTGCGAAGTATCGATAGGTGCTGAACCGTATCAGGCAATCACGTTCGCCGAAAGAGTTTTAAACTGCGATGCGTGATTATTGCCATCACGTTTCTGCAATCTCGATTTGTAGGGAATTAGCGAGTCTCGTCCCACGAGGAGACGAGACTCGATGAACGACTGTTGACGATTTATTCTACAATCGTTTCGGCGTCGCCTGTCCTCGAACCTATTTCAGAATCTCGAGTTATTCCCGATTGAGGGACGCTTGCCAAGCGTGTCTTGGATTGCTGCATGAACTGCTTGGCGAAGCTGCGGAGTTGCTCCGGTTGCATTCGTTCAAGGTTCGCGAGGTCGGTCAGCGGTTGGAGGGCAGATTGAACTTTAAGAAGTGTCGGTTGCATGGCCGACATTTCAACCATCCAAAGATGCATCTCGCGGAATGATCGTGATGCTTCGTGAAAACTATTCTGCAAGTCGCGGGACAATTCAAGAGTTTCAATCGATTCCTTGATGTCGTCGGTTCCGACCAATACAGAATTCTTCAGCGAAACCAATTCGGATAATCGAGCATCGGCCGTTTCAATGTTCGCGGTCTCATCGCTTAGGGCTGAACGAATCTCGACAAGCTTACTCAACGAATCCTTGGCCAAGTCAGTTTTATCTGCGTCGGACAATATCGCGTTTTGGATTTCCAGGAGATCGACACTTGCTTGCGTAGCCTGCTTGGACAACGGTGAAGATTCTATAAGGCGTAGTTGCAGTTCTTCGGTCGCGTTCAAAGCTTCTGCAGCTTCGGCCGTATTATGGGAATTGGCAATAGCCATGTTTTTGATAGAAGCCAGTTGGTCAATAACTGCAATGACTTCCTTCACGCGTTTGGATTCGGCGATCAACGCGGTATTCAACTTTTGAATTTCGTCGATCGACCTACGAGCATCTTCGGTATACGTTTGCTGCTCGACAAGGAAGCTTAGCAAGTGATTGGTTTCGTCGACCGAGCCTTTCTTTTGGGCAACTAGGGCGACGCTTCGCTCCATAGCGATGATCTGCTTTTTCAATGCCGCCATCTCGTCCGAGGCTGGACGAGCGACCCCAAAGTAAAAGAGACCGAAGGTAAAAAAGCTCCCAGCCATAAAAGGGAGCCACGTTGGCCACTGCGAAGTCGTTTGAAGATACGAGGGCCCTGAAAATCGCATCGATTGGTCGATCATGGAATTGTACCGAAAGGGTTATTGTGGAGATTAACTTTTTTACTGTCCGCCTGAACCCGATCGCTGCTTCATCCGTTAAGAAGCCATCGAACTAATTCCGTTATCGGAAGATTTTGCCTAGTCGTTTAATACTTTGCAGTCGGAGTCTTTTTGTTCTACCTACGACGATTGTCACGTCTCTGTGATAACGTTTAGAGAGTGTGACACAAATAAGAAGTTGACAGAAAGTCGTGTTCTAGTCGCTTGTGGGCCGTACCGACAAATTCTCGAAGGCATCTGGCCGAATCGGCCAGGCGTCGCAATTTCGATGCTCAAGGATATTGTTCAAGCGGCACGCCAGAGAATCTGGTCCTTGCGTTGAAACCATCGATAACATTACCAGCAGCATCGAATCTCTAACGCAATAATCCGTTTGCGCTTGATGATAGAGATTTATCGATCGGAGTTAAATTTCGACCGAAAGCATCGAGGACACAAGTTGATTGAGAAATTATCTTCGTCCGGATACCATCAACATCGCGACTCTAACTAACGTACGACTAATTGGACATCGCCGGATTGAGCACGATAATCGATCGCAACCATGCTGGAGTACAGCCTTTAGGTGCCGAGCACCTTGGATTTTCCCAAAGCGGCTCAAGACTGAAGGCCAGAGCAAACCTAACGCTGTGCAACGAATCCGGTCTAGAACATTGTTTGCCGGCAATACGCGGCAGTCCGTTTCGAAATGGTAAGCTATATCGCTGGTGGGATACGAAAATTGGTTTTATGTCACAATATGTTGGAACGCTGAGTAGATGAATAACTATACGGAAACTGCTTCTGAGATTGAATCGCTTATCGAATCTTGGCGAAGGAAGCTTTTTGACCTCGATGCGGTGTTAGCACATGCAAAACCTGCTCCGGATCGTTGGTCGATTTCAGAAGTTGTTGGTCACCTGGTGGATTCTGCCTGTAATAATCACCAGAGATTTGTTCGTGCTCAGTATTGTACTGACTTAGTGTTCCCGAAATATGAACAAAATGAATGGGTTGCTGCCTCCGGTTATCATCAAGTCGATTGGGAATCACTGGTGGAACTTTGGTACCATTACAACCGGTTGATTGCAGTAATCATTCGCAATATGCGATCGTCCAGTTTTTTGACGTCGTGCACGATCACGCCATATAAAACATGTACTCTAGGATTTCTTGTGACGGACTACTTGGATCATATGAAACACCATCTCAGTGTACTGAATGATCGTATCGCAAACGCTCAAGTGCTATAAACTTTCCGTGCATACTGAGTACTAGAGAAAGCAAGAACAAAGTGTTGGACCAAAGTGATCGTTTTGGATTTCTGATTTGCGGCCGATTCTTGTGATTCCACTCGGTTTGCGTAAGCGTCCGACGACTAATCGTTAACATCAATATCCCTCTCCAAAATATCCCTCTCTGGGCATCTCAACGCATGACACGATTCATTGGTCTGATTTTCGCGGTGTTGTTATCAAATGCGCACCCTGCCCTGTACGCTTCTGACGCGGACGTGATTGTTTACGGATCGACTCCGGGTGGTTTTTGTGCAGCGATCGCAGCCGCCCGTGAAGGGGCTTCAGTCATGCTTCTGGAACCGACTGACCATGTGGGAGCCATGAGTACTGGCGGGCTGAGTCATTGTGATTCCAACCAAATGGTGCGTACTACTTTGATGGGGCTGTTTGATGAATGGCATAAACGCATTGTGAAGGACTATACGGATCGTGGACTCGTGGCTCCTTACGACCCAACGCTAAAGGATCAATCGAGGTGGGTGTTCGAACCCCATGTCGCAATGCGAGTGACAAAGAAAATGCTCGACGAAGCTGGTGTGAATGTGCGGGTGAATGAACGCCTCCAATCCGTCAAGACGGAAGACCGCCGAATTGTCTCCCTTGTCACCAAGAACGGCACTTTTAACGCGAAGATATATGTCGACGGCACATACGAAGGGGATCTTATGGCGGAAGCTGGAGTCGACTGGACGATCGGGCGAGAAGGACGTGATGAGTTCGACGAACCGTTGGCAGGTAAGCGGTATCCGAAGAAGAAAATGGACATCAACGGCTTCGACGACCAAGGTAAGCTTCTGCCCCTGCTTACAACAGACGATGGTGGAAAGGAGGAGGACGGAGACAAAAACATCATGACTTACAGTTTCCGGCTGTGCCTGACATCGAACCCAAAGAATCGGGTTCCGATGCCGAAACCCGAGAAGTACGATCCTGCCCGGTTTGAGATCATTCGCCGATATTTGAAAGCTGGCGGTAATGCCAAACAAGTTGGATTCGATCTTTATCCGATGCCGGGGGACAAGTTCGACGGCAACAACTCGATCGGACATCAATTCTCGATTGGACTAATCGGTGGGGGGAATGATTGGCATACATCCGACGAGGCGGGGCGAAAGGCCATATGGGAAGCTCATAAGCAGTACACCTTGGAGTTTTATCAATTCCTGACAACGGATCCTGCGGTTCCTAAAAACATTAAGAATACCTACGTTGGACTCGGACTGTGCAAGGACGAGTTCGCGAGCTACGACCACTTCTCACCGGCCTTGTATGTTCGTGAGTCTCGACGCATGAAGGGACTCCATGTCATCAGCCAGAAAGACATCCTGAACAATCCAAAGAAGGACGACCCGATTGCGATCTCCTCGTTTCCTATCGACTCGCATGACTGCCAGCGGATCGCATTCAAAGGTGGGGGCGTGATTAACGAAGGGACAATTTTCCCGGTTCGGAAAAAAGAACCCAAGCAGGGGTACGCGTATCACGTTCCTTACCGCTCGGTTCTCCCTAAAGCCGAGCAGTGTGTCAATCTGCTTGTGCCCGTTGCGCTAGCTTGCACCCATGTCGGCATGTCTTCGTTGCGAATTGAAGGAGCTTGGATGGTCATCGGCCAGGGGGCGGGCGTTGCGGCAGCATTGGCGGCGAAAGAGATGGTAAACGTTCAAGAGCTACCTTATGAAAAGCTCAGAACGCGGTTGTTGGCCCAGGGGCAGGTGCTGGACTTACCAGCAGCAGAACCAGCTAACGCAAACCAATCTAACGAATGATACCGATACTTTCTAAGCTAGAGCAATTCTGAAGTAGCTGTAGCTAGTCAGATTGCAGTAGGATAGGCTTCCAGCCTGTCGATAGCGAAAACGACAGGCTGGAAGCCTATCCTACAACCGGTCATCGTGCTCAATCGGTAGCTACATCAACCTAAGAATCGATCTAGTTAGTCACGGCGAGGTGCTTTGCCGAAGTATGGAAAACTATCCCAGCCATCATATGCAGGGTCGAGTCTTGGGTCGTGAGTCGACTTCATCCATTCGTCGACACGCTCTCGGTGCTGTTGGAGTGCGGGCGCATACTCGGCTTGCCCAGCGACATTGTTGAGTTGATTTGGGTCGACGCGAAGGTCGTAAAGTTCTTCAGCGGGTCGCTTGCCGAAGATGATCGCGATTTGTTTCGCGTAGGCGGGATCATTCTGGTGAGCAAGTAGGAAGTCCTTCACCATCGTAGTATCCACATCGCCAAAGGGACGGCCATGAAGAAACAAAACATCCGGATCGCCCGCGGGCCAACGGTCGGGGCGGAGATTACGAAGGTAGAGAAAGTCGCGAGTACGCGCGGCTCGTACCGGGTAGCTCATGTTGTCATGACGGACATTGGCGTGTCGCTCTCGTTCGATAAAGACTGCATCGCGAGGAAACGAATCGGGCTTGCCAAGCAAGATATTCTTGATGCTGTGCATAGTCATCGAAGCTGGCGGCGTTAGCCCAGCGAATTCGAGAAAAGTGGGTCCAAGATCGCCGACATTGACGAAGTCATCCACCCTTTTTCCTGGCGTAAGGTTCCTGCCCCAACGAATCGCCAGCGGTACACGCGAACCGGCGTCGTAGCAATTGGCTAGTCCTCGCGGCATCTGCCAACCGTTATCGCTGGTGTAGATAACAATCGTGTTATCAAGTTGTCCAGCTTTCTCAAGTACAGCGATCGCTCGCGCGGCTTCCTCGTCTAGCTTCATCACGCCGCCATAATAGTTCATCAAATCATCTCGCACTTCGGGACAGTCTGGAAGTTCTGGCGGTATCGTGAGTTGGCTGGCGTCGAGCTTCGCTTTTGCATCAGCCAGAAACGGGAGCTTGCCGGCTTTTGTTGCCGTATCGGTGTTCCCGAGCCAGAAGAAGAAGGGCTTGGCCGAATCGTGATTCGAATGAAACGTGGCAAAGCTCGCAGACTTCGGTCCAACTGGATTCTCGGTCCAGCCAGACTCTTCATGGTTGCCCGGTGCCCAGGGCTTGCCTGCATAGCCGATTTCATAACCGGCTTCGCGCAGTAACTGAGTCACCACAGGTGTGTCCCGTGGAAAACCACTCCACAAATTCGCTCGCTCGCCAAGCTCATGTGCTTGTCGACCTGTAAGCAAACAGGAACGCGTCGGTGAACACGAGGGGACGGGATTGAAGGTATGAGTAAAGAGAACTCCTTCATTCGCGATACGATCAAACGTTGGTGTCTTTGCCATTGGATCACCAAGGATTCCGGCGGTCGGATAACGCCAGTTGTCGGCAACAATAAACAGAATGTTGGGTCGCTCGGCCGCATGGAGTGCACAGGCCGATACCATCATTACCGCGAAGATAAACGAGAGGACTTTCATATGCGAAGCTAGATTTTCATTTACAAAGGAATCGGATGTTTCGAATCTCGACGAATTAAGTTTACTGGGACAGCGCCAGGTTTGCGCTGGAGTCCAGGCTTCAGCCGCTTTTGGCAAATCCATGGTGCTCGGTCCAGTGTACTCGGTCCAGTGTGCTCGGCGCCTGAAGGCTGTACTCTAACATGGTTGCGATCGATTATCGTGCTTACCCATGCGCTGTCCAATTAGGCTTTTATCGCAACGCGTGGCTACTGATGCGAGACCATTGTGAAACCAAGGGAAAGCCCCGTTCTGGTGAACGGGGCTACTCTCTAGATTAATCTTCAATAACAAACCATTAACAATTGGACTCCGTCACACTGATCGGCTCGCAACTACTGCTACCGTGCGGTGATCATTCAAACGCGAGCACACAGGCCGTCTGGCAACGGTGTTTTCTCGGAGTAAAATTGGGGACGTGATCGTAAACCCTATGCCCCCACTCTAATTCTATATCGAGGAAACCATGATTCGTGTTGGGATTTGTGCAACCTTTGCATTCGCCTTGGCCATGCCAGTTCATGGCCAAATTGCAGATAGAATATACAAAGGTGGTGAAGTCGTAACAGTCAACGATGCACAACCATTTGCGAAAGCGGTCGCCATCAAAGATGGAAAGATCCTGGCTGTTGGTACGAACGAAGAAGTCGCGAAGTTTCAAGGTACGAAGACTGAAACCGTCGATCTTGCTGGACGCGCTTTGCTTCCGGGTTTTGTCGATGGCCACGGACATTGCTTCGGCACTGGAGTTCAAGCTGCCTCGGCAAATTTGCTCGCTCCTCCGGACCACACGATTACAGATATCCCAGGCCTTGTTGCCGAGCTGAAGAAGTATGCACAGTCTGAGACTGCCCAAAAATATGGAATCATTCTTGGCTTCGGGTACGACGATGCACAACTCAAAGAGCAACGTCATCCGAATCGACACGAATTGGATGAAGTTTCCAAGGACGTTCCCGTTTATATCATCCATCAATCTAGCCACTTAGGAGCGGGCAACACCAAAGCGATGGAGATTGCAGGCATCACAGCCGAGACTAAGAATCCCGTCGGTGGTGTGATCCGGAGAGAAAAGGACGGTAAGACGCCCGATGGTGTTCTGGAGGAAACGATTCACTACGCTAGCCTGATGAAGGTCATGCCGAAGATGGGGCAGGCCGAGTTCGACGGCCTCGCCAAAGCAGGTATGAAACTCTACGCAGCCAATGGCTACACAACAGCTCAAGAGGGACGTTCGCTTGCTCCTGTAGATCAATGCTGGATGAGACTAGCCGAAAAGAAAGAGATGTTGATCGACGTCATCAGTTACCCAGACATTTCGGCCAACGAGAATCCCTTTGGCTTGGACAGCAAGTGGTATAGCAAGAGCGGCATCAATGGCTATCGAATTGCAGGAGTGAAGATTAGCCTTGACGGATCCCCGCAAGGAAAGACTGCATTTTTGAGCCAGCCATATTTTGTACCTCCGCACGGATCCCCGGCTAGCTTCCGTGGATATGCTTCCATGTTGGACGAAGATGCGAATCGAAAGATTGCCCTTTGTTATCAGAAGGGCTGGCAATTCATCGGGCACTGTAATGGCGATGCCGCCGCGGACATCATGCTCGGAGCGGTCAAGGATGCACGCGAAAAGTACGGGCCAGGCAAAGGACGCCGCGATGTCATGATTCACTGCCAAACGGTTCGTGAGGACCAACTGGACGTGATGCAGGAATACGGAATCATTCCATCGATGTTTGGTATGCATTGCTTCTATTGGGGCGATTGGCATCGTGATTCCGTGCTTGGGGCAACAAGAGCAGAAAGGATTAGCCCTGCTCGATCTGCCTTGCGACGCGGAATGATTTTTTCGCAACACCATGATGCACCGGTGGCTATGCCCAGCGCGATTCGAATCCTGTCGTCTGTCGTGACGCGTCGCACGCGTAGCGGGGACATCTTGGGGGCGGAACAGTGCATACCGGTAGACGCCGCACTCAAATCAATCACGCTTTGGGCTGCTTATCAACATTACGAAGAAGCAAATCGGGGATCGATCGAAGTTGGCAAGCTAGCTGATTTTGTGGTGCTCGACAAAAACCCGCACAGTGTCCCAATCGAGGAGCTTGCAGACTTGAAGGTTCTTCAAACGATTAAAGAAGGCAAGGCGATCTACACTGCGCCCTAGTGTGTCGAGTCACCTGCATCTGCATTCGCGTTCATCGCTGACCTTCCCGGAACCTTTGTCGATCGTCACGTGTTCGACTATTACGCGACAAGTAATCCAGGATGCAATCGCAGCTGACGATAAATGCGTTCGGAAGAAGCCGGGAGCAGAAGATGACCAAGCGTGTTGGGCTGCTCAAGATGTGGGGCTTAACGTGATTGAGGACGGAAGCTGTATACTCTTGCTACTTGCCCGTGAGAATCGGGATTAGCTGCTTCCCGATTTTATTCACGAAAATGAGTCCTAGACCATGCGATTACCACACCCAGAGTTACACCGAACGGATCGTATTGGATGGCTGCGAGCTGCCGTTCTTGGCGCAAACGATGGGATTGTTTCCACCGCGAGCTTGGTTGTTGGAGTCGCTGCTGCAAATACCGCTAGCAACGATATCCTGGTTGCCGGCGTCGCGGGCTTGGTGGCTGGTGCCATGTCGATGGCAGCGGGTGAATACGTTTCTGTAAGCTCACAGGCAGACACAGAAAGGGCCGATATCGAACGCGAGAGAGCCGAACTTCTTGCCAACCCAGTTCATGAACATGCAGAGCTTGCCGCGATCTACGAGAAACGAGGTCTTGATCCAACGCTTGCGAGCCAAGTCGCAGACCAATTGATGAAGCACGATGCTTTAGGAGCTCATTCGCGAGATGAGCTTGGAATCTCTGACACACTGAGCGCTCGACCAGTACAAGCTGCATTCGCATCGGCTGGTACATTTGCGGTCGGAGCAGCCATGCCTTTGCTTACAGCTGTTCTAACGCCCAAAAGTGCAGTTATTCCGGTGGTCGTCGCGACCTCGATAATCTTTCTTGCGTTGCTTGGTGGGTTTGGAGCCTATGCTGGTGGCGCACCTTGGTTGAAGGCTGCCGCGCGAGTTACATTTTGGGGCGCATTGGCAATGGCGATCACCGCTGGTGTAGGGGCAGTTTTCGGGGCTGCGGTTTGAGTCCTACGGCCATTTAATGCTATTTTAAGACACGGATGTGCTCGCACTCCTGCTCTATTCCAATGAGTCCAACACACAGGAGAAGCTGTGCGATTGAAAAGTAAATTGTGAGGATATACTTCGATTAACCGGTGTTTTCAAAGCCACTACTTAGATTTCATTGCTTCGAGTTTCTTGAGGAAGTCGTCTTTTGACATTCGATCGCTATTGTTTTTGCCGACATAACGAAACATCTCTTTGCCATCTCCATCAAGAACTACTAGTGCTGGATAGTGCACGCGTTGTCCATGGAAAAAGTAACCGTCTGGGATACCAAACTGCTTTGCTAACTTTGCACCGGCATCACGGTAAATCGTAGGCTGACGAATCCCCTCAAGCTTTACGAGTTGCTTTACCCAAGCCCGGATATCCTTTTCACTGTCAGGCTTGATAAACAAGTGAATGACGTCAGGTGTTGTAGCGGCTAGCTGAGCATATTGATTGGTATACCTTAAACAAAAAGGACACTCTGTTTTGAGCAGGAAGTGCAGGACCACGGTCTTACCTTTGTGGTCTTTCAACTCGAACTTGGAGTCGACTTGGGTTTTTGAGTCTTCAACGATTGCCTCGAGCGTGAAGTTCTCAACGACTTGCGCAATGACCATTTGTGGTGACGACAACAAGAATCCGACTATAGCCAAAACTAATGATTTCATCACGAATTCCTAACAGCAAAGAAACGGGATTGGGACAGTACATTCTGACAGTGAACGGGGATACCACTAGTCGAGCCTTTACGAAAGGAACCTCAGCAGAACAGCAGCGCAACTAACGGCTTCAATTAGGACGAATCTTGGAAGGAGGGTCTTACTTATAGAGTCATCAATTTCACGAAATTTTCCGGAATGATTTCTGTGGCTAAAGGATTGGGATTTCGGTGATAACCATGGTAAGAGATGAAGTCCTAGGATGTCTTACGGTATCAGCTGTGAGTCCGAGCCGCAATTTCAAGCTGCGCGGACTTCGTAGGTATCGATTTGCACCAAAGTCATGTAGTATTCTTTTCTTTAGGGAGTGCTGGAGAAACACACAATGATTCAGTCGACCAAATCGTGGACAGCCTTTCGTATGAGTATGCCGTTGTTTTGTGTGGCACTCGCATCGCTTGCGGCATGCGCACAACAGACGGGGCAGTCCACCTCAAGTTTAAAAACAGATACTCAATCGGAGCAAAATATGGAAACGGAAAAAGCGATTTTGGCGGGAGGATGTTTCTGGGGGATGGAAGATCTTTTTCGCAAGCAACCGGGCGTGGTGTCAACGCGGGTTGGCTACTCGGGTGGTGATGTTAAGAATGCCACCTATCGAAATCACGGTACCCACGCAGAAGCGATTGAAGTCGTTTACGATCCATCGAAGACGGACTTTCGCAAATTGCTCGAGTTCTTCTTTCAAATCCATGATCCAACGACAAAAAATCGTCAAGGAAATGATCTTGGTATGTCTTATCGATCCGCGATTTACTACACCAGTGACGAACAAAAACAAGTTGCTCTAGATACGATTGAAGACGTTAATGCCTCAGGATTGTGGCCGGGGAAAGTTGTTACGGAGGTCGAGCCCACTGGTGATTTCTGGGAAGCGGAACCCGAGCACCAAGACTACCTTGTTCGAAACCCTGGAGGTTACACCTGCCATTTCCCACGCAAAGGCTGGGTCTTGCCTAAACGGTCGTCTGCCAAGTAAACGAGATCTATTTAGAAGGAAGTAGAATGAAGCTACCCGTTATTCGGGGAACAATCGACAGACGCATACTCGCGAACTATCGGATCGATCCTGCTGCGATTAAAGCGATCCTTCCGAAGCCTTTTCGTCCAAAGATGATAAGTGGATTTGCATTTGGCGGAATCTGTTTGATACGACTCAAGTCGATTCGTCCTCGCTTCTTCCCGTTTCAATGGGGGATCGGCTCAGAAAACGCAGCACATCGAATTGCCGTAGAATGGGATGTGGATGGGAAAACACTTGAGGGGGTATATATCCCTCGACGAGATACGAGTTCGAGGCTCAATACCTTTGTTGGTGGTCGGATTTTCCCGGGCGTTCATCACCATGCTTCTTTTGCGGTACAAGAGTCGACAGAATCAATTTCGGTTAACCTGGTCAGCGATGATGGTGACACGCATGTTTCGATATGCGGTAACGTAACGGAAGCTTTCCCAAAATCCTCTGTCTTCTCCTCGTTGTCTGATGCCTCCGAATTTTTCAAACGCGGGTCGTTGGGCTATTCCATTACACGCAACGCAGGAAGATATGATGGACTGGAACTTCGCTGTCGCAACTGGAAAATGGAATCGCTCGATATTGAGAAAATCAAGTCGAGTTATTTCGACGACGTTTCGCGTTTCCCGCTAGGTTCGGTCCAGTTTGATTGCGCACTATTGATGCGAGCAGTTGAGCATGAATGGCATGGTCGTGAAGATCTTTGCTGCTCATGACCAATTCTTAGGGGATTAGACGTGGATCGCTGCTTTGGGAAAATTCAAGGTGCTTGCGCCCGAAGGCTTTACTCCAGCATGGTTGCGATCGGTTAGCGTGCTTAATCTGGCGCTGTCCAACTAGGAAAAAGATTGCTAACGTTGATTCGCAGATAGTAGATTCGCTGATATCGGTTGATAATCTTTGTTGCTGTTCCATACCAGCATGATACCCGCTTCACTTTTCACAGAAGCGGCTTAGCTCCCCGTCACGGCTCCTCCAACATTTCGATTTACTTCGTCAAACGGTTTCCACGTCAGAACGACAACAAAAAAATCTACACCTTTCTTAGAGGTCGCGATCATCGATTCGACCGTCGAAAGGGCGTTGTCGTTGGAATTACTCGCGTTCAAGATGATTTCCTCGTAATTGCATTGCCCACGCATTGAATAAGAATGCGTTGTAAACTCGCCAAGCATCGTAAACTTCTCGCCTTCATGAGCGTTAATCGTGACTCCATTCGCTGTAAGAGAAAGCGATGGAACAAAGTTGTTCCCGTTCGATGGTAGCGGTTCATCAAGACGCTTTAACTGCAAATTCACTTCTATAGATTTCGATTGTTTATCTTCAACTGGGAATACTGATTCGCTTACCACGCGAGAGTTTCCATTCTCAATATGCAAGGCTCGAACGGTAATGTTTCCTAGCGATTGTCCTCTCAGCTTCCAGTGGTAACTACGCATTTCACCTTTGCTGAGGGAGCCTTCTTGGTTATGGCTATCCAAAGTTAACAACGGCTGATCTGCTTTTCGCCAGAACATCGTTTTGCCCATGGCTCGGAGCTTCTTTTCCGCGTCCTTCAGGGCCTGCTCGCAACTAGTGTCAATGGACTCAAGACCTTGAAAGCTGAGGTGGAAGTTTCCATTTGCGAGCACTTGAATGACTTCGGGAGATACTTGTTTGAGACCGTTCAGATAGATCCCGGAAACGCATTTCGCATTGGCGAGTTGTTTGGCGACCTCGACTTCAAGCGATTCAAGTCCGTTCAGATCGAGCTTATCACCGTCGTAATGTCCAAGCGCTTCGGCGATCTCTGGCGTCAGCGATTTCAGCCCGTCTAATGAAAGCCATTGTCTATGCTTCGAAAGCTGCGTCGCTGATTCAACATCAATCGTTGCCAGCGAGTCGAGATTCAGCCATGCATCGTGCATCGCAAGCTTTTCGGCGACTTCGGGCGATATCGACGTTAAACCAAGAGTTAAGCTCCCCTGATGTGTTGCGAGAATTTCAGCAATCTCTGGTGTCACGGTTTTAAGGCCATCCAATTGCAAAGCACACCTGGCTGCAGCAAGTTCACGAGCCAAGTCAGGTGAGAGCTCTTTGAGGCCATTCAACGCAAGCCAAAGGTGTTCTTTCTCTCCGATCAACGCCTTGGCCACTTCTGGTGCTAACTGAGTGATCGCAGGAAGATTCAAGTTCCCTGGATGC
>JAIYDQ010000123.1 GCA_027487375.1 Planctomycetaceae bacterium
AGTCGCCTCGCGCGATGGGCTCAGAAACCAACCGGCGGTTGCTTTTTCCAAGCTGCAGATCGTGATGTTGCGACCAACATTCATCTTGGCAAGTAGACCAAGCCGTTTACGATCTTCGGTTACCAGCGCAAGCCCCGCGCGGCAAGCTTCTGATGGGTGCCTAGGTGCAATTACTTGGCCATCGAGAGTGATGCGACCGGTCGGTGCAATGGAAGTAGCCCCAAAGAGCGATTCCAGCAATTCCGTTCGACCGGCACCCATCAATCCTGCGATACCAAGTATTTCGCCGCGATGTAAATCGAACGAAATGTCTTTTAAACGATAACCTCTTGCGTGCCCCGGCCATGCAAGCGACAGCGATTCGACTCGAAGCACAACATCGCGACTTTGTACGGTGTCTGCATTTTGATTCGCCTCCAGTTCCATTTCGGCGTCCGCTTGCTCAAGCTGCCGCCCCACCATCAGATGAGTGATTTCTTTCGGCGAGGTGGATGCGGTGTCTAGGGTTTTGATGAACTGGCCATCTCGAAGGACGGTGATTCGATTGGAGAGATGAAAGACTTCATCCATTTTGTGGGAGATGTACAGTATCGTCGTTCCGTTAGAACGCAGTTTCTCGATTACGCGATAGAGTCTGGCTACTTCGGATTCGGTCAATGCACTTGTCGGTTCGTCCATGATCAAGATTCGACTCCGAAGGCTAAGTGCCTTCGCGATTTCGATCAATTGTTGATCGCCAACTCGCAGGGAACCTGCAAGCGTTGTGGGTGCAATCGTGCATTCCAAGCTTTCTAAAAGCTCTTTCGCTTGAGCGTTCATTTGGCGATCGTTCCGCAGTCCAAAGCGATGCTGCAGTTCGCGTCCCATGAAGATGTTCGCAGAAACCGATAGCTGTTCGACTAAATTCAGTTCCTGGTGGATGATGCTGATCCCTGCAGCCTCTGCATCGCGAGTCGAGGTGAAGGATACTTTTTCACCATCGATAACCAAATCACCTTCGTAGCGAGTGATGACCCCGGAGAGAATCTTCATCAAGGTACTTTTGCCAGCCCCATTTTCACCACAAATCGCATGCAGTTCACTTGGAGCGACATCAAACGAAACTTCATCCAAGGCGCGAACGCCCGGGAATGATTTCCCAATTCGTTTGAGTTGGATGAGTGGTGTGATGTTGGAGTCTGTCAATTCAGAGAAACCTTTTGGTCTCGTGATGATGGTTTATTGCACAGTTTGTACGTTTTCTCGATCAGGATGGTGAAGCAAATAAACATCAAGCTTTACCTATAGCTTTCGAAAGTCCGGTAGCCAAGCATGAGTGCTGCTAACAAGGCGAATGCCGAAAAACCAATCGTTGCACCGGAGGTTGTCGCGACTAGAAAGCCCGTCAGGGAAGCGAGGATTACAATCGCCAAAAGACCAAGTGGACCTGCAAAAAGTTTGCGACCGGCGGCTCGGGAAGATCGGTATTGGCTGAGTGTAACAGCCAACACAACAACGACTCCGACGATGATGCCTTGCCAAACGTCTGCACCCGTTTTGATGATCTTGGCGACAGCATCAATTACGGTTCGCAAAAAGAGTGCACCCAGCAGAGTACCCGAGACAGTTCCAATTCCGCCTTGAAGAGAACAACCACCAACAACTGCCGCGGCGATTCCATTGAGCTCGTGTCCCACTGCTTGAGTCACCGGGGCTGAGACCCCCTCGTTGGCAAGGTAAAACACGGCAGCAACGCTTGCTGTCATCGATCCAAAAACGTAGGCGAACCACTTGAGTCGATCCGTGCGAAGTCCGCTTAGTAATGCCGCCTGTTCATTTCCACCCATCGCATAGAGATGTCGACCAAGAATGGTATAGCCGAGCAAAACGGCCGTGAAAATTGCAAGCAGGATGGCGGTCGCAATCCAGATCCAAACGTTTTCTCGGAGGAAGTCCGTGTAGAAAGGCTGTTCGATTGGAATCTGCGATTTTTTTGCTGACAGCAGAACACTTGTCGTTGATTCCCCAAGGATTCGTGCGAGGGATCTCAACCCGACCAATGTCGCAAGGGTTGCCACGAAAGGAGGAAGACCAACCGATATGATCAACCATGCATGAAGGCTACCGACAAGGAAACCTGCGAGCAGACCCGCGCATATCCCACCGCTGATGACTATCCACGGAGCCGTTGGCGATTCGGGCGTACCAAGGCTCTGTAAGCCAAGCATCGAACAGGCGATCACAGTTCCGGAGAAAGCGATCATCGAACCGGCCGACAAATCGATTCCGCCACTGATGATGATCACCGAAGCACCGAGCGCGAAGATCGTTAGCAACGATGCGTTACGTAGGACATCGATCGCGCTTGTTCCCGGATACTCGATGTAGCTTCGACTGGTGTCCAAAGCGATCGTGGTGCCGATGATTGCAATGATCGCGAAGACTAACGAAAGCTCATTACCGCGAATACTCAAGATCGAGCTGATCGACTTGAGAAGTTTTGAATCACCGAACATTAGGAACTCTTCAGGTTGTATTTAGCCAGCCACGCTTGGAATTCCGTAAGAGTCATGAACTCAACAATTTTGTCATCGAATTGTTCTTTCTTGAGACTTGTGTCGCTATCGGGCGCGACCAATCGTAATCCGGTTGTATAGATGTCTGCAGTTGGGTTTTCGCTAATCGGTTGTTTGCGGTTGGGGAACATGGAGTCGATGGTCGCTTCATCTTTTTCGAGAAGGGCTGTGAGCAGTCGCGCGGTTTCGAACCCCATCATAAATGGATTCTGAACAACCATCGCATCGATACGTCCCTTGGCCATATCGGCAATGGCTTCGGCTTGTGCATCAAAGGTAACAACCGTAATGTCTTTACGCAGATTCGAAGAGTCCACAATTTGAGCGATTGCAGGTGCGTTATAAGCCCAGATACCCACCAGCGCTACAAGATCAGCGCGATGGTTATTGATTGCGTTTCGCACGTTATCTCTGGCTCGCGACAGGTCCATTTCATCGCTCATGCGATCCTTTTCCGTGAAGCCATCACCCAGGGCTTCACGAACGCCGTTCATGCGAGCACTTGCGTTATCGACATCGGTGAAGCCAGCAAATTGAACATAGCCGCCAGCGGTTTTTCCGCGAGCTTCCAAGATGATCTTGGCTGCTTGTCCGAGCATCCGTCCACCGACAATGTTATCTGTACCCAAGTAGAAACTTCTTGAGTCGCGATACTTGGTGCGATCGATGTCGCTATCGACGGCGATGACCGGAATCCCTTTGGCTTGTAGCTTTGCCATTTCACCCGCGATCACGGCGTTGCTTGCGTTGATCACGGAGATCGCTACGCCGGCAACGTCGGGTTGCGATTGTAATTGACGGAGCTTATTGATCTGACCTTGGGGCGTCCCATCGTTGACGTCCATTACCGCTTTGAGTCCTTTATCGCCGAGCTTCAGCTTCTCGTTAGCATCATTGAGCCCGCTTCGAAGGGCGTCCCAGTATGGATCATCGCCGTTGGTGATAAACACTAATCGCTTCACACCACCTGAAGACGCGGTCGGTTCCGTAGTCGTCTCTTTTCCTGGGGTTGCCGCTGTCTCGGAAGGAGTTGTGTTGGGCTTGGATGGTGTGCAGCCTGTCATAAACATGCTGATCATCATCAAGCAGAAAGAGCTGAAAAGTACTGATCGAAATGGCGTTCGGAGGACGTGGTTATACACAGACATAGAGGCAAGCTTTCAGGGGAAGGGGCTGTGCTAAGGCAGACGATTTTTTCCAAGCACTGCCCATATCATAGTTTTCAACCCCCTTCGTTACAACCAATGGTACAGAAGACAAAACGTTAGAACTTCGAGTTAGACTGATGAGGACTGTCATCTAGATCAAAACAGACCAAAGATCCTAGCGGACGTAGCAAGACTGCGATTTTGTGAAATCGAGTACGAAAAGACAGGAACATAAAGAATAATCGCCAACCAAGGGGTTTGCGCTGGAGTACAGCCTTTAGGCGCTCAGCACATTGGATTTGCCGAAAGCGGCTAAAGCCTGAACTCCAGCGCAAACCTGGAGCGGTCCAGTTAATCTGGGCAGAAACATGGCTGAGATTGCATAAAAAAACCGTGGGCGCTTTTGCAAACTTTGAGGTTTGCAATCGCGCCCACGGAAGGTCCCCCTGACCTCGTTCACAGCACTGCTGTTTTGGATGGATTCCCATGCAATCGTGGGAAGCCGATATGTTTTAGACTATCGAATCATATTCGATGGTGTAGATGGTTGCGGGTGAATGTAGCCGGCTTGTCGGTAAACCCGACGACTGGTTTGCGAGTTTGCTTTCAGGCTCGGTAGTTCTTCCGTCGCGTTGGACGGAGCCTCGGTCGTTGGGCCCGGTGTAACTTCGGCGTCTGACTTGGAAGGTGAACCGCTGTCGTTTGTTTCTGTCGATGGTGTCGGTGAAGCGTTTTTGTTCTTTTGACCAGCCGTTCCTACACGAGCCCCATCATTCGCGGTTCCCGTATGCTGTTGGTAAGCACCTTCTGAGATAACTCGTGGTCGGCTTGCACCGTAGTCCATGTAGCGAGCGGCATCTCGACGCTTGGCATGGCCTTCCGCATCCCAGTAAGCTTTTTCAGCCCAAGGACCTTCTTGTAAGCAGATGTTGTTGTATTCAAGCAACGATCCTTTCAGCAGGTGTACTTGAACGATCGACTTGTTGTATTCGGTAACCGATCGATAGTAGTCTTGTTGAGCTCGAGCGCGGCGTTCTTGGCTACGAAGAAGGTTGTCTAGAATCATATCCAAGTTCGTATCGCCGACTTCGAATTTATCTGTCCACGCCTTAGCATCACGCTCGCTGGAGCTCCATTGATTCAGTTTGATCTCGATTTGTTCGTAGTGGCTCTTCATAAGGCTGATCTCTTCACTCAGACGATTGATCAAAGCGATTTCTTTTTCTTGAAGTACTTCCGTTTCACGGGCTAAGGCAAGTTGGCTATTGCGAACCAACGCAAGTTGTCGACGAGCTCCAAAGGCGGCAGGTGTGAACTCCAATCGAAACGCAGCTTCACTAAAATCACCTGTCAGCAAGCTGTCGGTTGCACTCTGAGGACCTTCAGGGAAGTTCTCCCCAGAACCGCTTCGGCTGTTGAGTGTGTTACCTACGCCAAGCCAACGATACAACGCCGAAATGTTGACATCAGGAAGGACTTGATTCTTCGACGAGATCAATTCCATTTCGCGTGCTTTGATTTGCCATTTTTGTTGACGAAGATCAATGTTTCGCATGAGGGCTTCGCCTTGAACCGTCCACCAATCAAAATCAGTACGAGCAATGTTCGGTTTATCGGTAGGACGAATCAAGCGTCCGTCTGTTGCTGCCCAGCCCATTAAGTGTCGCAAGCGTCGCTCGCGGCCGTAAACGCCAGGATCAGAACCCGGAACAGACGCACCTGCCAAAGCAGCATTCAACGCCGCTTCGAATTGGTGGTACTGAGCTTTCGCTTGAGCTTCGGCGAAGACTTGTCCTTGACCAGCTTGATACTTCGCGTTGGCAACTCGCCAAACTTGAAGCGAGCTATCACGAGCGATCTTTGCCGTTTCGACATTCCAGTAGCTTAGATAAAGATCCCA
>JAIYDQ010000213.1 GCA_027487375.1 Planctomycetaceae bacterium
GCCGAGCAAGACTATTTACAGAAACGTCACAAACCAACAATAGTCGCAGAGAAAGATCTCAAGACTTTCTCCGTAAAAGAACAACCTCGCTCTTCACTCGGCTCTCTCTTCCGATTCGAAACTATTTAAGCACATCCAATTCCGGACCAATGGTGACGCGTGCACCGCCTTGTTTGACATAGTCATCCCAAGCATCATGCACTGCGTCTAACGTTACTCGACGGTAATTCGCGATCGACTGATCTACAGTTTCGTAGACACCTCGCATAGTCATCGCATTGCCAACGGTAAATAGTCTGTTGCCAGGCCTTTCGGACGACAAAACAAGGCTCGAGCAGATCTTATTCTTCGCAACGGTAAGCTCTCGCTCGGTTATCTTCTTGCTCGTCTCTTCTCGCACAATAGTAACCAGTGCATCCCAATTTGCTTGCGTATCTTCAGGCGTGCAGGTGAGATACAAGCCAAGTATTCCGCACTCGTCATACTCATGTGCAAACATCCCTGCTGATTCCGCTAGCCCCGGATCAACCAAAGCCCAAAACGCACGACTACCGCTATCATCACCTAGCACAGTCGCGAGCAATCGATATGCATGCCGCCTCGGGTCATTTCTACTTACTCCCTGCGATAGCTCAAACGTGTACTGCTGAACGGCGGGGGGATGCTTCAACTGGAGTTCCCCACTTCCATGTTTTGGAATCTTTGAGACGCGTTTGAACCCAGATGGTTTCCAACTCTTGGTTAGCTTTTCCGCTTGCTTGACTAAGGCATCGAAATCAACCGCACCTGTTGCAACCAAGCACAAATTATCAGGTGCGTAGCGATCTCGGTGATACTCACGCATCGCTTCGGAATCCAAATCCGAAACGGTTTGTGGAGTTCCTAAAACGCGAATGGAAAGAGGATGATCACCATAGAATGACTCCATGCATCGCTCCATAGAACCGTAAGGGGGAGCGTCATCATACATAGCAATCTCTTCGAGAATTACATTCTTCTCTGTCTCGAAGTCACTTGTTCGCAACGCGGGCCGCATCAAGTCTGTGAGCAGATCGACCGCTCGCGTTTGCTGGTCGGGAAGGATCGACATGTAGTAAACGGTTTGATCCTCGCATGTGTATGCGTTCGATTGCGCACCAAGCTCATCAAGCTCGCGATTCACATCTTCGGCAGATCGTTTGTCAGTTCCTTTGAAAACCATATGCTCCAGGAAGTGACTGACGCCACCCATCTCCGGGACTTCATCACGAGAGCCAGTCTTTACAAAGTAGCCAATGGACTGACTAAAAGCTTCATCGTTGACTTCAGCGATGATCTGCAAACCATTATCAAGTGTCGTATTTTCGAATTTCATCGTGTGGTTCCCTTCGTAGAAAGGGGATTTGCAGTTCCAGGTGATTGGCTCGCCTGATTAGATGCCCCCTCAGATGCACTCTCCGTTGTATTCGATTCAACACGAACCAAATCTTCAGCGAGAACTACAGGCTCGGGGCCCATCGTCACCAAACCCCAACCGGTGGGAGGATACTTTTGAAAATGCTCCAACAATGATTCGCAAGTAAGAGACTCAATCTCTGCTAAAACTTGTTTGCGATTTGGAACTCGCTTCAAGTAGTACCAATCAGTAGCGATCTGCGAGCTCCTGGAGGTGCTTGACTCTTGCTCCATTACTAATGAGCTCTTCACACGGGCCTTCAGTCGCGAAAGCTCCCCCTCGGTGATACCATTGCCAAGCGATTTGATGGTCTCAATCGTAACGTCCAAGGTCTCTTGCGCTCTCGGGCCAGTAGTTCCTGCATAAGTCAAAACACTTCCTTTATCCCCGATCGTTTGACAGCTTGCAGACACGGTATAAACCAACCCTCGCTTCTCACGAACCTCTGAGAATAATCGGGAACTCATCCCATCGCTCAGTACACTAATCAATCCTCGTGACTGATAGAAATCAGGATGTTGATAGGGTACACAATCATATGCCAACGCAATGTGAGTCTGCGAGCTTTCATGCTGCAGATGTTGAACGCCCGTTTGAATAGGAACAGTTCCTGGCGGAATCGTTTCAGTCGACTGCCAATCACCGAATAGCTTTTCAACCATTTCTTTCAACTCTGCCCATTCAAACTTCCCCGCAACGGCCAGAATCGCTCCGTCGGGAATGTAACGACCTTGGTGATAATCAACCATATGCTCAAGCCCAACAGCTTCAAGCCCCTCCATTGAGCCATAAGGTGACCGTCCAAACTGGGCACCATATCGAAGATTCTTTAGTTGCGTAAAGACTTTTTGGCTGGGGTCATCCTCGATCGAAAGCAACTCCTGCAACGCAGTCTGACGCGATTCATCGACTTCGTCCTCAGGCATGTGAGGGCGAAGAACAATATCAGCGTAAATCCCGAGCGTTTCATTCAACGATTCCGCGACACAAGCCACACTGAAAGAAGTATGAAATGTGCTGCAAGAACTCGAACGCTCGATCCCCATAAAGTCGAGATCCTCAACGATCTGCCTGCTATTTCGCTTTCCTGCACCGCGCTGCGCAAGATCAAGCGTCATACCGCAAAGGCCTTGCAAACCCTCCGGCTCTGATCTTGTTCCAGCGGGTACAAGCAAAGTAAAAGCAGCCGAACGCAACCAAGGCATCGGTTCTGCAACAAGGGTCATTCCATTCGACAGTCGATGGATATGGGAGATATCTGGAGCAGTAATGGATTCAGTTTCCGCCATGAGTGAAATTTGTGCTGAAGCGACAACTCACTATATTACTCGATAAGCAATCGAGTCGTCGACTACTCTTCAAAGTGGGTCTTCAAAGTTGGAATGCCTAAAGATCGAGCGAAGGAATGTTTGGTTTCCCCCGCTAATCAGCCTCAGGCGCTAGCCATATTCAACAGAGTTGCAACCCGCGTGCGCTGGAACGTCCAATTAAGCGGCTAGCGCCAGGCGGCTCAGTTTTCGTTATCTGACGCAAACAAACAATTTCGGTAAGAAACTACTCTGACTTCGGCGTCTTCTTCGAGGTCTTCTCTCCACTCGGTTTTGATTCTTTGGCTGACTCCTTTTTCGGAGTAGCATCGCTGCTCGCCTTGGACTCGGACTTGCCACCCTCACCGGAACTACTCGAGCTTCCTTCAGAATTTTTCTTGTCGGACGAAGCCGATTTTTTGTATGAATCGCTTCGATAGTCAGTTTGATAAAACCCAGACCCTTTGAAAACGATCGCCGCCCCCGTTCCGATCAAACGACGAAGCTTCTTCTTCTTACAGGCAGGGCACTTCGTTTCCACTGGGGCCGTAATCGATTGATAAAGTTCAAACGCGTGGCCACAAGCATCACATTCATAATCGTAGGTTGGCATAATGTCTTCATCAACTAAACAAACGAACTTAGATCACGCATCAAACAAACCGGTAAGTTTTTCTTAGCCGTTTCCGGTTGATACGATCACATGGCTTGGACGGATAACCCGATCGTGCATCATGTAGCCGACAGAGGCCACCAATGAAACAGTACCTGCGGGGTACTCTGTGCTTGGTGCCTGAGCGATTGCTTGATGAATGTTTGGATCAAAGGTTTTCCCAAGAGCTTCAATCGCTTTGCAATTGTACTTCTCAAGTACTCCTTTAAGCTGCTGCTGAACCATCCGCACGCCCGCAAGCAGTGATTCCGAGTCGCTTGTAGCCTGAGCAGCTTCCGCAGCCCTCGACAAGTTATCAGACACGTCCAAAATGTCACGCACCAGCGGCAACGAAGCGTATTTCAACGTCTGCTCGGTGTCACGAAGGATACGCTTGCGAAAGTTTTCCAGCTCCGCTTGGGCCTTCAACTCTCGATCTTTTAGCTCTGCAAGTTGTTGTTCCATCGCGGCCACTGTGTCCTCAGGTGAAGGGCTTTCATCCATTGTGTCAGAAAAAGCCGCGTCGACCGACTCGTTGAAAACGTTCGCGTCATCTAACTGGTCTACGTGCTCTTCTTTACTTGTCTTGGATTCGCCCATGATTTCGTTCCTCTTAAACTATGGATAAATATAACAAACTCGAATCACTATTTATCCGATGCGGAAACTGCAGCATCTTCATCGGATTGGAAGTAGGACTTGAGCAAGTCCATGAACCCCTTACGTTCTGGCGTCACGTGATCGTTGTCAAGTTCCGCAAGCTGACGTAGAAGCTCTTCTTGCTTCTTGTTGAGCTTCTTAGGCACGTCGATAACCGTTTGAATCAATAAGCTACCTTGGCCACGACCATGCGGATCAGGCATTCCCATGTTCTTCATCTGGAATACCGATCCACTTTGTGTCCCCGGGGCAATTTGCAACGGCTTTTTGCCGTCAAGCGTTGGAACTTCGATCGTACTTCCCAACGCAGCCTGGGCAAACGTAATCGGCCACTGCAAAACTAGGTCGATTCCATCTCGCTTGAATATCGAGTGGGGCTTCATATGGACAAAGCAATAGGCATCACCGGTTGCTCCACCGTCGGGACTGGGTTGTCCTTCGCCTGGCAGTCGGACACGCATTCCGTCATCAACACCCGCCGGAATGGAAACTTCTAGACGAACTTCCTTCGGCTGCAGTCCCTGCCCATCACAATCGCCGCATGGCTTAGAGATGACTCGACCAGCACCGCGACAACTTGGACAAGTCGTTTGAACTCGGAGTATCCCGGACGATTGAATAACTTGACCTCGGCCATTGCAGCGGCGACATGTTTCCGGCTGTGAACCAGCAGCTGCACCGGAGCCTTCGCATGTCTTGCATTCGACGTGACGATTTAGCGAAACCGTCTTTCGAACCCCTTTGGCTGCTTCTTCTAAAGTCAAAGTCACATCACAACGCAAATCGGCTCCTCGTCGCTGCCGACTGCGTCCACCACCACCGCGTTGACCACCAAAGAAATCTTCGAAAACAGTTCCGCCAAACATGTCACCGAAGGCTTCAAAGATATCACCAACGTCGCGGAACCCACCGCCGTTTCCTTCTAAGCCAGCATGCCCATATTGATCGTAACGAGCACGCTTCTGATCATCGGTGAGGACCTCATATGCTTCAGCAGCTTCCTTGAACTTCACGGTTGCGTTTTCGTCGCCCGGATGAGAATCGGGGTGATACTTCAAAGCTAACTTGCGATAGGCCTTGGCAATATCCGATTGAGTAGCAGTCTTGGATACGCCGAGTACTTCGTAATAATCTCGCTTTGCCGCCATGCCGAACAAACCTCTATTGGACGAAGATCAAGCTTTAAACATATCGATCTATACCAAAAAAGGTCACACAAAATTGCGTGACCTTTATTGGAAATGACAGGCTGGATGCCTATCCTAAATTTTTACTAGGAAACAACGCCTTCAACTTGACGCTTCTTCTTATCGTCCTTGTCATAGGTAGTTACCATCGCTTCGGTCGTCAGCAACAAACCAGAAATGCTCGCAGCATTTGCTAATGCCGTTCGCACGACCTTCACAGGATCGATGATGCCCGACTTCAGCATGTCAACGTACGCACCCTTGTTTGCGTCATAGCCCATAGTAAGAGGCTTCTGACTAACTTCGTCTGCTACTACGCTACCATCGATACCTGCGTTGTCGGCAATTTGTCGCATCGGTGCCTGAAGAGCGTGCAAGATGATCTCCGCACCAATCTTCTCTGCACCCTTGAGGCTATCGACAGTCTTCTGCACGACTTCTTGGCATCGCAACAGAGCAACACCACCGCCAGGAAGAATTCCTTCTTCAACAGCAGCACGCGTTGCATGCAAAGCGTCTTCTACTCGAGCCTTCTTTTGCTTCATGTCGGCTTCAGTCTCTGCACCAACGCTGATGACAGCAACACCACCAGCAAGCTTCGCTAGTCGCTCTTGGAATTTCTCCTTGTCGTACTCGCTATCGGTTTGCTCGATTTGAGCTCGGATTTGAGCAACCCTTCGATCGACTTCTTTTCGATCGCCTGAACCTTCGACGATGGTTGTGTTGTTCTTATCAACAGAGACCTTCTTTGCTCGTCCAAGGTGCTCAAGCGAGATCTTTTCAAGTGGTAACCCCAGATCATCGCTGATAAAGGTTCCGCCGGTCAGAGTCGCAATGTCACCAAGCATCGCCTTGCGACGATCACCAAATCCAGGGGCCTTCACAGCACATACGTTAAGCGTGCCACGAAGCTTGTTAACAACTAACAGAGTCAAAGCTTCTGCATCAACATCTTCGGCGATGATCAACAAAGGTTGCCCGCTAGCGCTGGCCTTCTCAAGCACAGGCACCAAGTCGCGAATGTTGCTAACCTTCTTTTCGTAAATCAGGATCAGTGCATTCTCAAACTCACACGACATTGTCGTCGGCTTGTTGATGAAATAAGGGGAAACAAATCCCTTATCGAATTGCATACCGTCCACATACTCCACGGTGGTATCAGTCGACTTGCCTTCTTCAACCGTGATAACGCCGTCCTTGCCAACTCGCTCCAAAGCTTCAGCTAAGAGTTCGCCAATCTTGGTGTCGTTATTCGCACTGATCGCTCCAACTTGAGCGACTTCGCGGCGATCACTGACAGGCTTCGCCATCTCTTGTAGCTTGACGACTGCTGCATCAACTGCTTTGTCGATACCACGACGAATGCCCGTTGGGTTGCTTCCAGCGACAATATTACGAAGACCTTCTTTGAAGATCGCTCGAGCCAGAACCGTTGCTGTTGTTGTACCGTCGCCAGCAAGATCGCTCGTCTTTTGGGCGACTTCGACAACGAGCTTCGCGCCCATGTTCTCAAATCGGTCCTCTAATTCGATCTCTTTGGCTACCGTAACACCGTCTTTGGTTACCGTCGGGCCGCCGAAGCTCTTGTCAATAATGACGTTGCGTCCCGTAGGTCCCATAGTCACAGCGACCGCATCGGCCAACTTCTCAACACCACGGAGCATTCGTGCCCGTGCGTGATCATCAAATAACAATTGCTTTGCCACGCTCGATATTTCCTTAAACTGAATACGACTGTTGGGTTTGGTTTGGATTAAAGATTGCTAAACGAACAACCATCGACCTATCTACAACGAATTACGACGCGAGCTTAGCGAGAATATCGCTCTCACGAAGAATCTTGTAGTCAACGCCTTCGACTTCGACTTCGCTTCCGCCGTACTTGCCGAAGATAACTTCGTCGCCAACCGCAACACTCAAAGTGCCGCGTGCGCCGCTATCAAGAAGCTTTCCAGGACCGACAGCAACAACCTTACCTCGCTGTGGCTTCTCGCGTGCCGAATCTGGCAACACGATCCCACCGGCGGTGGTTTCTTCTGCTTCAAGCGGCTTGACAACGACTCGATCATCAAGAGGACGTAGATTCAACTTTGCCATTTCTTATATTCCCTGAAATCAAAAACCAGACAAACTTTTATAATGAATGTGTTTGCAAACTGATGCAATTCGATTCGCAAACAACTAATTATCAAACAAATCAAACTAACGGACCAAGTAGGTTTGGCAACCAAACTTACATCATGCCGCCCATACCCCCCATGCCGCCGCCCATTCCTCCCATGCCGCCCATTCCACCCATGTCGCCCATGCCTCCGCCACCATGGTCATGGCCGCCAGCATGATCTTCTTCTTCGACAGGAATATCGCAAATCAACGACTCGGTCGTCAAAAGAAGCGATGCAACTGACGCAGCATTTCCGAGCGCAGTCTTCACAACCTTAGCCGGATCAATGATACCAGCCTTGATCATGTCGACGTACTTATCCGAGTTGGCATCGTAGCCTTCGTTCTTTTCTTTCAATTGCTTAACGCGATTAACGACAACCGCGCCGTCCATCCCAGCGTTATTAGCAATCGCTCGAAGTGGGTAATCAAGAACATTCATAATAATCCTCGCTCCGAGAGCTTCGTCACCTTCAAGCTTAAGCTTCTTCAAAGCCGACTCAGTTCGTAGCAATGCAACTCCACCGCCAGGAACAATGCCTTCGGCGAGTGCAGCTTGCGTAGCAGCCTTCGCATCGTCCATAAGAGCCTTACGTTCCTTCATCTCGGTTTCCGTAACGGCACCGACGTGAATTTGAGCCACACCACCAGCTAGCTTAGCGAGGCGCTCTTGAAGCTTCTCTCGGTCGTATTCGCTATCGGTATTTTCAATCTCACGACGAATCTGTTCAACTCGGCCAGCGATATCATCCTTCTTGCCAGCACCGCTGATAACGGTTGTTTCTTCGCTGGTGATGATCAGCTTCTTTGCTCGACCAAGGTCAGAAATCTTGACGCTCTCAAGATCGATCCCCAAATCCTTGAAGATCGCCTTGCCACCGGTGAGGACAGCAATGTCGCCAAGGATCGCCTTGCGCCGATCACCGTAACCAGGAGCCTTGACAGCACAAACACTCAAGATGCCACGCATCTTATTAATGACCAGAGTCGCGAGAGCATCGCCATCGATATCTTCAGCGATGATCAACAGCGGCTTCTTCGCCTTGCTGATCGCCTCGAGAAGGGGAATCAGCTTCTTGTTGTTGCTGATCTTTTCTTCGTAAATGAGAATGTGGCAATCATCTAACTCAACTGTCACTTCGTCTTGATTGGTAACGAAGTGTGGAGAAAGGAAGCCACGATCAAACTGCATGCCTTCGACGATGTCTACCGTTGTCTCGCTGCCACGACCTTCATCGACCGTGATCACGCCGTCTTTACCGACTTTGATAAACGCTTCAGCAAGAACATCACCGATCGAAGGATCATTATTACCAGCGATCGTCGCAACTTGCTTGATTTCTTTCTTGTCTTTTGCATTGACTGGTGTTGCCATCTTGGTGATCTCGGCTTGAACAGCCTCAACCGCCTTAGCAATGCCTCGCGAGAGAGCCATCGGATCAGCACCAGCGGCGATCATCTTCAAGCCTTCGCGGAAAATGGCTTCAGCAAGAACGGTTGCCGTCGTTGTTCCGTCACCAGCAACATCATTCGTCTTGCTAGCAGCTTCCTTCACCAATTGAGCGCCGAGATTTTCGAACGGGTCATCCAATTCGATTTCTTCAGCAACGGTGACACCGTCCTTCGTGATCTTTGGGCTTCCCCAACCCTTGTCAAGAACCGCGTTGCGACCGCGAGGACCAAGGGTGCTACGTACTGCTCGGGCGAGCTTGGAAACGCCTGCCAAGAGAGGCTGCCGCGCTTCATCATCAAAGACCATCTGCTTTGCCACATTCAAATCCTTATGCGAAAGACCGAATTACTAGGGTTCGTTCGAAAAATGCTTGTTTTGCTCCATACCGAAGCACGAGGCCGAGAAAGTCATCCCGGACATCGCGACTCGCGAAATGGCAGTCACCAGAACTGTGCTGGCTCTCTGGAGCAAAATCCGGACCAATCATTATTCGACTGGAAATTCATTGAGAAACCGAACTTTCGAGGGGCTGCCCGAAAACGCTTTGCCAATTTGGCCGAACAAAAGAGTGTTCACTCATCTACCCCAGGTTGGAGCATCCGCTCCCATTCAGGCTGGGAAAATCGACCAAAGGGGCGGCATATTCTCAAAGCACCCCACACTTCTTCCGGCGCTCGGTCAAAACTTGAAGAGGTCAAAGTCTGCAGAGAAGGGTGCGTTTATGAGAAACAAGAAACAACCCAGCTTGCCAAATGCCTACCACCTGCATTGCTAAACCCACATTTCAACAAACTGCCCGCGAAGAACGTCAACCAACCCCAAGTCCGTTAAACGCAACTCGGGAATCACTTCCAGACCAAGAAATGACAGAGCCATAATCTGAGAAGGCAACACGCACCCCAAAGACCTGGCAGCCTGATCGATTTTCACAAGCGATTCGCGAACCGTTTCTAAAGGCTGATCTGACAGAAGCCCAAAAATTGGTAACGACAACTCCGCCAATACACGCTTGTCATTGACCACGACCAATCCGCCTCCGAGCGACCGTAACCGTTCAAAAGCAAACAGGATATCTGAGTCGTTCATCCCGACTGCCATGCAATTGTGGTGGTCATGCGCTACCGAACAAGCCAGAGCCCCCTCTCGCAACCCAAAACCACTAGCAAATCCCTTTGCAACCTTTCCGTGGTGGCCATGTCGTTCAATACAAACAAGCTTCGCTAGGTCTTTACTCGGATCAGCTATTGCGAGTCCTTCGACGATTGTTGGTGCTACAATTCTCTCTCGAGTCAGAATCTGATTTGGGATCGCTTCGATGACTCGAATGTTTCCACTTTCAGCCCTAATCTGCAAACTAGCTAGCTCGAGATCGGGTAATCGCACTGACTGTCGAATCGACTCCGGAATAACGGGTGCATCGGATGACGCAGATTGCCTACTGACAAATTGACCATCTTTAATGACGTCAGTTGCAGCAAATCCTTCCAATCGATCGCAAACAACAAGATCAGCGAAGTAGCCAGCTGCAATTGCCCCTCGGCGCTGAAGACGGAAGTGACGAGCCGTATTCCAACTGGCACAACGCACCGCATAAACAGGGTCGGCCCCCAATGCAATCGCCTTTCGGACGACAAAGTCGACACCACCTTCGACAATCAAATCGTGTGGCAATCGATCGTCGGTGACTAAGCCAATGCGATCTCCGTGCCTTGGATTGAGTAGAGGCATCAAAGCCTCCAGATTACGCGTCGCAGATCCCTCACGAATCATCAAAAAACATCCAGATCGCAGCTTTTGCAATCCTTCTTCAAGAGTAGTACTTTCATGATCCGAAGAAATTCCCGATCCAAGATACGCTTGAAGTGCTCGTCCCATCAAACCAGGTGCGTGCCCCTCGGCCGTGTGAGGCTTGTCATGAGTCAACATCGACTTTTGAAGCTCCTGCAAATCACCGTTCACGAATCCAGGAACATTCATCAGCTCACCAATAGCTACGACTCTTGGATGAGCGAGCAAGCAAGCAATATCGTCGACTGTGAGTATGGCTCCACTAGTTTCCATCGGAGTCGCAGGTACAGAACTTGGTACTGCAAACCATACGTCCATCTGCAAATTTTCGCTCGCTTGAATCATCCATTCAATTGCAGCAACGCCAGCAACGTTTGCCACTTCATGAGGATCCGCTACGATCCCAGTGACACCTCGACGTAGCACTGCGGACTCATACTCCGCTGGGGTCACTAGCGACGATTCGATGTGTAGGTGTCCATCAATCAATCCAGGCGTCAGAATGGCGCCTTTCAAATCGACAACCGTCTCTGCGTCGGCGTCTGTGAAGTCCAGACCAACGCCAGCGATCAAGCTACCGGCGATCAGAACGCTTGCAGGCTCGAGCTCAAGGGTAAAGACATTCGCAACCCGTGCGTTCTTCAGAAGGAGACTACCGCGCCTGCGTCCAATTGCGGCATCCGCGGACCACTGCAAATCTTCAATTGTGGGATTTTTCATGGTAGCAGTGTATCTAGATTTCACGAGAAATTCACGAGTCGTTCGTCCTGTCGTTGAATATTGTCATCAAAATCGCTCAACCCGCACAGGAATTCCCGATTCAAAGCGTTACTGAAAAAGACGATTGAAAAGCCGACTTCTTAAAAGTTACCCTTGCCGAAACGTCGTCGCGTGTCGATACTTGACGCGTGCTGTTTGTTTTTTGCGGCCAGTAATGGAGACACAAAACGAACAGAGACACTGGGGCCGATCTGGATTCGACCGGATAAATTGAAGGCTTTGGTGGCGTGTCGTGGTTGGTCGGGTGGACACGTAAAAACTCGATCAAAAAAAGTAACTGCTGAAGGTAACTTCGCACTAGCGGCCTAATTAGGCTGCTCGGGTACTTGGGGTTCGTCGAAGACGCCATACTATCCGTCGCAATTTCGAATCGTTGATGGTCGCGCCTGGCACATCATCAACTAAAAAAAGCTCCTGGCTGGCGCGCTGCACCGATGTCATCAACGAACGCAGCGGGCGAGACAACAACAGATGGCTACACACGTAGATGCCGGGTTGGAAGTATCTCGGGACGGGGGTTCAATTCCCCCCGGCTCCATAAATAAAGGACTTGCGATTTGTCGCAAGTCCTTTATTTATATGTGGGTACAAATTTCGCAATGTCTTAAAGCGTTCGTCAAGCAAGCGAAATATCCGATTCTTGACGCTTTTGTATCCGATTTCTAGAATCCGATACGAGGATGAGACCGGTGATCAAGCGATTTTACGTGGGGCGTGGGAAATGGCGGCATACAAGACCAAACTGGGAAAACCTGACGGCAAGGGAAATTACATACGGGACTTGGGCAGAAAAATCAACGGTAATCCGCATCGCTTTTACCTTGGTAAAGACTCAGCTCAGGTGTTGGTCCGACAAGAGCGTCTTGAGAGTTTATGGGCGATTACCGTTGTTTAGAACAAACCCTCGATACTCCATCAAACGGCGTTGATGGCTGCGGCACTCTCAGGACAATCCGATTGTCTTCGAGTTCTGCTTGAAGCTGGAGCCAACTCTAAACACAACACAAAGACCCTTACGGTGGTAACGCCAGGTCGCAAGCCTCGAATCTCAACGTTCTTCGTCTACTAGAAGAGGCTGGTGAAGACATTTCTGATTTGAATAAAGAAGCTAAGAGGAAGCTCCTAGGATTCGTAGAATCGGATTCAATAGAATGCACGATTGAAGAATACCGTTCGGGATGCCAAACTCGGTTTGGTAAATCAAATCCCGAGCAGATGAAGATTCCATTTTGGAATGCCATGATAAGGTCAGGCGTGAATGCCTATCGACCACGAGTGCAATTCGATCCAAAGAATGAGATGCCAAGCCCGATCTAGTGCTTTGATCGTTTTGGTATGTCGTTCACAAAACTACCAGATGGTCGGTTTGTTCAAATTGGCGGTGAACATGAAGACTTTTACGATGCCGATTTCTGCATTTATAACGATGTCATCGTGCATGACACGAATGGTAAGTTTAATGTTTTTGGCTATCCGAAGGATGTGTTTCCACCAACCGACTTTCATTCAACAACATATGTGGATGGATTCATTTATATCGTCGGAAGTCTCGACTATAAGGGCACCCGGCGTTTTGGTGAAACGCCAATTTATCGGCTCAATTGCAAGAACTGGTCCATCCAATCACTTCAATCTACGGGTGACAATCCTGGTTGGATTCATCGTCATAAATGTCGTTTAGTAGAAGGAAAACTTGAGGTCACTGATGGCAAAGTGTGTACGCAAGTGAAAGGCAAAGAAGGCATTGAAGACAATTTGAATGTCTACCAGTTGGACCTTGCTACGATGAAGTGGAATTGGATTAGCTAAACGCAACATACTTCTAGATTGCGATCCTAGAGCATCCCTTTCATCCCATCGGCGAACAAATTTCAACCAAGAATCGGTTGATGTCTCTGACGTAACAAACGGTTTGTCCCCAGGGCTTTTGAGTTGGCTCGGCGATTGGCTCAGCACCTTCACCAACTGCCTTTGTGAACGCATTGGCAACATCATCCGTCACAAAAGCGATCTCCATTGCAGCCGATTTGTTCGATGGAAGATCACTCAAAATTGGCACCTTGTTGAAGTCGCCCATCTCAAGAGACGCAAAGGACAGCGTTGTGGTTCCGGTGTCCAATTCAGCATACTGACCGCTCTCATGAACGAACTTTCGTTGCAAACCGAAAGCTCTCTCATAGAACTCAACCGTTTCGACAACACTTTTCACGTAGAGGATCGTGTAACCAAATTTCATCATGGCTGCTCCATTGTCTAGGCAACTTCAAGTTGTTTCCAAATTTTACCCAATGAAAGTACAAGCTCGTAACTAATGGGGCTAGTGGGCTTAGATGGGTGAACTCTCTGATGATAGATTTTATGAGGGGCACAAATCGACACCGATAATAAACATTTTGGTATACTCCGATGCCAAAGGTGGGCGGCTGAGCAGAGGATTCCACCGAGATACTACTTTCTTATTAGTTTTGTTGTCGGGAACAATTAACCCGATCAGAATGCAACCTCCAAAACGTAGTAATGCAACGAATCTGTCGGATGCTGATTTGCTATTGTTCGATTTTCTCTTTGACACGAGCCCTTCTTTCCGTCATCTCAGAATTGATGACTATTCCTTCCATATGAATTGCCGATATTCGCATGGATTGAGCGATCCGAATTTGGAACGAACAATGGCCTCGCTGATTGAACGGGGCTTTGTAAGTTCAAGGATTGGCAAAATATGGCGACTTGACCTCCAAGAATTCGAAGATGGAGACATTTATACTTTGACTGAACTTGGCGGGAGCCTGTGGGAACTCGAACGGCTTCCTGATTGCGATAAGTTTCTGACTACGGATCAATGGGAACGCGGTACGAACTGCCGTGGAATGATGCGTATCGTATGTCGATCTGAGGAAATCGGGAGACGTTGTCTCGGATCGATGTTCGCTGCTGGTTTGCTATCACCCATGGGGCGAATACGTGTGCGTCACTTACAAAGTGCAAGTTTGTTGCCTTGGAAGACATTCGAAAACGTGGTATCGATCCGATGCAAAACTAATGGCAATGTTCATGATGGCTACATTCCCGTTCACTGGAACGTCTACAATGCAAATAGATGCTGGTGGAGGGATATCGCTGAATTAGATTCTTTGGGCTCGAATTCCCGATAACATGACAGATAACAAGCCAGTAAACCGGAAGTTTCAATTTTCGTTGAAGTCACTTCTCATCTATTCGGTGGTCGCCGCTTTTGCTCTTTCGCTGATCATCAAGATGGCATCATGGAGCCTTCTCGCAATCGGGCTTTTTGCATTGTGGCTCATTGTGACTGCCCCTTACATGTTCTTCGCTGAAATTGTGGATTGGTTGTTAGGTGCCAATAGCGGAAAGGAATAGTAAACTGTTTCAACGTCGCTCCTACTAGCCTTTTACGCTGAATCGATCCGTCAATGAATTCGCATCAGGTAACGGTCGTCGCCACACAGGAAATCGTGCAATCTGCGGCACGACATTTTATGCGTCGTTTCGTCGTACGCAGTTCAATTTCCGATCTTGTTTTCATTGGTATTGGAATAACTCTTGGATTGACGGGCATCATCGGTCGTGAGTTTGCAATTGGATGGATAGTTGCGGGACTTGTACTAATAGCAATGATTCTCTTTATCGCATTGAGATACGTGCGATTGGCGAGAGACAAGTTTTCTGCCATGACCGACCCGCAGATCACTTATACTTTTACTGACAGCACATTCGGTGCAAAGTCCTGTCTTGGCAGCATGGAAGTCCCTTGGAATACCATCACTCAAATCTGGAAATTTGACGACGTGTGGCTTTTGATCTTTGGCAATCACGGCTACTCGACTCTTCCAGTCAAGCAGGTGGACATTGATGTTGCATCATTCGTTGAGGAAAGAGTCAAAGCAACTGGCGGGAAGGTTTCCTGACCGCTACATCCGTTGGCCTAAACGCCACGATGTTCAACTGCTGATCAAACTACTTCTTGAAGACGCTCAAGATTTCGATTGCCTTGTCCAAGCCGCCTGCTGCTTCGACAAAGGACTTCATCGAAGCAAATAAGTCATTAGTAGAGGAGGGTTTTGCAACAACAGCAGCAGTAGTCTTTCGGACTCGTTTAACAGTAGCCTTAGTCTTCGGCAAACCGCTTTTACTAATCGCTTGATAGATGAGAGGCAGGGATACAGCAACGCCATCCTTCTTCAAAAGTGCTCGGACTTGTGGAGCCTTTGCTGTTGGGTCCTTTGCAACCATGTCTCGGATTAGTTCCGATTTGTTTACTTTCTTCTTCATAGATTCTCTTCTCTAAGGGATGTGGCTCAACGGAAAAATCTAATTGTAATTACCAAAAGTCAGAATCATCTAAACTGTTGAAATAAACTATCTTTAAGGAAGCTACAATGCATCTCTAGGTAAGTGCTTCTACATACGGTTGGACCAGACGGCAAAAAGAATGCTTATTCCACGGAAGTCTTTGCGAGCCTTGCTGATCGCCTGATAGGGATTTAAAGCGTGTGAATGACTGTCGCTGTGAGCTTGGTCACAATAGGCATTCGCAGTTTGAGTGTGAGCTTGATGGAGTTCTATCACTTGTTCGACAAAAGCGGGACGCTAAGCCCCCGACTACTTTTCAATCACGACGATTTTCTCGGTCTTTACTTCCGATGTCGGTGCCGTATATGTCGATTTCGGACTGCGTCACCGTTCCATCATGGTTAGTGTCAGCGGCGTCAAATTGGAACAGCAAGCGATCTACGTCACGATGTGGCTTTTGATTGCCAAAGAGTTCCATTTCATCACGAGTCAAGTTGCCGTCTACATTGTGGTCGGCTGCGTCCCAAGCTGACCATGCACGACCAGGAGTTCGATTCGCCCGGTAGAGAGGGTAGCCAGACTGTGCGAAGTAGAACAAGACGCCAAGGGGTATCGAGCCAAAGACAATCAACGGCCATTTCCACTCGACGATACTGGCAAAAACAGATTTCATTGAATCATCTTTCATAGGTTGGCTTTGGACGAGACGCTCATTTAAGACGCTACTAGTTTGATCTTACGGACCTTCCCTGCCACCATAGGCGAAAGCAGCATGAACAAAAGTCCAAATCCCAAAAGTCCTCCACGGGTTACGTCATAATCTTCGAAGATTCGTTCCCAAGGTAAATCGAGAATTAATTTCCCTAAAGCGACTTCAAATAAGACCGTTAGCACAACCCACATGAGTCCCACCAACAACAATTGCCTCGTAGAGCCAGCTTGAATCCAGCAAACAGTTAACAACGAGACAAGGAAGATCAAAAGGGAGCCGGTGAAAACAGCTATCTGCCGAGCAGGAGAATCACCTATCCAAGGAGTCAGGAATACTGTGCGTAAAATCCCATGAACCGTTTCGAGACCGATTATCAGTAACCAGACCGTAAATGCACGCAACAGAATCATTTTCATTTCAATTTGATCGGATGTGTTCTCCGAATTAAATGTATGTCGATGACTCATGCATCGAAACTGTTACGGTTAATAGTTAAAGTTGTATTTCCTCTTCCCACAACTTAACCAACGTAAGCAACATCACTACGGGGGTTTCCGCCTTGATGCTATGCGGCGTCTTTGCGACCATTTGAATCCAAGTTCCCGGTTTGCCCTCGACTGATTCTTCACCAACAGTCAGCGTTGCAGTTCCTGAGATGATTTGTATCGTTTCATCGAATGGAGCCACGTGCTCAGGAAGCCCAGCACCAGCAGCGAACGTGAACAAGATCGATTTGGACCTGACGTTATCGAGCAGAACAACACTCTGCTTTCCTGATTCTGGAATTGCGAGTTCGTCGGTGAGTTGCTTAATGAGATAATCAGCTTGGTTCATAGGTTTTGTTCCTTTAGACCCATCATAGCGTGAAGTAGATCGTATCGGCCTCGATTACTCGCTTTAGTGTTGCGTGGTCCGTCATCCCTCTATCAACTCCTATAGAAATCAATCCACTCCATCGTGATCGACTTTGGATTGCCCTCAAAGAACTTCTTAGGTAACTGCAACTCAAAGCAACCATCCTTCAGCGGAAAATTTCTGGTTGGTTCGCTATCGCTATCAAGAATCCGAATCTCCATCCAGTAGGGACTTGTTGAGTCCAGCGGCGAGTCTTCTTTGCTGTCTTTCCAGAGTCGTACACTGCCGTCATGACTCGATACTGATGCTTCGAGCTTAAGCTTGCCGGTTGATAGCTTGAAGCTCTCAAGTCCATTCAATCGCATTTGAATCACAACCTTGACCGGCCACTGTTCTGTGGTTCGTTCAATGGTCGCATTGCTGATGCCCATTGGACTGCGAATGACAAACACAGGATCATCGTTTTCAGACTTCACTTCAACTCGATCATCAGATCGCTTAGTTGTTATCTTGAATGGCTCGTCGGCGATGCCCTTCATAGTCACAAGTAAAACGACAAACGATGCTAGCATGGAACTGTATGTCATGGTTAAGACTCAAACTTGCTTTCGACTACACTGTCTCCCGCTCCAACCGCAAATGCATGGTCCATATTCTGCTTATAGGTCAATGACGCTAACTCAAAAACCCTGGAATTGTTGCATTGTCTATTTCTGCTCCAACTCCTTCGCCCTTTCAAAATCCCTCGCTGCCTCTTCGTTTCTTTCTAACGCCTGAAGGCAATAACCACGATTCAGGTAGTAGCTTCCATTTTTTGGATTGCGTTGAACGGCTTTATTGAAATCAGCCAGAGCCTTCTCAAATTCCTTTCTGTTGAAGTAACAGCTTGCTCGTTGTCGGTGATAGTGCATACCTTCAGGGTCAAGTTCGATGGACCTATTTAAATCTGCGATGGCTTCCGCATATCTTTCTGCATTGAAATGATCGGCGGCTCGATTTGACAGGATAATGCTAAGTGACTTTCGGCATTGGTCGATCTCTGGGGGTTTCAGGTTGACTGCCTTTTCCATTGCTAAGACAGATTCATCGAGTCGTCTTAGGTGAAATAGTGAACCTGCCTAAAGTTCGAAATGCTCCGCAGTCGGCTTTAGTTCTGCTGCCTTGATAAAATCCTTCAAACTCTCGTTGTATTCTTCAAGATGCGAATAGCATTCTCCCCGTTTGAAATTCGCTAGAGCACTAGCAGGGTTAAACTCAATGGCGGTTGAAGCCCTCCGGCATCGAATGGCTCGGCGATGTGCCGAAGCATTGGGAGGTTCGCCGAGTCAAAACCTTGAGCAGTTTCATTACGAGCGGACCACGTGGCTGGTCTTAACGCATCGGCGAAGCAGGCTCTCTCTTCGTCCAAAGCGGTGATCTCAACGACCGCCTTGGAGTGGAATTTGCGACTGCAAAGCGGGTACAAGTTGACGACGACGCGGAATCCACTTGCACTCGCTTGTGCGATGGCGACGTTGTCGTTTGCGTTACGGGGGCAAAGACCGGCAACGTCGCCGTATGCTCCGCAGTCCCGGAGGCCGCCTATGTAA
>JAIYDQ010000426.1 GCA_027487375.1 Planctomycetaceae bacterium
GATCGCTTGACGCTTATAACCGTGAAAGCAATTCGCTCTTCTTCGATTCATATTCGGCGTCGCTAATAAAACCTTTTGACTTAAGCGTCGCTAGCTTCTCGATCGTTGCGAAGATGTCCGATTCAGAACCGCTCGGAATATTGGACGTCGTATTTGTCGATACTGGCGGCAAGGTATTTGTTGGCGGAGCGAAAACAGGTACCGCTGGAGTTGTCACAGCTTGGCCGTCTCGCATAACGACAGGCAAGCTAGAAAGGATTACGGTCCCCATCTGGCTGGTGAATGTGATTCCGTTTCCCGAGCCTTGCTGTTGAGAGAAACCTCCAATCTGGTGATTCAACGTGTCGTACACCCAAACGCTGTTTCCAGTCTTTACAGCCAATCGGCGAGAATTCGGGAAGTAAGCATATCGCATATCGTTTTGACTTCCCAAGGCAGCCGGAGATCCCAGGTCTTGCGGCCACCAGTTTTGGTTAGGATCTGGCACGAACAAACTTGATGCCCCGTTTAATGTGTTCGACGAGGCATTCCCCTGGGACTGCGATTGAGAACTTGCAGCCATGAAAAAGTCAGGTTGGCTTGTGATAAGATTTGAGATTTCACAGCAGAGCGAGTCTACACGGCCTTTCAAGTTGTTGTTAAACATGTCACCGAGCATGATCATTCCGCCGCGCATCCATTGACCGTAGCCAGCGAACTCGGGATGGCTAAATTGAGCCATATTGCCATTGCCGTTGATCACGGAAATCAGCATGTGTTCTATCGCGTCACGCGAGAAACCATGTCGGTTTGAGAGATCATTGACAATAGAAATTCCGGATTCTGTTAACTGGGGCATGCTGGTTACGTTTCAACACAAAGACGGTGGAGCAACCGCAAAGATTCCAACGATGGATGTGTTTGCGATCTTTCAGGTGATTAGAGACAGCCCTTACTCTACTCGGAGAGCGACCAAGCGTCCAACCACGTAATCTCGCCAAGCGTAGCATCGAAGTCGCGAAGCAGGCGATTATGCATGTCGTCCAAGTGAGCGGCGCCGTAGAAAATACCGATATTTGCTTTCCCTTTGCCCAGTTCTCGCGCGAGCACTTCCATCGCCTTTCCGTTACGTTCAGTAAGTAATGTGCTTTTTCCCTCGCTATCAGCGAAACCAGACATTTGCACATCCATGGTCGAGAACTGCTCGGCCATAACTCGTTTCAACGCGAGACTTCGATTTTTCGATGCGAGAGCAGCAATCATCTTCGCGTCCGATCCGTTGGCTTGAGAAACCCCCTGGGCAGCCAAACTCGATCCGAGCATTCTAGCTGCCATCGACAAAAAATTATCTTTTCGTTTCTTCATGTCCTGGACAAACTCCTTTGGCGACATATCCGCGTGTACGAAGTTTTTTGCCGTGTAATCGACTTCGTCCAGTTGAAAAGAAAGGGCGAGCGCGTCTTTCATCCCTACTTGGACCGCGCTTATTGGGCTATAGACCCCCTTGTCTTTCTTTGACTTGGAAACTCGATCATTCGGATCTGCGACAAGCTCGAACAGCATGGCATCGTATTTTTTAAATTGCTTATTCAGCGCTGCGTAATAGCCTTTTTCACCAACGTGAACCGCTCCAATCAAGTCGATTTTTGCGCCTTGGTGCTTACCGCTTTTGATCTCGTAACTCGCAATCGCCGTTTGCAACGCACGAGGCTCACCAGTATCAGTGGAATGAACTCGGAAAAACACAGGCTTTGCACTAGCGCCCGTGTTTGCTGGTTCTTCCTTTGGTTCCTCCGGAAGCTTTCGATACTCCCAATCCTTTACCGCAACCTTGCTCTGAAATCCGCAGTAACCAACCGGTCGCGAAGCACGGACCTCCATGCGAAGGCCAAATCGAAGGTCTTTGCGTTCGACCAAGATAACTTCCTCGCCATCGATCCATGCCTGGAGAGTCTCTGGCGAAACCCGGATTTTGAATTGGTACCACTTATCGTTATCAAACGACATAAACTTGGTTGTGTCATTATCCGAAGCATCGCGATCGTCGATGCTGCTGATTCCAACCAATCCGCCGCCCCAACCGCCAGCAATGAAGGAAAAAAATTCATCACCGATTGGGAGCGTAACACATGCAAAAAAATCTTGTCCAGAGACACGTTTCGCTTTCCATTGAACTTCGTAGTTATCCTTTGGGAAATCGGTCTTCTTATAGTTGATACCGGTCATCGGTTGCCCAAAGCCAAGAGTCAGGACACCATCGGAAAGCTCCGCATCGCCTTCACCACCAAAGTTGGTCCGATTCCAACTTGCTTCGAAAGTGTCTTTGTCGAGTAGCGATATCCACTCGGCCGCCTTATCAGAAGCTTTACCGGTAGTTTTTTCAGCAGCTTTACTTGACGAATTCGAATCCGCGGCAGCTTGTTTGGCAGGCTCTTGAGCGTGCGACACTGCAATGTTCACGACAGCGATTAAGACAGTAACCGAAGCGACTAGATAGCGAGGTAGTCGGTAAAGCAACCCCATGTTGATAGCTCTCGTGTGGGCGACTTTCATTTTTGTATTTCCTATCAGTGTTCGTTGGAACTGCAGCAGTTTCTTACCGAATCGTTTATTAATTCTCTGTCGATGATCTAGGATCAGCCCAATCACTCATGGGTGATTCGAAGGCTACCCACTGACCGTTGATAAAGCGTTCTTGCGGGGCGAAGCGTGCTTTGTAACGCAAATGTTGATTGTCTGCGACATACATCCCCAAGTATACGTATTGCTTTCGACTTTGCTTGGCAAATTGAATCTGCTTCAATATGGAATAAGTCCCAATCGAAAGTCGAGAATAGCTTGGATCGAAATAAGTGTAGACTGCCGAAATTGATTGGCTTCCGCAGTCAATTATCGAACAACCGATTAATGACTCGTCATCCCAAAAACTCATTTCGATTGTCTCACAACAGGAATCCACGAGGAAACCACTGAACTCCGAGGCTTCGTAGGGTTCTTCCGAAACGGCAAGTCCTCGCCCTAATCGATGACGATTGAAAACGTGAAGTCGCACTTCATCGTCGATTGGCGGCCCAATTTGCACGCGACACTCTCTGTCACCGACCGACAATATTCGACGCATCGATTTAGTCAGATTGAACCGAGAGACATCCAAACGAGTAGGTTCACAAGCGCGGCAGTTCCCGCAGGCAGTGTAGTAAACGAAGGATCCGGAGCGGCGACGTCCCATCGCCAGTTGCGTATCCAACTCTTCAGGCGAAAGCCTTCGCGTTGGATAAAGAAGTGGCATCTTGGCTTTTTCTGCTGGCCGATAAACGCACGGATGAACATGATCAGCCAACTCGAGCATCGGGGCACCACCTGAGGTAGGAATATTGACGTTCTCAGGCGTTGCCATCGAGGTTACTTCCTATGCTAGATGGTGGTTCCGGATACTGCAGTCTGCGTCTAACTTATCGTTTTGTACCGTCTTCGGGATTGTAAGCGACCTGAGCCATTGCGGATGGCACCGCTTCTCGGTTCGTTGAGGAATCGTTTGGATGGTGTGCACTGGGGCCGATGATCGCCTGAATTTGCAGTTCATCCAGTTCCTCTTGCTCCAGTAAGGCGTTCTTGAGCAATTCTAGTTCTCGCCTTTTCTCATGAAGCAAATCAACAGCCCGGCGTTCAGCTCCTCGAAGGATATCTCCGACTTCGGAATCGATCGTTTCTTGAGTATGTTCGCTGAACTGACGCTGTTGATGTATCTCGCGACCAAGAAAAGGATCTTCGCTAGACGATTTATAGGAAACGGGCCCCAGTTTTTGGCTCATTCCCCAATGTGCCACCATCCGTCTTGCGAGACTTGTAGCACGTTCCAAGTCGTTTTCTGCGCCTGCAGATGTTTCATCATAAATGATTTTTTCAGCAGCCCTGCCTCCCAGAAGCACAATCAACTCGTCACGAATATCGGACTCATGCATGTTCATTCTGTCTTCGACCGGAACAATCTGCGTGCTTCCCAGGGATCGACCGCGAGGAATAATTGTTACTTTATAGACTCGTTTTGCATTTGGCAAAAACCAAGCAGCAAGTGTGTGGCCCGCTTCGTGGTAAGCCGTTGCTTCGAGTTCTTCGGGGTGCATGACCTCTTCGCGTTTGGCGCCCATGAGCACCTTATCTCGGGCGTAGTCGAAGTCTTCCATGGAAACCCGTGTCTTGTCTTGTCGCGCAGCCCACAGAGCCGCCTCGTTTACGAGATTTCGGATATCTGCACCAGTCATTCCTACAGTCGACTCGGCAAGTCGCAAAAGGCTGACATCGTCATCCAGTGGAACGTCGCGCACATGTACCTTGAAGATCTCCGTGCGACCTTTCAAAGTCGGTCTTCCAACAGTCACATGCCGATCGAAACGTCCCGGTCGGAGGAGTGCTGGATCGAGTACATCGGGGCGGTTGGTTGCAGCCATGATGATCACCGAATCGGTTGGAGAGAACCCGTCCATCTCGCTGAGTATCTGGTTAAGCGTTTGCTCCCGCTCGTCGTGACCACCGCCAAGTCCTGCTCCGCGTTGACGGCCAACAGCATCGATTTCGTCGATGAAGATGATTGCGGCTCCCGCTTCTTTCGCTTGTTGAAACAAGTCGCGAACACGGCTCGCGCCAACTCCGACGAACATCTGAATGAACTCGCTGCCGTTTACAGAGAAGAACGCGACGCCTGCTTCACCAGCAACAGCTCGCGCGAGCAACGTTTTCCCCGTACCAGGCGGACCGTTGAGAAGAACACCCTTAGGTACTCGACCTCCCAGTTTTTGGAATTTCTCGGGAGCCTTCAAAAACTCAACAATCTCTTGTAGGTCCGCTTTCACTGCTTCAAGACCAGCAACGTCTGCAAATGTGATCTGTTGGTCGGACGATTCATATCGCTTCGCTGGGCTTTTGGCAAAGCTATTCAAAAACCCGCCACCCATTTGATCACGCGAGCGTCTCAATAAGTTCCACAGCAGCACCAAGGTAGTAATCGCTATGATGATGTAAAACAACGTCATCAGTTGGTCCGTTGAATTGCCAGAGACAATGTCGTAGGAGAGGTCTTTATCTTCCGTCTTTAAATCTTTGAGCGTTTTGAGTAAAGCGCTCCGAGACTGAGTGTCGGTAGGCAAATCGACCGCGAACTGTCGCTTATAAGTTTCCGGCTTACCGTCTGGTGTAGTTTTGGGACGCTTAGGTACACCTTGGAGGTCGTAAGTAGTTGCTTTCTCCGGTGGAATCTTAAAAAAACCCGTCGCGAGGTCGCTCCGAATTTCGATCTTGGCAATATTTTTCTCGGCGAGCTGTTCCTCAAAAACCGAGTACGAAATATCCGAAACTTCTGGATCAGTACGAATCGAATAGACAAGCATCACAGCCAAAATTACCAGGATGATCCACAAGAAATTTTGGTTGCGTCGCGGTCCCGCTTGCCCGCCGCTTGGTCCTCGACCTTTGTCCTCGCGATTCGCCTCCCTGATTGGTTTATTCATTCCGCAGCTTTCATCTACCAAAAACGAGTTTTTTGCCTGAGATTTCCGGTTGAGCAAATTCGCCAAATGCCGGCTGTTGGAAATCTATTGAGGAGTATACCCGAACTATACCGGCTCGGCTAACCAGGCACGCCCATCGACTTTCGCGTTTCGCACTGCCACGACAAACTCCTGCATCCGTTTCGCGGACTTCACCCCAGGCGAGACCTCTATCCCGCTTGCCGTATCAACCGCGTCAGGCTTTGCGATAGCGATGGCTTCAACAACGTTTTGTGGAGTCAAACCTCCGGCTAGGATCAGCCGCTTCGTCTGAAGCGGTATAGGTCTCGGCTCTAACAGGTCCCACCTTGCTGTTCGCCCGGTTCCACCGTGCTGAACTGGGTCGTAGGCATCGATCAGGAAGCCTTTTAAAGTCGATCCCGTGTTATTGGTTGACCAATCGGTCGCCATCTCTATGTCTTGTGCAGAATCGGACCGCCAGGGCATCGCTTTGATAATCGACGTCACAAGAGTCGAGGACGGAACGTCACTAGTCCGCTCACTGCCGTGGAGCTGGATTGCATCGAGCGACAATGAGCTCTGCAGCTTCTCGATAGTTTCCCAAGCTTCATTGACAAACACTCCAACAACCAATGCGCGTTTGTCGATCGCACGCACTAGTTGTCCTGCAAGGACATTTGTTACATATCGAGGACTCTTTGGATAAAAGTTCAAACCGATAGCGTCGACGCCAGCATCGATCGCCGCTTGAACGTCTTCCTCGCGAGTGAAACCACAAAACTTGATTTGAAAACTATCGGCGGACTTTCGCACTTGGTTGTTGATTTTGTGCTCCTCTCTCTTGACCATAAGCCGAATAAATGTGTAATAAGTCTTGTAGGGTGTTCAATGTATCACGTCGAGTATCGAATCCAAAGTTGAGGGAACAGTGACAATTACGAGAATCGGAACGAATCAAAAGTACTCCAGTGGCTGGGAGGCTGCATTTGGCGGTTCAAAGAAGAAGGCAACCAAGGCGCCAAGCTCCACTGCATCCAAGCCTGCTGCAGCAAAGAAGGCTGCAAAAAAATCAGCCAAAGCAGTAAGCACAAAATCTGCGGCAGCAAAAACCCCTGCTACACCAAAGAAAAAAGCTACAGCTGCCGTCAAAAAGAAAGCAGCTAAGAAGTCTGGAAAGTAAATCGAAAACGTTGACATCGTTTTCGCGAACTTGAGGAACACCTGTTTTTGGGTGATTGCTTAAGTGATCCGAAGTCGAAGATAGGAATTACTCAAACCAAATTCAACGGATTGGATTGGAATCTCGATTTACAATCCTTTCCCAGCTTGGCTCTACGTGCATGAACGCTGAATGGGTCGCGTCAGACCCACTCAGCGTTTTTTGTTTTCGCGGATCGCAAGAAATCGCCAATCCTCTCCGCAGACTCGCACCCAAGTAGTCGAGTCTCTTCGCAGACTCGAAACCAAGTAGTCGAGTCTCTCGGCAGACTCGAAAACGAGTAGTCGAGTCTCTCCGCAGACTCGCATAACCCATCATTCTTTCCGGCAAACTCGAATTATCTACACGAACACTCACGTCGTTTCACTCATCACGCCAAAACTCGATTCCGCCTCACGTTCCGCTTATCAGCCTCAGCCAGCCAGTTCCATTTCTGGCAGATTTCGCCTCGGCTGGGGCTTTCGATAACCTAGCCCTCGTATATCAATTACGATGCGCTCGAAAACGATATACTTATCCGTCGAGTGCTCCAAGTGTTTCGTCCAGTGACCTCTGAATTCTCACGAATCCAGCAGTGCGAA
>JAIYDQ010000058.1 GCA_027487375.1 Planctomycetaceae bacterium
GCAAAGCGTGATTTGATCGGTTAACTCATCCTGATTCTTACTCATTTGCATCATCCTGATAGCAACGTGTTTTGTATTCTACTCGCCGAAGCTTTCTAATCTGTCGAGAAGCTCGTTTTCTCGCTCTTCGAATTCTTCTTGTGTGATCTCACCTTTTTCAAGGGCTAAATGGAGTGCTGATAGTTGTCCCATTACATCTGCCCTATCGCGCTCGCTCTGCTGTTCGACCGCCTTAGCAACTTCCTTTGCGATGAAAAGAAATCCTTTAAATGGCGACATGACTATGTCATCTAAGAAAAACATTTTGATATTACTCCATCGAGAGAGCGAGCTTTACAAAGCTGTACGGTGGCCAAGGCCCGTTGTAACTGAAAGCGAACTCATCGTTGAACATTTCAGCCGCTTTGTAAACGAGCTTCTCGAATGCATCAACGTCATCGCGATTCACTAAGCATGCGATTCGAATAACTTCTTGCTCTCGGCGCAATGGTTGTAGATCGATCTCTTTACATAGCGGATCTAAAACACTGAGAACGCGGTTTAAATACTGCTCGCGCTCGGCAGTGAGTCGCTGTTCGAACTGTCTTCCAAGTTCGATTTGTTCCTCACGTGAAGCATTACCGGACGCGACATAATCGCGACTTGTGGCTAGGTCTGCGTGATGCTCCATGAAGTACTGAAAAATATTACTTGCGGTCCATTCAACGGAAAGAGCCATCTCAAGCCTGTTTTCAACTCGAGCAAGTTGCGTTTCCAATACGCTGGCGTTGTTTTGCAACAATCTACGAACATGCTGCTCGCTATCGGCAATCAATCCAAAGGCAACAGGCAAAGCACTCCATTGGCGGGCAACTTCTGTTACAACGTGTTGGTGTGCAGCTAGAAACTTTCGTTGAGGACGAATCTTCCGCTCCGATGTCTCCGATACGAGGATCGCAAGTGATCCTTCTTGAATCGTAGTTACCGGTGCATCATTCAAACCGGTCAATCCGGCCTTCTCGACCGCTTCGAAATCTCGGCTATGGACAAATGAGTAAACATAAAGACCGGTTGCTACAGTAGTGTCAATTGCCATGGTGAAAGTCTCAAACCTATAAAATTTCTTCGTATTTTGTTGTGGATTAAATCAGGCCGCCGTCTCATCACGTGTCGTTAAATTTCCACGTATTGAGCGAATCAAAACCTAATACTGAAGTGGGAACGCGTCCTCTGATTTCGCCTGTCGTGGATTTCCTACATACGGAGACAATTCGATCGATGACTCAACGCCGGATAGCAATTGATTTAGTTCCTCTTGCTCACTAATGACCTGCTGAAGCCGCTCTTCAATCAAGTGAAGGCGTTTAATCAGTGCGTCTCGCTCTGTTTGGCGGCGAGTTTTCTCCATCTCAAGCGTAGTGAGCTTGAGATACAGCTCATGTCTCTGTTGGGTAGGCTGAGCACGACGCGTTGTGAGTGTTCGCATCGTTTGTAAACCGCGGCGATTCGAATTTCTATTCATAGCTTGCATCCATTCGGTGAGGCTTGTCAATTCGTTCCCGAATCGAAAAACATATTAGTGCGAGACCTACAACAATCATCCTTCGTACTTTGATTCACAAGTAGCCGCAACTCTCCGAGACGCGATTCAACAGCGTCCGACCAAGTCGCAGCTACAAATAGTCAAAATCGAATCAATCGCGTGGTACCGGAGTCAAGTTATCGCGACCACATTGAATGTAAGTCGCGAACAAACTGATCGAAGCACAAGAGATGCTTAAGCGCCCGCAACGCCGGACGACATCCGAGCTAATGGAACATCGAATGAAGGGGGACGAGGCAGCGAGCGATTTACAGCAACCGATTGTGTTATCGAGTCAGATGTTTCATCGGCACTCTTTGCCTTATCGGATATTCTTTCCTCGACTCGTTTAGTTACAGCATCTTTTTGGGCGAGTGCAAAATCTGCACTGCTTCCAGCTTCTCTGCCAGCGGCTCGATCGATACCGCTCTGGACACGGTCCAATTGCGATTCCATACGCATGGAAACATTCTCGGATTTCTCATCCGTAACCGGTTTCTTTGCGTTTGTCGCCGCTGCGCTAACTCCATAAGTACTCGGAACTGTCGGCCGCGTAGACTTCGACCTGGCTGTCACTTTGCGAACGATTTCCTCAATATCTTTTCGAGTAATATCCGAGTTCGTCTGACGCATCGCATTGAAGTATAACACATCGATGCACGTGGCCACGAATACCGGGTCCTCCGAATGTACTTGGCATGACCGATGATCGACTATGGAAGCGATGGCGATTGCTGCACGGATCGTTGGCCCACTTGAACCGCCCAAACGCTCGCGTAGGGATCGTATGATATCTACTATGACAGCAGCATCCGCTTCTGCTCGCTTGCTTTTTGCAAGCACAATCGACAACTCGGTTTCGCGATCTTGGTGAGCAACTTCTAACGTAATCATTCGATCGAGAAGTGCGTCCGGGGTTTTGTGAACGCCAACATACTCTTCCGGATTCGAGGTGAATATAGCGCGAAAGTCTGGATGCACCTTGATGTATCCTTTCTCCTGACCGGAAGATGGGATATTCAAAATGCCTTCTTCAAGAACACTTAGAAATGCGTTGTTTGCGGTAGCCGGTGAGCGTGTGAACTCGTCATAGATGAGCGTGTGCCCTTGTTCGCAAGCCGTAGTTAGTCGATTGCTTGACCACATTACCGAAATAGTTTCTTCGGTTTTCAAAATGGAGCTGACATAATTATCGCGAACACTTTGTCGACGATAGCCGGTATCGCGGCCGATCATATCCGACCCTTTCAATTCGTCATCGCCGTGCAAAAGAGTGCATCGGCGACCGAGTTGAGAGGCGATGTGTAGAGCAAGTGTGGTTTTACCAGTACCTGCGGGGCCTGATAGATGGACGGCATAGCCGATCGCCAAGTACGCAAGAGCTCGGTCGGTTAACTCTTGAATTGCGGGCGTAACAACAAAGTTTGAGCCTGGTTGTGGAACGAAGTCGGTCGCGTTTGTTTTTCCAGGCGAACTAGGCATTCCTTTAGCGTTCGCTCCACCACGATTTCCTACCGTATCTTGGACTGACATCGTTTAAGTTTTCTTCAATGAAAGGAGGACAAAGTTATCATAACTTATTTTGTGAAGCTACTTCTTAGCGACTTCAGCACGCAGTCGAGCCCACGCGCGACGGCTGGCTTGAAGATCGTCACCTACGGCTTTGGTAAGGCGTCGTGCTTGATGACGAATCTGTTGAACCTGCATTTTCACCGAGCTAATGGTTTGCTTGGCAGAGGCTTCTTGATTTCTAGCGGATCTTAGACGGTTAGCATTGGAACTATCGAGCATCCGGACCACCGAGCGGCGATTTCGGGCGATTTCTTGCTTTCGAAGCATCGAGTCATGCGACGACTGAGTTTGACGCTGCATCCGATTTTCACGAATTGTGCGAGAAACTTTTAGCTGATTCGTTCTATTGAATTCCTTCAGCGAAGAGGCAAGCTGCGATGCGGCGAAGTGCTGCTCACGGATCCCTTGCGATCTCTCTCGCGTAGCATTCTTGAGCATCCGATCCGTATCGCGACGGTTCTTAGCTAGAAAGTCCGCCCGCTCCACGCGTGATCTGACGATTTCATCGGCTAAACGTTGCATTCCATCTCGGAGCATGTTTCTAACTTTCTGGGAATTCTCAAGAGATTCTGACTGATTGAAGACCGCGTTCTTCAGGAAGGTTTGTTTCGGGCTTTTGCGAGAAGCAATCCTTCTTTCACATGGTTCCGAGTTTCAGAGAGCGACAGCCGAGCCAGGTTGTTGCTGAAGTAGGGGCTTCGCACAAGGCACAAGACCGGCCTTGTCGCTTCTCTGGACACTCGGTCGCACACTAAGCTGGAGCTGCAGCCGTTGCTGTCAAACCAATCGCTTCTGCATACTTGAGGTAGGTTTCTACCGATGCGATAACGATCCGTGCTTCTACGGACAAGAGTTCGATACCAACGAGCGAAACCTTCGCCCAGACGTCGATGACAACACCCTTATCAAGGATACGGTCAACCACTTCAGCCAAGCTTGACGAATCGGTCGTCTTTTGTACTGATGCCATGTTCTGTTCTCCAAATTGAAACGGAAACTAAACGAAACAGTCTTCTCACTCGACAAGCAAAATCAATTCTGCCTTCATGCGTTGGATCGTTCAACGAATTGAAAACGATTCACTACACCTATCGAAGCAATGGCGATTCTCATGCAAACGATTGTCCGAAAATGCCAAGCGCCATCCTTACGCCGCTCTAGTTTGCATCGTAGTTTTCATGTTGCATTCGCGCTTCGTGTCTTTGCACACCTTTGCATCGACGTGAAAATTCACAAAACATGACGGGCTGATTGTCTTCGAAGAAGAAGGTAACGAACGACGGATCATGCAGATCACAAAGTTGCACCATTTGGCACAACGAAAGCAGCGTGATTCAATCATTGCTAAGCAAAAGAATAGATCGGAAGTGGACCACGAATAGAGACGGGCGTACTCTCAAAGAGTGCAATATCCTTTGCTGCTTCATAAACATCTCGAAAGCGATCTTTCTTTACCAGCAGGTCAATCGCAAGAATTGGTTGATGCGCTAAGTTTGAACCATTCGCAGGCGGCTGACCAACATCCATAATCCTTGCGAGTACGCCTTCAACGGAATCGGCGAGAAGAGATTCGATCGTGGCTTTGGCTTCCGCTGCGAGAGATTCATGCATTCGATTCTGCATCGATATGAGATACTTCTTCCTCAAGTACTCACTTCCAGTGGACACTTTCTCTCCATTTGAAACGACCTCCGGGGGGGCACTTGTCGTGACTTGGGCATCCTCAGGTATCTTCCATCGTATCAGTAGCTCGCTACATCCTGCCACACGTATCATCGCATGGAGCAACTGTTCATATCGCTGATCGACATGTATGGGAATTTGCGAACCGCGCATTACCGTACCAAATCGCATTGGGATTATGTCGACAAGCTCATGCAACTCTTGAACGACTGCACCGTACTCCTTAAGAGCTTCTATAGAACACGCATCGACTTCATTTACAATCCTTACCGCCAACCAAAAATCGCGGTACGGAATCCAAGTAACATTCGATGGGGCGCAATTAGATCGAATCACTTTGTCAGTTGCTTCCGTTGACTTGGCAATCGCAAGAATTTGGAAGTTCTTCGATGTGTCTTGTTCTTCGATGACAGTTGCTGACATGGCAAATTACTCTTGCCCTGTGAGTGAAGGGCAAAAACTGTAGGGTGGCCATGGTCCCGTTAGATCAAGCCTCAGGCCTGTGCAGGGAAACTGCGATTCATTCCAGTTTTCAACCCAGCGACCGAGATCGTCCGACTGCAATCTTGTTGGCAGCACGGCCATATTGCCAACCAACTCTTCGCGTTCGTTGCCTTCTGGTTGAGCGATTCTCGGACGGAGAACTACTGCCCCAAACTCTTCCTGAAGCGATTTCTGAATTGATTGCGTAAGTTCTGTAAGCCAGTGCCGTGTCTTACCGTCGATCGTCTTTTGCACTTGACGTGACTTGAGATAGTCTTTGCCGCTTGCCAAAGGTTTTGCTGGATCAATCCCTTCCTTTTCAGCGTATTTGGCGATCGCAAGTTGCCTGTCGGTAACACATTTTATTCCCCACTCTTCACGTCCTTCAACACTCGCAAAAAAGGCCGTAAGTGTTTCCTTTTCGGCATCGAGTAACTTAGCAATTGCATCATGCGAGCTAAACAAAGTTCCGAAGCGCGTTGGATAAAAAGGGCCAATCTTGCTTAGTCCCGATACGGCCGCATCGTGAGCAAGCACACGCGGCGTTAACCAAGCAAGGCTCGAAAGATTTGCCTCGGCATCAGTCCCTTCGAAATCGGAACGAGCAATCAATCGGAACCAATAGCGTATATCTCCATAAACGCAGCTGGTTACTTCTGCCGATTTTAACCAATAAATCTCGGGGACAAGCTCCATTGTCGTCTTTGAAAAACCAAGGACGTATATCGCTTGGTTCGCTTTCACTTCCATGTGATTTATGCTCACCATTTACCACTACATGCTTTATCGATGGATAGAATTGAACATTACTTATTCGATCGCAGCTCATTCAAAATTTTATCTATGTCGTCTGCAGTAATGAGCACCGAATCAGGATCGACCGGATGCTGAGTCTTGCTATCAAGTATCGATTTCTGGACAACACGCCGAATTGCCGACCTTGCTGCACCGCTACAAACCGATGCGATGTCCGCGCCCGACAATCCAGTCATTGTCTCTGCGAGAGATTCTATAGCAATCCCGGGTGCCAAGGGGCGCGATCGGAGATGAACATCGAGGATAGATTTACGACTCTCCAGATCAGGCAAACCGATTTCAATCGTTTTTTCGAATCTTCCAAACCTTCTCAAGGCAGGATCTACCATATCGGGACGATTGGTTGCAGCTAATACGAATACGCCTGACAAGTCTTCTATTCCATCCATTTCGGAAAGCAGTTGGCTCAGCACTCGCCCCGAGACTCCCGAATCTCCGCCGCTGGATTGTCGCGTAGTACAAAGCCCATCGATCTCGTCGAAGAACATGATGCACGGA
>JAIYDQ010000423.1 GCA_027487375.1 Planctomycetaceae bacterium
ATCAGATTTGGGTAACTCTTAGCGATTCCTGTGAGTCCGCGTTGCACCTCAAGCTTGTTTGATTTGGATGTTTCCAGCATGCGTCGATGTATCACATTGCATGACAAACCAAAACGATTCCAGTCGATGTTGTTGTGCTTGAGCGACATGTAGGTGACATAGTCTGCATCGGGATGGCTCCAAGCAGATGCGAGCAGTCGATCTAAAAGTGCAGCATCAAAAAACGGGCAATTCGGGCTGATGATCGCAATCCAAGTCGCATTCGTTCGATCGGCAATCTGCGTGATGCGATCGACACTTTCGCATTCAAGCGACGGCATCCATCGAGCATTGCAAAGACCGGCGGATTGTACTTGCGGTTGATAACTTGGAAGCCCCGTCACAATGGTGTGGTCCAGTAGTGTGCTTTCGCTCAGTCGTCTTACACACCATTCCAGCAACGTCATGCCGCTAAACCTTCGCATGGCAATATCGAGCTGAGTTGCGGCCGGACTAGTCGGATGACTCGCTGACAAATCGATAATCGCAATCGATGTGTGAGTTACAGCTGCCGCGATTGGTGCGAGTGATTTGGGGGCCGGTGGCAGTTGGTGAGCTCGATCCACCGATTCTACGGAATCAAAGAGTTGGCTTTGAGTCGCCGGAACTTGTGAGGCCGTTTTTGAGGCTAAAGACTGAGAAACAGTGGCTTGCGTAGTGCCGTTTTGCGATACAAAAGACTGCGCGGTAGAAGAAGGTTTCATGGCTTGGATCCGATCCGTGATGAATTGCCTGAGTGATGGGAGGAATTGAGTCGTTAGAATGGCGAAATTGCGTGGCTAAGGCAACATCATTTGCATTTATTTGCATTTGGCTTACGATTGCTTGCATATGAAGACATCTCCTCACGCTGGCCCGCTCCAGCCACGCTCTATTTCGCCCGACCCATCGCTCCCTATGGCCGAGGCGTTAGTCAAACGAGCTATACTCCATCCCAATATCTTTCGGAAACGCGTTTTGCGAGTCTCCGGAAACCCACGGCCCGGTGATTGGGTGGCCGTTCGTGCTGAAGATGAACCAGCCAACGTCAAAACGGCTGGCAACGATCGAGACGGCGATCACTACGGTAGTCGGCAATCCGACGCGCGAAATGGAAATCAGATTTTTGCATACGGCATCTACAACGACCGCTCGGAAGTCGCTCTCCGGCTTTACCGCTGGTGGGGAGATCTACCAGACGATGCATTCTGGGACCAGCTGATTGATCGTGCTGTTGAACTGCGTCGTGATGTTCTCAAGTTGGACTCGCATACTAACGCTTACAGAGTTATTCACGGTGAGTCGGATGGGTTTCCGGGGTTGGTTGTCGATCGCTATGCAGACTGTTTAAGCGCAGAAGTTTTCAGTCTTGGTATGTACCAGCGAGCTCCCGAGATTCTCGCAAAGATTGCCGCCAAGCTGGGGACTCAGCATTGGCTGGTTCAGCCTTGCCCGCAATTCATGCAGCAAGAGGGCTTCGATGCAAAAAGTATTTCGTCCGAACAACTCCCAGCATCGGTAACGATCCAAGAGTACGGTACCAAGTTCAAGATCCACTTTGGAACAGGCCACAAAACGGGCTTCTTTTGCGACCAACGCGAAAATCGCAAGATGCTTGCTGATCTTTGTGGTGGAAAGACGGTCCTCGACCTGTGTTGCTACTCAGGAGGCTTCTCCATTCAAGCGGCCAAACTGGGGCAGGCCGCGGAAGTCACCGGCGTGGATCTTGATCAAGACCCGCTCGCGATGGCAACCAAGAATGCAAACATGAATCAAGTCCGCGTTCGATTTGTTCAAGAGGACGCGTTCGCTTTTATGCGAGACATGATTCGCATCAAACGGCAATATGATGTCGTTGTCTTAGACCCACCCAAACTGATTCGAACGAGAACCGAGTTGGAAGAAGGGACTCACAAACACGCTGATTTGAATCGGCTTGCAATGCAGCTTGTGAAGCCAGGTGGAGTCATGCTGACATGCTCTTGCGCGGGGCTACTGCTCGAGGAGACATTCTTCAACATCGTTCGATCAGCAGCAAAAGCGACTGGATTTGACGAGAACGGTATCCCCTATCCTCCAAGAACGGTCCAGATTTTCTCACGACACGGTGCCGCTGCAGACCACCCGGTCGTAGCGCATTGCCCCGAGACTGAGTACTTAAAAAGTATCTGGATGCGCGTGATATAATCACCAGAGAAAGTAACTGATGAATCTATGATTTTGGATTCGGGTAATTCTGGCAGGTCTGTAGTGCTTGATGACGATCAGTTCGAATTGGATTTACAATGCTTACGGGTGGTAGAACAAGTAAAATGTCCGAAGTTAGTGGAGAGGGCTCCTAAAAATTACGGCACTTAGAAGTCTTACCACATCTTCTACGAGTCTGAAATCCATCTTCAATTTGTACCAAAGCATTGGCACCGTTTGTCGATATTCGCGAACAAGCAATCACGCGAGTGATTTCACGATGTATCGATACGCCTTTGCATAGATTTTTGGATCCGAGGAGGCTCGTGGACCGGCGATGTTGAGGATGCTGATGCGATTGGCTTCAATCCAAGAGATCAGCTGCTCGCAAGAGACTCGACCGGACAGACGAATCTTCAGACATGGTTTGTCGAACTGTATTGCATAGCGTGCTGTGAGCAGTGTTCCGCCTTGGAGTCGTCCGCCGTAAAGAATAAGAGTCCCATCGGAGTCAAGGACGTTTTGTCGAGTGCGATCCGAGTAATTTGGAGAGTCCAATTCGACGAGCTGATAGTGATCTGGTATCGACCCATCTTCGGCGCGTCGTCCAAGCGGACACCATCCGCCGTGTTCTATTCCAAGATGAATTGCGGCATCCAAGCCAGCTCGGTCGACTCCTGTTTGCCCGCCGGAGATGATTCTCTGAACGCGAAAGGTCGGAGGCAAAAGAAGAGCAGGCTGCACGCTAACGGATTCGGAATCCTTTGACGAGTCGACGAGATGCTTGCTGCTTTTCTTCATATTCTATCGGTGTACCGTTGCCAACAAGCGGGTAATGGTGCCTTGAACTCTTGACGAACCTTCGTGATTGGATGATCGATAGAAACGCTTGAGCAGTGCAACGCAATACCACTTGGAAAAGTGATTTCCGAGCCATACTTACGATCACCGACTATCGGGCAGTTGATAGCTTCCATCTGAGCTCGGATCTGGTGTTTTCTTCCGGTTTCTAAAACGATCTCCACGAGACTCCATGCATCACAGGAGCCTATGGTTTTGTAACTCAGTATACCTAACTGTGCGCCGGAGACTTCGTGATTCAACCAACGGGTTTTCGTCATCGATTCGTCACGAAGCAACCAATGTTTGAGCTGCGTTTGGTCCGAACGAGGGCGTCCTTGAACTAAGGCCGTGTATGTTTTCGCAACTTCGCGGTCGCGGAATTGTTCGCTCAGTCGAGCGGCCGCCTTGGACGTTCTCGCAAGCGGCACAACTCCCGTCACGCAGCGGTCTAGTCGGCTTACAACGCCAAGGTAGACCGCTCCTGGTTTATTGTATTTGATGCGAATGTACTCTTTGGCTTCGTCCAACAAGCTTGGTTGGTCGGGTTGAGCTCCTTGGACAATACAGTTGGCGGGTTTGTTGAGTACGAGTAGATGGTTGTCTTCGTAGAGTACGTTTATTGCTATCGACACAATCGCATTATCCTCGAAGCTGCAGGAGTATAAGGTCTGATTGCGGCCCATAACTTTTGACAGTCACCAACCGATCGCACTCGTTAAGGACATCGATTTCCAAGCCAAGATGGTCTTGCGGGAATAGAGATAAGAATTTAGCACCCCATTCGACAAGCATGATTGCGGGCTGCTCAAACATTTCTTCAATTCCGAGCTCTAGAAATTCGTAATCATCATTGACGCGATAAAGATCGAGATGGTTAATAGGGGGTGTTGTTGGATAGCTTTGAATAATCACGAATGTTGGACTTGTTACGTCACCGTCTGCAGCACCGAATGCTTTCGCGAGCTGTTGCGTGAAAAAAGTTTTCCCCGCTCCAAGTGTTCCATCCAATCTTACAATCACGGGTTTGGGTTCGCCGTTTTTTTGTGTCGCTCGTATTGCTGCTGCAAATTCATATGCAAAGCGGCTGCAACCTTCTTGCCCGATCCAGCGGGTCGTATACTCGCGACTTGCATGATCGCGTTCCGTTTGGTTACCGCTCATTGCAAGTTTCCCGCGATGATTGTCTGACCGGAAGTTGATTGCTTGTCATCGAATAACACTGCAGCGAGCGTGGAAAGAGATGCGACCGCAGTTTCAACACGAAGGATTCGACTCCCCAAGTCAATCACCTTCCAGTTATAGCTTACCGCCTTTAACACCTCCTCATCGGTGAAACCTCCCTCAGGTCCGATCGCCGCGAAGCCATGCTGGGGTTGGAGGGATGAGTTGGACAACAAGAGTTGTTTCATACTTATTCTATGGTCGGCAAGGTCAGGATGGGCGATGATTTGAAACCCTGGGTTCGTCGATACTTTGTCTTGGGCAACGCGAGCTAACCAGGCTTCGAAATCAATTGGTGTTTTGATTTCCATCAATCGATTTCGCTCACATTGCTTACAAGCTTCGATAACGAATCGCTGGAGTTTTTCAATTGAGTTGTCGGTCGGGATTTTAACCGAACGCTCTGTGAGCAGTGGTACCAATTCATGAACGCCAAGCTCGACTGCCTTTTCGACTACGGCTCGCAATCGGTCCCCCTTAGGAAGAGAGACCCCGAGCGTAAAGCGACCGGGGAGGTCGCGTGGTGCGAATCTGATACTTTCAACCTCAACTTCGCAGTCTCGTTTAGTCGTTGAAACGATGACTGCGGGTGCTTCATTGCCAAGCCCATCAAACAAAACGCAACGATCTCCGACGGATTCTCTGCGAACTCGCAGGGCGTGATGAGCTTCCTCGGGTGGAAGATAGGTTCTTCCCGGCGACAAAGACTGGTGAACGAAGTATCGATGAAGCCCCATAAAATGGTTTCTTAAGGAATGGCGCGTAGGCGAGTTGGGAAAGGTAGTAACGATTTTCCTTGGAGGATATATTACAAGTCCGAATGGATGATAACTCAACGCTACTTTTGCATAGGACCTCGTTATTTTGTCGAATACGTTAACTCAGCCACCAGCTGTTGGGCTTGGACTTTGGAAGATTGCAAACGACCAGGCTGCTCAGGCTGTAGAAACCGCCATCGAGATCGGTTACAGGCATCTTGACTCTGCAAGCGATTACGGAAATGAAGCTTTTTCAGGAGAGGGTATCAAAGCTGCGATCGACAAAAAGATCGCCAGTCGCGACGAGCTTTGGGTGACCAGTAAACTTTGGAACACCAATCATCGATCGGAACATGTGAGAGGCGCTTGCGAAAGGTCTTTGCGAGATTTGAAGGTCGATTACCTCGATCTCTATCTGATCCATTTCCCGATTTCGTTGAAGTATGTTGATCCTCAGTGTCGGTATCCCGCAGGCTGGTTTTACAATCCAGATGCACCAATCCCGAAGATGGAAGTCGACTCGGTTCCCATTCGTGAAACTTGGGAAGCCATGCAAGAATTGGTCGCTTTAGGACTTGTTCGGAATATCGGAGTCAGCAATTTCAATATTTCGCTGATTCGAGACATCTTGTCGTACGCGACAATTCGGCCATCTGTCCTCCAAGTTGAATCGCATCCGTACTTGGTTCAACCCAAGCTTCTTCGATATTGTCAGCAGGAAGCTATCCACATGACTGCTTTTTCGCCTCTTGGAGCGCCATCGTACGTTTCAATCGGTATGGCAAAAGAAGCGGATTCGGTTCTAACTGAGCCGACGGTGCTTCGAATTGCTGAAGAAGTCGGATGTACTCCAGCTCAAGCGGTGCTTGCATGGGGTATTCAGCGCGGAACGTCGATCATCCCCAAAACGACGCGACCGGAGCGGCTGAAGGAAAATCTTGATGCGCGAAACTTTGCACTATCTGCAGAGCAGATGCAAAGAATGCAATCGCTTGACCAAAATCGCCGTTTTAACGATCCAGGAGTCTTTTGCGAGCAAGCCTTTGGAAACTTTTATCCGATCTACGAGTAATTGATTCCAAGGTAAAATAGTTAAAGAAAATCTTTTTTTGCAAAACTAGATGAGTCGAAGTTGACGAAGCGATGGAATCCAGTATAGTTCCATCAAACCAGTCGAGCTTGCTCGATTGGGCCTTCTCATCGATCACCTGCCCCGGTTGAGAGAAGGTTACTCCCATGCTAATCACCTGCCCCGGTTAGCGTGGGTTTTTTTTTGCCTTGACTCAATTGCGAGTGCCGAAATTCGCTCGGATTTCAGGTTGGCAATCGCTTGCCTTTGGTCGTGTCAATGGATTGTTTTGAGTGCAAAGCCCCGGGGATTCACTTAAAGAAAAGCTAATTGTTTCAAGAGCCCTAGTTAGCCGCGGATTGCTTCACTGATTGCAGCACACTGTTGCGGTTTGTCTCTGAATTCTGAGTTCGGCGGCGAGGCGTAAAAGTTTCTTTAGAATCACTCTTGAGAAGAATCAGCAAGGATTTGCTCTGCGACCTTCGAAACACGATCAAGGATCGAGCCTTTGTTCGAGTTATCGAAGACGGTGGAAGATCAACAAGAGGGTGAATCTATGGTACGTTGTTGATTCAGTTGCAAGAGTTGTTTAGGGCCGTTTGGGAGAGTTGGAAAATGAGATGTCCGCTTCGATGGAATGAATGCGTTTCTTTTGGCGTCGTATTGATGATTGCTTTGTGGGGGACTGAATGCAATTTCTGGAGATTTTCTGGCTGCTCACATTCGTTGGCTGCTGATCTTTCCCAAGCAAATCCGTCGTCATCGCTTGGCGTAAAAGTAAGATCGCTTTCGGGTACAACGGTCGAAGGAGAGCTGCAGAGCATACAGAATAGCATTGTCACCATTAGGACTCGTGTTGATAACAAGTCGGTCGTGATGGATTTTCCAATTGCGGAAACAGCAGCAGTTGAGTTGAAGGGGAGGGCGGCAGCAGGCGATGCTGTTTACTCCGGAGACATTCTAAAACTATCGGACGGTACATCTATTCAATGCCGAAGCATACGCGGTAAAGACAACTCGTGGTCGGTTGAAAGCGAAAGCAACGTCTCGATCAATATGACTCCATCGGCAATGACAAGCTTGCAGTTTCGGAACTTGAACAAGGCGTTGCATGACGCGGTTAGCCCAACTTCCGGCGCACCTGTTTTGACCGATGAAATGCTGATCATTAGGCCGGGAGATCAAATCGATCGGATACCCGGCGTGATTCTTGGGCTCGATGAAAGTTCTGTAAGCTTTTCATTTGACGGTCAAACAATCCCGGCTCCGCGAAGCAAGCTAGCGGGCCTGGTATGGGCTCAACCGGAGGAATCTACTTTCAAACCTACGATTCGAATTCGAACGATCGACGGAAGTAAGTGGGAAGCGACCGAGCTAAGCTTCAAAGAATCAATAGAGAAGGGCTCCTTGTTTCAGTGGAAGTTGCGCAGCGGTATCGATTGTGTATGCGATCCTACCCAAGTGGCAGAGATCGATTTTTCAAATGCCATCGTAAGATGGTTCGCTTCGATTCCTGTAATCGAATCCAAAGCGTTCGATAATCCTTTTTTGTCCGTATCGGTTCATGGACGATCGGTTTTGATGGCTCCCCATTTTGAAAGTCGTTCCAAAGGGCGAACAGTTGTAGACGAACCGTCCACCAAGAATCTTGTTTTCCCAATTGATGGTGAAATTGTCGCTCGCGTCCCGGATGGCACGACTCGCTTTCGAACACGAATTGTTCGTCCAGACGATGCCAAGATTCAAGATAAAATCCGATGCGAGATTTGGTCTAACGAAGAACTGCTCTGGGCTAGTGCGGATACGAAAATGGATGCGCCTTGGGTTGTCGATGTTGCCGTAACGCCAGAAAAGCGTATTCGGATGGTTGTGCGGTCCGAATCGAAATTTTCGGCCGGTAGCATGGTGACTTGGCTACAACCACGGTTTTCTCCGTAGTACTATTGGGTGGGATTGCAACGAAAACCTGCATGGACGAAAAGTATTTGAAGTGCAGTGCAGGGCAGGGTGAGTAGGGGTAGGCGAGCCCCGTTTCTCAAGTGATTCTCATGGATTACGATAACGATGGTGTGTGGCGACGCCTCGGGCGTACTTTGTTTGGCAATTTTGGCTAAGCCGGTTTATCTCGATAGCAACTAACGAGTCACCGGCGTTTCTGGCAGAAGAATACATTCTCTATGGCTTATCTGGACTCACTCAGCGGAAACTCGATCGGGAAGCGCTACGACCTGGACCAAGCAGAGATGGTGATGGGGCGGCATCCAGATTGCGATATCGTGCTTGATAGCGGTGCTGTCTCGCGTCAACATGCGAAGATGATCCGCAACGGGAATTCATACCTCATCGAGGACATGAAGAGTCGCAATGGAACCTTCGTAAATGGTCGCTTGATCGAACAGCCTGCTCCGTTGGAAGATGGCGATGTGATTCGTGTCTGCGACTTAGAGCTCTCGTTTCACGCAGATCTTCCTGTGTCTGAGTTTGATGACGGGTCAAGCCTGAACGCTACTCATGGTTCGAAGTTGGGAATGTTTATCGTTGACGATGGCGATGAGCCAACAAGTCATTCGGTAATGGCAAAAATGGAAGTACGCGGAAGTACTTTTGGTGCGCAAGTTTCCGCGTCGCCAGAGGTCAAGTTGGCTGCCATGCTTGAAATCATGAGCGCGCTTGGCAAGGCGGTATCGATCGATGATGTTCTACCGAAGGTGCTGGACAGTTTGTTCCGCATCTTCGTGCAAGCGGATCGCGGCTTTATCGTGTTAAAGGACGAAGCTGGAACGTTGCAACCGCGTTGGGTGAAGACCCGACGACCGGAGCAGGAGGAGCAGTTTCGGATTTCTAGAACAATCATGAAGCAGGTGATGCAAGACAAGGAAGCAATCATCTCTTTGGATGCAGGGAGCGACGAAAGGTTTCAGATGAGCCAGAGTGTGGCTGACTTTCGCATACGCTCGATGATTGTCGCACCGCTTCTCGATTCCGAAGGTGAACCGCTGGGTGCTATTCAAATCGATACGGTGCAACACAAAGGTCGATTCGAAGCGAAAGACCTTGAGGTCCTTTCGGCCGTTGCAAACCAAGCGGGTATCGCGATTGAAAACGCTCAATTGCATGAGCAAATGGTTTTGCAGCGGTTAGTCGAGCAGGACTTGGAATTGGCTAAGCAAGTTCAGCAAGCCTTTCTTCCACGCGAAACGCCCGATCTTCCAGAATATGATTTTTATCAGTACTACAATCCCGCGAGTGAAATCGGTGGCGATTACTTCGATTACATTCCATTAGAACATGATCGAATGGCAATTGTGGTTGCTGATGTGGTCGGGCACGGTGTTGCTGCAGCGATGTTTATGGCCAAGCTATCTGCTGAAACGCGATTTGCATTCGCATCGGAAGATGAGCCTGCGAAGGCTCTGACGCTCCTCAATGAACGAGTTACGGCACTGGGCGTCGAACGATTCGTAACGATGTGTGTCATTATTCTTCATCCGCCGTCAGGAAACATTTCGATTGTGAACGCTGGGCACATGCCACCGGTATACCGGGACCAAAACGGCATCATTTCGGAGCCAGGCTTTGATAATAGCGGCCCACCGTTGGGCATTATGACGGGGATCGATTACGAAGAATTCAAAATGCAGATTCACCCTGGAGAACTGCTTGCGATGTACACCGATGGAGTTTTTGAGGCTCCGAATAAATTGGGAGAGCAGTTTTCGATCGCTCGCGTCAAATCCATGGTCGGGGAAACATCGAATTCTCTCTCGGAAAATGGTAATGCGTTGATCAAATCGGTCACGGAGCACATTGTGGGTTGTGCTCAGGAAGACGATATGTGCCTGGTTATGTTTAATCGTCTTAAAGAGTCGTCATAGCCTAGGCGTTGCTCTCTGCGTATAATGGTTGGTTGTGAAGGGTGGCTACCCAAATCTGCTAGTTGGCCACCCAAAAACCCAAAGTCACCACCTACTTGAGAGCGAAATGATGAATCAACCAAACGCAATATGTTGTCCTATGGCCAAGAAAATCTTTTTGGGCTTGGCGATCATAGGCGGAATGGTTCTCGCAAGCTCTTCGCAACTTCGATCTGTCATGGCCACATCCGAATCTTCTAAAACGCTACGTCACGTCGTGCAATTCCAATTCAAAGCCGATTCTTCGGCGGCTGACGTCCAAAAAGTAGTAGACGCATTCCGAGCACTACCGGAGAAAATCTCTGAAGTAGCCGACTTTGAGTATGGGACAAACAATAGCCCCGAAGGATTGGCAGATGGCTTTACGCACTGCTTCTTGATTACATTCAAGTCCGAAGATGATCGCGCTGTCTACATCAAGCATCCAGACCACCAAGCCTTTGTGTCGATTCTTAAGCCACATCTCGAAAAGGTCCAAGTGATTGACTTTTGGTCGGCTAAGTAGCGTAATTCAAGTGTGTCTTTGAAGAACTCTGTTATTCGCAATGCTGCATCGAATGGATATAGCATTGCGGCCTTGGATTTAATTCTACTCTTTGAGTGGTGAAGACCCAGTGAACCAACGTCGCTTGAAGTGCCTTGGTTTTGAACTTGGGTCTGTTGCAAAGGAACATCTATGAACCGATATGCATCTCTGTGTGATGATTTTTATCTGAATATGCATCTGCAGACGGAACTCGAACTACCACAACAGCGCGAAACCGTTCTGCACTATTTTGAGCAGATGCAGCGTCGCTATCCCGCAATGAAGAACTTCTATACACGCGAGCGAAATGAACTCGTTCTGGAAGAAGATAAAGATTCAGGCGGATATCGATGGGTAGCGATTGAACCGAAGCGGCTTTGCTCTGGAACCGTCAATCCACCATCGTTGGATGAAGCCATGGAGCAACATCGCGAAGTATTGCGATTGGCTCCCTACGCACTCACGGTTAGCAAGATCGATTGCGAATCGCTCACTGTGATGTTTGGCTTCGACTACACCTATCGCGGCAATCATAATCAGTTGATCGCCGACACAATAGGCATTCCTTCCGCATTGGATGGACTGTGTAGTCGAGCGAATTCGCCGATCATTGGATACGAGCCGTCGATTCAGTTTACCGTTGATGAAGAATGTTTGACTCAAGTTCGCATCAACTTTGAAACACGGACGACGGGTTTCCATGTTCGAACGGGTGAGTATGGTGAGGAGCAATTGAGCGTTTATTTGAGCGTTCGAAGGTTCGACTCTCTCGGGCCCAACGACGACTTCGTAGTAGAACTTGATCGCTTGGCGAATCTCGGCTACGAGCTTTTAGACAGCTATGTCGTAGAGAATATCCTTCGACCTCTTCAGTCGGCAATCGCGACCAAGTAGCCTTCTGTTAACTTAGGCTATTTGCGACGGCCAGCTGACTATACCGCAATGTTGCGGACGGATTATTCCGAATCAAAGGAATAGTCCGTATAGCCGTTGAGTAATGACTAATCAGCAATAAAGTCATTGATCGATCTGCGGTACGGCTACCGTCAAACAGCACGCGGGCAGGGTGGGCTAATGAAACCTGAGCTGATAGCGGCTACCCACGGGTTTCGGTTTGGCCACAACTTGCCAGTAGCGCCTGAGGCTTGAGGCTAGGGCTCAGTAGAAATGCCAATTCAATCACCCCGCCGGCAGGGTGCCTACCACGAGAGTCGCAAGGAAGCCTGATGACTACACTGAAACAGCGACAAAACTGGGTCCGCTTTAGCACCCCAGAGACCGCACTGCTTTTGTTTTTAGGTGTTATCGCTTTAATGCTGACGATCGCGTCGAGCGGTTGCTCGCGTTCGTATTACCGTCGAACAGCCGACGCGGAGACAAAGGTTTTAATTGACGATAAAGTCAGTGTGGCCAGCCTTCCGCCATTCCGAGGAGTACAAGTCGATCGCGCTTCTCGAATGTTCGACCCGTTCAATCCTGATCGCCCACCAATGCCAGAGGATGATGGCGTCGCGCATCGTTATATGCAACGAGTCGATGGTAAGAAGCATTATCCGCTTTGGGATGTGAACGGTTGGACTAATACCACCGAAAGTCCAGATTGGTGGACGATGCTTCCACTTGATGAACGCGGAGTCCTTGTGCTTGATAGCGATCTGGCTGTGCGGCTGGCCACGCTACACTCGATTCAATATCAGGCGGAAGTCGAGACAATCTACTTGTCCGCGATTGACGTGAGTAGTGAACGATTCTTACTTGACAACCAGTTCTATGCAGGTTGGAACCTTGGATATACGGCAGATGGACCTGATCGCCGTGGTGGTGGTGGACAAAGCCAGTCGAATCTCACGACCGGCCCCTTCGGAAGGACTCAACGTCCATTTCAATACAATCGAACGTTCGCAAACGGTACGAATCTATTAGTTGGTTTTGCTAATTCAATGACCTGGCAGCTTAGTGGTCCCGATACGCAAACTTCCAACACATTGCTAGATATGACATTGATTCAACCGCTTCTTCGAGGTGGTGGACGAGATATCGTCTTAGAACGACTAACGTTAGCGGAGCGAACGCTCCTCGCGAACGTGCGATCTTTCGAAAGATATAAAACTGGATTCTATGTCAACGTCACCGCTGGTCGCGCTGCAGAGCCTGGTCCTACTCGTCGAGGTGGACTTTTTGGTGGTGCGGGACTTCAAGGATTCACTGGATTAGGTGGCGGGTTCGGTACCGTTGGTGCAGTTCAGCAAGCCCCAAGAGCCGTTGGATTTGGTGGAGGCGGTGGTGTTCCTGCGGTTGGAGGTATTCTCGGGCTACTTCAAACACAGCTTCAGATTCGAAACTCGGAGGAGAACATCGCTCGATTGCAAGACAACCTTCTGCGATTCGAAGACACTCTTCGAGAACAACTCACTAAGGTTCCACCTACGCAAGACACGATTCCCAGCCAGCAGCTACAAGTTGCTCAGGCTCGACAAGCATTGCTTTCTGCACAAGCACAGCTGTTTAGTAGTCGTAACGGATACGAAGCTGCATTAGATCAATTCAAGATTCTGATCGGACTTCCTCCATACCTGTGCGTTGAGATTCGCGATCCAATTTTAGACCAGTTCAATCTGATCAGCTCGGAAATGCGAATTCGTCGTAATGCAGTCGCGAATCTTCGGGACCGACTAGGTGAAGTCAATTCGGCAATTCTAGATCGAAGCGTCAGTCGGCAGGATGCTGTGTCTGGCGAGTCCTTCCGAACCATTCAATCGTCGGAAGCCGTCGATGAGTTACTAGGACAGATCGAACTCTTTGCAAACCAAATCGCAAGTATCCGTAGCGAAATCGTCAGTCGTGATATTCCAGAAATTCTTAATGATTTACAACGACTTGAAACATCGATCCCGCAACGCAAAGAACAGCTTGATAAACTCCGCGAGATTCATGATAACGAACGCGACTTGATTTGCACGTTGCTTCCAACAAACGGAATCGATGATGAATTCTTTTCAACTGCCGCATTAGAACAGCTTCCATCCGATCTTAAGCTCGAATTGGATAAACTTCGGCAAAGAATAGACGGATACGAAGCAAAAATCGAGAAGCTGAAGTCGGACATTCAAATCCTCAGAGAACGTCCGGAGCCAATCGCCCCTAACGCATCTGGTGTTGCCGCTGCTGATCCCTTACCAGCACCGGTACTTGAACCAAAGCAAGACAGTGTTTTGCAGGCGGATCGAGATCGATTCGGAGAAGTACGCGACAAAGCGATTCTTCAATCGCAAAATGCTTTAGCCGATCTCGCCGACGACGTGTTAGCGTTACAAGTTCTTCAAGCGCGGGCACGAACCGAGAGCGTCTTACTCCCTGAGGTAGATATATCGCCTCGAGACGCAGTCGAGATCGCTCGTCGAAACCGTTTAGATTGGATGAACGCGAGAAGCTCCCTGGTTGACGCTTGGCGATCTATCGAAGTCGTTGCAGATGCATTGGAAAGCTATCTGGACCTTGCACTTAGTGGGGACATCCAAAACGGTGCCAGTGGGCCATTGTCACTTCAAGGAAAAACTGGACGACTCCGCGCAGGTTTGCAATGGGACTCTCCTTTGACACGACTTACTGAACGCAATAACTATCGTCAATCCTTAATCGAGTTTCAACAATCGAGACGGAACTTCTACGCCTTCGAAGATACAGTCTGGCAAAACTTACGAGCCGTGCTACGCAATATTCGCTTCAACCAATTTAACTTCGAACTGCAACGTTACGCGGTACGGGTTGCTGCACAGCAAATCATCCTGAATGAAGATCTTCGTCAAGTTCGTGAAGCCCTTTCGCAAGGCTCTGGTCCAACTGCCGCTCGGGACTCGGTTTCGGCATTGAGTGACTTGCTTCAAGCACAAAACACGTTCTTGAATGTGTGGGTATTCTACGAAAGCCAACGCCGGAACCTTGATCAAGACCTAGGAACCATACAGGTCGATTCGGATGGCATCTGGATTGACCCAGGTAAGATTACTGCCGAACGATTCCTTGGTAACGTAAATGAGACGATTATCGAAGAAGAAGTGATAGGTAACGAGGTAATCATCCCGCGTGAGAACACGGAACTGTAAAGTGTTCTCGATCCGCCTGCCTTACGCTCCGTTTCTAAACACGTAGTAGCGCCTATCCGAGACGCGAGATCATTGGGTCTCGAGGTGGAGACGACACTACGTCCAAAAGAGTATGAAAGCATAGCTTAGTTGGCCATCGCCAGGTTTGTGCTGAAGTTCAGGCTTTAGACGCTTTTGGCAAATTCAAGGAGCTCGACGCCTAACGGTTGTACTCCAACACGATTGCGATCGGTTCGTGTGCTCAACCCGGTGCTGTCCAACTAGTACATCTATCAGAGATCGTAAGACATCTGCAGGCCCTGGATTCGAAAGTGTTTCCAACGCCATAAGAAGTTTCGCGAAATCCGCTAAATTCTATAGATCGGCATGATGTTATCCCCGTTCGCGATAACGTGGATGTGCTCTTTTGGCGAGCGTAAATACGCGTTTGGAAACGAAGCCAATTAGTTTTTGGAATCGACCTCTACGCACTAGAGCTGCCGATAGCGGCGGGTGACCATTCAAAAGGTGTCGTCGGACGCTTACCTTTCGAAACGTTTCTTGTTCGCCATTGAAACGTGAGGCTTAGGGACGCAGTGGGCTGGCATTTGCTGCACACCACAATAAAGAGGTGCGAGGCTTTGCTTGACGGCGTCAGTTGTGCTACTCTGAATCCACCTGATGCCCCAGTATAGAAAGTGATCGATCGTTGCTAATAGATCGATTCTTAGGTTAATGTAGCTACCGATTGAGCATGATGACCAGTTGTGGGATAGGCTTCCAGTCTGTCGGTTTCGCTATCGACAGACTGGAATCCTATCCTACTACAATCTGACTAGCTACAGCTACTTTAGAATTGCTCTAGCGTCGTTTTTAAGCTGGCGCTAGGTCTTGGGATTTACGTTTTTCGTGAGTGAGTATTGCGAGAGTTTTCGAATGATATCTAGAAATTGGTTGCTTGGGTGTTTATTCGGCTTTTTGCTTTCTACGATTGCGTATCCTGCGGAGCCCAAGCGGGTTTTGATTTTTGTTGGGCCAAGTACCCATCCACCAGGAACGCATGAAGTCGCGGCAGGCGGGCGATTGTTGCAGTACTGTTTGCAGAACATGATTAACGTTTCAGAGGTTACTGCTGAGGTCATCTCGGAATGGCCACAAGATGCATCAAAACTGGATTCGGTTAGTACGATCGTCTTCATCGGAGACACGTTTCCGCCACAGCGTCTACCAGAGACCGCGACTATATTGGCTCAGATCGACACGATGATGGCTCGTGGTTGCGGTATCGTTTGCGTGCATTATGCGACAGGGTTGTGGGGGAAAGATGTTACGGAGTCAGGTGCGCATCCGTTGCTAGGTTGGCTTGGAGGATATTTTGCAAACAAGACTTGCCCACATCATCAAGGTGTCGCGGAGGTTTACGCCGCTGCAACGATCACTCCGGCTATGACCGATCATCCAATTCTGCGTGGCTGGAAGGAATTCACCGTGAACGACGAGCCTTACATCAACAACTACTTTGGTGGAGAAGGCAATCAAATGGCCAAGAATGTTACGGCTCTAGCAACATCTATGCTGCCTCCGAAGTCGCCTAAGCAGGAGACTGTCGCATGGTGTGTCGAACGTGAAGATAATGGACGCGGTTTCGCTATTGTCATGCCACACTTCTACAAGAATTGGGCCGATGACGATTTGAGGCGATTCATTCTGAACGGAATTGTTTGGTCCGCAAAGTTAGATGTTCCGGCCGATGGCGTTCAAACAACGCTGCCTGAACTAAATACTTTCTCACCTGTGTCTGTCGAGGTTCCGAACGCGAAAAGCTTGATTGATAACATTGTTAAAGCCGCAGGTGGAAAGGCAAAACTGCTTTCACGATTTACTATTCAGGAAGAATTGAATGTCAGTGCTGACTTGGCAAAGCCGGGTAAGCATGGCGAATCCATCTTCGATGGACATGACCACTGGTGGTATCGCAGTGGCAAGGGTAAGTGGGAGAAGAAGGTCAACGAGCCTGCTGCTGACTTAGTCTGGGCTTGGACGCTTCAGGCGCTACTTGATTCGAAATCGAAAATAGTGCCAATACCGGAGATGAAAGATGGGGATGATATTTTGGTCGGTTTGCGCATTAGTGAAACTATTAAGCCTTCCATGGATATTTACTTCGACAAAAAGAACTTGCAGCTAGTCCGAATCGATTGGCGGAAAGATATCAACCGATTCAGTGATTGGCGTGAACATGACGGAACCACATATCCTTCGAAATGTATCGGATATAAGAAGGATTCTGGCAAACCATGGTTTAGCAGTGAGATTATCGAACTAAAACGGCTCGAAGAATTGCCCGATGATTTGAAGCAAAACTAGAACGATTCTTAGGTTGATGTAGCTACCGATTGAGCATGATGACCAGTTGTAGGATAGGCTTCCAGCCTGTCGTTTTCGCTATCGACAGGCTGGAAGCCTATCCTACTGAAATCTGACTA
>JAIYDQ010000193.1 GCA_027487375.1 Planctomycetaceae bacterium
GCAATTCATATGTATGTACCAATCCAAGAAGGTGACCGATTTCGTGAAGCGCGACATCGAAGAAGCTCTCACCAAGGCCATTGTTCCACGACAGAGCCCCGTTCATGATTGCTAAACTTCCACCGGCAATCCCAGCTGGTGTAACCGGTGGCGGAGGATTATTGAGCGGGAACATATCGCCGACAACGATAGTCAATCCTTCAGCAGCCGTTTCCAAGACATCTATTCCAGCCTGTGCTGAATAGAATTCGAATATCTCCCGAACTCGTTGCTTTTGGTCAGGCGTAATTGAGGAGAAAAGAGGTTGTCCATTGGATCCTAGTCCATAGGCTCTTCCATCGGAAAAGTTGTACAAGATCTTCGTTATGTTCGGGCTGGCATCCGGGCCGGCTTCAAGGTGAGTCTCGTCCTGGATGTCACGATGTCCTGGTTCGAAGTTACTTCCTGGGAATTGGAGGTTTAACAGATTCGTTAATGACACCGTAGCGGTGGAATTGATCAAGTGTGACGAAGGGCCGCTCAGAGTTCCAAGAACGTTTGACGCGGAGGCAAGTGTGTCTCCCTCATCTACGGCAGGCGTCAAGACGATTGGCACTTGTGGCAGCAGCTGCGTTGCGACAGTCCGATTGGATCCGATTCGAAGTCGGAAGGTGCCACTCCCACCGGCAAGAACATCTAGGTTGTTCGAAAAAGTAAGCACCGCTTTGTCTGCTGCGGGATCGTATGCTACCGAAGTTGGCGTAAAGACGGTGTCGTCGTTAGGCGTTACTGAGTCATTTGTCAAAATCAATTGATAAAAACTAGGCTGCTCGGCAACTGATTTTGTTAGGTCGTCGTCGTTGAAAAAGACTTCAATTTGGTCGCGAGCTTGCGCAAGGGTTCCATTTGGGAGTCGACTTACTGGCTGCGGTACAATCGCGACGATTTTTGCACCGAGCTCGAGATTGAGAAAATAGGTGTCGCGGTCTGTACCAGCGAATCTTGGAATCAAGACTTGATCGTCGATGCTTTGAACAGCAGGAAGTCCATGTGCATCTACAGCGAGAATCTCGATTCTGTAACGATCATCGGGCAGGGACTCGCCAAATCTCGCGACAACGATGCTGTTGCTTTCACCGAATCCCAAGAAGGACGGAGTAAGAACAATTTCATTACCGTTCGTAAAGTCGTTGTCTCCTCCTGAGCGGGTTATTCGAATTCCTCTCAAAGAAGCAGGATCTAACTGCTGTGAACCGCTGAAACGGAAAACAAGTTCTCGTGGCGATTCGTTTAGCACGTTCGCGGACGAAACGTTCTTTGCATTCGGATCTAGAAGTTGCCCTGAATTCGGGGCAATTGAGAGCAACCTCGGAGCTTGTACACCGACTCCGTTGTTAATGAAACGTGAGGCGACAAGTTCTAATGTGTAAAGCTGAGTTTCAACTCCAGCAGCAGATACCCTGATTCGATAACTTCCACTTCCAGCAATGTCGAATCGCAGCAGCTCTTCCATCTGTCCGAGCCCATTCGCGTTTACACTTGCGAGAAGTGTTCCCGTGCTTGTGAGAAGATCAAATGTCAGGTCTTTGTTGCGCAGTGTGTCCACTGGGCCCGTCACCCCGAACTGAGGCCCAACGACGTATTGCTGCCCAACCGGTGTCACGCGAATCGTAAGTCGCCCTGAAGACAATGTTGAGAAGTTATAGTTATCAATGTCTCCATTGCGATCAATGGAAACAATGGTATTCAGCGTTGTTCGTCCGTTTGCAATTACGCCGAGGTCATGTGGTGGGTCCCCCAAGACTTCTAGATCGTCACCGTAGAGAGTCTGCGCTGCAAGAATGTCGTCATGTTGCGGGCCTCGGTAGGCGCTCGAAACGAAGGGCTCCATCAGTTTTGTCTGATTGGAAGGAATAACGTGCCCTAAACCGATGCCATGCCCCGCTTCGTGCATCAGCACATTGAACAAGCCAAGGCTGTTATTGGTTGTGTTGTTATAAAAGTTATCTGCCGTGTCGATGATCATATCGCCATCGAACCCGCTTGCACCGCCAGCGTTCGGAAAGAAGTTAACTGCAAGAATGTTTGAGTTGCCGTCGATGTTACGGCCGCCAATGCGGACGTCACCTCTAACACCACTTACGCCTCGGCTAGCATTGTTGACCGGCCCACCGTCGTCCTGAGGTTCGTAGACAAACGTTATTCCACTAACCTCGGACCATCGATCGTATGCACTCTTAATAATTCCAAACCAAGGTCGATTTGCGAGAGGTCCAGTGCCACCTCCGTAGATACCATCCAGAAAGGCGATCAGGTTGCTATCTCCGGTCCCTACGGTACCTGGATCATATGGCGTTCCATCGGGGACAATACTCCAGCTAACTGTCGCCGGATCTCCCTCGTTAGGGCTGCTTCCACCGGTCGGGGTTGTCCAGCGTTCACCCGGCACGTTGATCGGGCTGCTCAAAGCTGATCTAGGTTGCGCTGATGTCGATGTTGAGCTACTGCGACCTGACAGCCTATCTATCCATTGTTGTACGTAGTCGGGAGAAGTCCCTTGTGCGAAAACGCCGTTTGCGCGAGTTACGTTAGTTGGTGTTGCGGGTAGATCGGTAACCACCGAATTCGCAATCCCGATACCAACATTCATCAAGAAGGTTGTTTGAGTTCCTGAAGTTGGGATAAGCGGAAAACCGAGGGTGTTCTTGACAGGTGAAACATTACCTGCACCGAGAACTTGGATGCGATACAAATCGTTAGGAAGTGGATTGGCGAATCTCGCAATAACGATCTGCTCTGTTTCTCCAAAGCTAAAAGATGTAGGCGCTACTTGGATAAACGGACCAGTAGCAAAGCTTCTATCAATGTTTCCTTCACGTTGGATGGTGATACCTGATAGCGAATTGAAATCGATAGATTCACTTCCATCAAAACGGAAGATCAGTTCCGATGGAGATTGGTTGAGTGCGTTTGCAGAAGTGCCACTCGCATTCGGATCAAGCGTGACTCCGCTATCTGTCACCAACGATAGCAATCGCGGGCCGGTATCGCCCGCCATAAGTTCCCGTCGCTCAAGACCTTCGACGAGCATCTGGCGAAATGCTTGTCGAAGCTGCCTCTTACTCTTGCTTAACACGTTGCCGAAAGAACTGAGAGAATTGCGTACCATAGCGAGAAGGCCCTTAGCCAGGAACAGGCGAACTATTGATGAACTTCAATACGCCTGAGATTGTAGTTGGAAGGAAGTTGTGTTTCTACTGGTCATTTTTGCCAAGATTCGCGTAGAACCGAAGCGAATTAAGGTCTGAAGAACATCAGACAAAGTTGTTTTTAGGATTCCTATTCGTCGACTAATTCATATGTATTTCTCAAAATGCCAATACTCGTCGGCTTTCTCAGCATCGACGAGTATTAGTTTTGAAAACTACGTTCGAACATTAAATTCCCATCTGAGAAGTATCAATCCTTTCCTTCATTTCAGGGCGTTGTTGTATTGAATAGATCGGAAATCGCTTCGTCGAATACAGATTCATCGTTTGAAAGTGAGTTTGCTAAAAAGTCATAGGCATCGGTCGATTCTTCTGAATCGTCATTCAAGATATCCGACATCGCGAGATCAACCGCTGACGTGCTGGCGTTCGCTTGAACTCCATTGCCGCTTGTTGGAGCGACTGCCGAAACGTTCGTCATTGGTATCATGCTGTTGCCAATTGTCGCCGTCGAAGTCGACCAAGTTGTCACGCCAGAAACAACTGGAGCGGCAGCTAGGATCGATCCGGAGGACGAATCTACCAACCCTTCACCCTCGGCATTACGTCCTTGCGTTCTCGCATTGAGGAAGTTGATAACCTGAATGATGTCGGTAGGGGTAATCAACATGTCGCCGTTGACGTCACGGAACGGTGGTGGATTGTAGGTTACAAACGGCACCCTTTGTTCCGCATTGCGATCATTTAGATAGTTAATAATCAGCAAGGCATCAATCGGAGAAACAAAGCCGTCAGCATTCACGTCTGGCGATGAGATTCCAGTACCGACAGCAAACTGCCATCGAGTATCAGGATTCTGATGCGGTGATCGAATCGGAGCAGTGAAGTTCAAAGTCACTGTTGTCTCTGTGCTCGCCGCATTCAGCGAATCCCTAGCAATGTAGGTAAAGCTGTCAGACTGTCCAACCACTGCACCGAAATTAGGAGCATAGGTGAACGTTCCATTCGGATTGAAGGTCAACACACCGCGAGTCGGTTGACGAACTACGCTTGCTGTAAAGGTGTTGCCTTCGACGTCCGAATCGTTAGCGAGAACACCGTTGTCGCCAGCATTAACGGTTACCGAACCAGTCGCATCGGTTGCTCGCAAGACAAAGTTTGCTGGAACGCTGTATGTATCCGCTACTGTCGTTGGAGCATCATTGACAGCGGCTACGTTCACTGCAAACGTTTGCGTAACAGGCCCGTTGCCATTGTTGGCCGACACCGTAATGGTCGCCGTACCAAAGGCATTAGGTTGTAGGGTCAATCGCAAGACACCATTCACCACACTTGTCTGCACAAGGTTTGGATTGGAGGAACTTGCGCTGTAGGTAAGTCCCGTCGCCGGTGAAGCTATGTTATCAGGATTGATAAAGTGGGTCGGGGCCAAAGTGATGTCGATAGGAGCGGCATCTTCATTGACGTTTTGTCCGGGAATCGGCGAGGTTGACTTAGCTGGATCAGCCACCGGCGTGACGATTAGCGTTAGTGTATTTGTTACACTAAGGCCACCTTGGTCGGTTGCTCGAATCACGATAGTCGCTGTTCCATTTTGGTCTGCGACAAGCGGTAGCAGCAACTGATTGTTTGCAGAGATTGACGGGGTAACCATCGTCGGATTGCTGTTGCTTACAACAAAGTACGATAAAACATCACCGTATTGCAAATCTGGGTCAGTGAATAGATTGCTTAGATTGACCTGAGGAACGGTCGAGTCTTCTGCAACTTGAATCGGGTTAACCGGCAACACTGGCTGTGGATTATCGTTTGCGGCAGTGACCGTTATGGTAACTGTTCCGACGGCTGTTGCAGGTGGTGTTCCTGTATCAGTAATGGTGTAGGTAAACGTATCGATCCCGTTAAAGTTAAGCAATGGCGTGTAAACGACATTGCCGTTTTGGATTGTGACCGTTCCACCGGCAGCACTGGTAATGGTAGTCGCATTGGTCGTGGTTGAACCAAGTCCGGTCAACGCTACCGTTTGTCCCGCTTCGTTCGGATCAAGTCCGTCTGAGGCGGCGTCGTTGCTAGTGAAGAAACCAAACGGTAGAGAAACGGTTGTGTCTTCTGATGGATTCGGAGCCCATACATCTGGACGAGCAACCGGAGGTGTGTTTCGATCAGATACATTGATGAAGTACCGACCGACCGTTGCTCGTGATGGATTGCCGTTATCTGTCACTTGATAGGTGAAGGAATCAACTCCCACGAAATTTACCGGCGGTATGTATTCGTAGGTATTGGTCGTTGGGTCAAACGTAATCGTCCCACCGTTGACCGAAGGCGAGTTCACCCCGAGGGTCATCGTTTGAGTTGACTCATTCGCTGGACCAGGAGTATTTCCTGCATTCAAGTCGCTAGCCGAAATCTTCAACGGCTGATTCTTAAATATGGTGGTCGTCTTATCTGGTACTACCGGTGGATCGTTTACCGCAGCAACCGTCAATGTTACTGTACCGAAGCTCAAGCTACCTAAGACGCCATCAAAGACTTGATAGGTGAATGAGTCGTCCCCGAAGTAATCTGCTTGAGGTGTGTAAGTGAATGATCCATCTGGATTCAGCACAAACGCAGCGGCGTTACTTGGGCCTGTTACCTGACGAACCGTAAATCCAACTCGACTTGGGTTCGGTAGCACGTCATCTGGATCGGTAACTCGAGTCAGCAGGCCATCCGACGCACCAACATTCAATACATTATCTTCAGCGATAATGTAGTTGGTATTCAGTGCGGAAGGTGGATTTCCACCGACAACCGTGATCGAGTAGTCTTCAACTTCACCGTCACCTGCGAGTCCCGTTGGCAATAGGACTGGAGCACTGCCAAATCGGAACCTAGCAAAAGCGTTTACTGGGCTGGTTGGGACCGGCGCCGTTGGCGGCACAGTGATCGCAATGGTTTGCGTGAGCTTATCCGACGTAAACTCGAGGAAGTTCTGAGTCGGCGCTCCTAGACCAAGCTGTGCTAGCGAGTTGTTAAAGTCAATTTGTTCATTTGGATCGTCCCAATCACCATCGCCGTTGAAGTCGAACCACGCGCTCAGGAAGCCCGGGCCTGAGGCTGTGACAGTTACGTTCGTCGTGATATTGCGATTAAAGATTGGACTTGCACCTGAGATTGGTATCGCTGGAGAAGCAAATGTGACTCCATCATCGCCAAGATCTCCGTTACCAGCCGATGTGATTGTCGCATCGAACTCGCTTGTAATAAGCGTTCCCAATCGAACACCGCTCACGCCACGAATAATTTCTTGGCTGACAGGAATCAAATCGATTGGTCCGGTCGTTGTGATTGTCGTCTGTGGGACGTCAAGTGCTGTTCGTGTACCAACAAATGTTAGTTGGTAGCGAACGTTTGCACTGCCGCTCAGTTGCGGAAGCAATTGGACTTTCACATTTCCAACACCAATTGTCGACAGGTTTTCGAGGGCAGTTTGGACTGCTAGTGCCGAAGCATTCGCCGGGAGTGCAGTAGTCGACTGTCCGCCATGAGTCAACGTAAACGTTCCCGTAAGCAGATTTCCTGCATCCCAACCAACTTGTTGGACTTCGCCGTTACCGATAACAACGTGTCGAGCTCCGTCGCTACTGAAGACAGTTGGATATCGACCAGGAGCATTTGTGAATGGATCTGGTGCATTCGCAAAGTCCAACATAGTACCCGGCATCAAAATGGTGAACTGTGTCTCATCATTTTGTCGCGTAGGCTGAAGATTGTTATCAGCCAAGTCTTGGATCCCGCGGAGGAAATAGCTGCTGATGTCAGTGCTCACCGCGGTTGCATTAGATACAAACAGCGTTCCACCTGATCTAACGTTGGCCGTTAGAGTCGTATTTGCAGCACTGTTGATCGCATTAACGATCGCAGCTCGCATGCTGGTTTCATCGAAGCTTGGATCTCGAATAAATCGAACTGGTTGAGCACCTCCCGAAACGCCCGCTCGTGCGAGGCTTGGAGCCGCTATGAAATTGTAAACGAACCTTGGCGTGTCGTTGGTCTTAACCACATTGGTTAGGACACCGTTAGAATCTAGTGAGGATGCTGTCGTTCCGAAGTTAGACGAATTCAGTGCATTGACAATCGAAGTCGCGACTTGTGCTTGACTGGAAGCGTCACTGTAGGTGACTGGGATTCGACCAGCAGTGGTTCCGTTATTCAACGAAATGTTATCAAACTCGAAGGTGATCGTTTGAGTTCCGTTGCTGACAGTGAAGAACTCGCCGTCGATCGGTCCACCTCGATCAGTCAATAGACCGCTCGACAATACTTGTACAGCTCCGTCAGGCAATACGCCCAACTCAACGCGACTTCCGATTGGGATGACTCGTGTACTCAGGCCAAGCCCCGATGAGTTGATCGCTGCCGAGATCAACGCAGCGATCGCTGCACTGGAGTCAGCGACGGTGTAGTTAATCACAACATTACCGGCAGCCGATGGCCCGCTCAAGTTGCGATCAAACTCGAACACTCGTGTTACCAAATTATTGGTAATCGAGAAGGTTGAGTTATCAGCGATGCCCTGTCCACCTGCTGGCGGAACACTAATTCGCAACGAACCATTGACTGTAAGCGTCGTCGCTGGAGTTACACCAGGCAAACCGAACACTCCAATGTTAGTACCGGTTCGGGTGATCACTGTTGCTGTTGTTCCACCTACAGCAATGTTACCACTGCCGAGATGGACTGGTTGCAGGTTGAGTCCGGGAGCTGTTCTGATCGCATTGGCAAGCAAATTACCAATTTCATCTTGCGTCGCACCAGGTGCTAGCAAGATCTCAATTCGATCTGGTTGTAATGGATCAGCAGGAATGGTCAACGTTTGAACAAAGACAAACTGCTTAGTTACATTGCCATTGGTGATTGTTACTGTGTCGAGAGGCGTTAGGTTCCTCGCAATACCCGAAGCGGATAGTGCTGAAGGTCGTGATGGAATAGGCCCAACAGCCAACGATGGTGGGAAGGCGACGCTACCGGTTGATGGAAGTCCTAGGAAGACTACTCCTGGATCGTTCACCAAATCGATCGTCGTGCCAAGGGCTAGCCCCGATGCGGCGATCGCGTTCCGAATCGCAATTGCGACGTCATTCGGTGAGAAAGCCGCGCTCAGGTCAATCGCTGTATTCCCAGCCGAAACCGCAAGGTTTGTATCAAATTCAAAGGTGATTTGTGATACACCATCAAATAGCACCAACAAATCTCCGTCGACGACTCCACCCACTTGTGCTCCGGCACTTGGCACGACTATCGCAAGGGTTGAAGAAGGTTGCGAGAAATTGGTTCCGAGGGAAGTGAGTCGAGTCGATGTGCTAGCACCAATGAATATGCTCACAAGATCGGTACCAACTTGCTTTGCGGTGATGCCCAAGCTTGCGGATTCTGCAACAAGTACTGCAAGGATCTTGTCCGACAACGTTTTCGCATTATCGGTCGTGAGGAATGGAATACGAACCAATCGATCAAGCGATGGTGCAACCGGATTCGTTGTTGACAATACTCCGTCGCTGTCCATCTCGAAGAAGATCGTTCTTGGAGGTGTCGCGCCTTGAGCTGGTAATCGTAGGCTGAACACCGAGCCATCCGATATGCCACCAGGTCCTGCACCAACTGAAGGAATGTTTAGAGTGAGTCCTTGAGGCAATTGAAGTCGGTAACCGCTATCGTATTCGAACGTGACGACGCCACCGTTGCTGTCAGTGATCGTAAATTGATCCCCGTCTGCAACTTGCTCGCCGGAAGTTGGGCTAACAACAAATCGGTCACGATTATTGAGAGTGATCTCAAACACGCGATTGTTTTGCCAAACACCAGCAAGAGGTGTAAGGATGATTTCTTTTGTCGTTGCATTGTAAGCAAACGTGTAATCGATTCCCTCTCGAAGTGTTCGACCGTTGTCGCTAATCGTTACGTTGGCACCAGGCAATCGAACCGGCGGTTGATTGGGACCGACTACGGTGTCGTCATCGATACCAATGCCAGGGAACGGATCGGATGTGCTGAACGAATCCGAAAGCTGAATTCGGAACTCAGGATAGATGCCGCTCTCAAGCTGGACGACGGATGCGGTTGGATCCTTATCGAGTGAGTTGGAGTCATTATCGATTGGATTCAACAATCTCGCCGTTGGTCCAACGGTATCAGCGCGATCTAACGCACCTCGGTCCTTGAAGACGTTGCCGCCCAAACCTTGAGGTGGTGATACATTCGGATCGTCAACGCGTAGTTGCCCGAGTGCGTCACGGTTCGGAGCGAGAACTGGTGAAGGAGCAAGCCCTGCACCCGCCTTGACTGCAGCAAAGCGTGAGCGCTCCACGAGTGAATCAATCGAACTGTCGATGATTCTCGAACCAGCGGCTGGCAAATACCTTCCGGCTTGTGGGTTCACGAAAAGCTGGTCGGTATTGGCTGCAACAAAGTTAAAGTCGGCCTGAGTGTTGGGGACGTTCGTCGCTCCAGGAGCAATACCTTGGATTCCAAAGGTTTGTCGATTCGCTGCGACAGCTGTCTCAACATATTGATACACATTACCACCGACGATGATTTCAGTTGGTTTTGTGTTTCGATCAACCGCTTGAGGATTGGTCGATCCGAAAGGCAACGGAAGCTGGCTGAAGTAGTTTCCTCCAGGCGGTAGCGACCGCGTTTCTTCGCGAACGATAGGTGTCTGAACATTGTAGAACACGTTGTTCAAAATGGTCGGAGTAGCACCTTGCGATACCAGAATCCCGCTCTCAGGAATTAATTGGTTTAGATTATTGTTTTCGTTCAAATCAGGGTCGACGCGTATGTTACCACCGTCGCTGCTGATCGCCGCTGCGTTCCTAACTACGACGAATCTTTCCGTTGTGCCCGCTCCGTCAGCGCGAGTTGGACCGCTTCCAAAGGGTTCACTTCCAGTACCGCCGTTGAATTGACGTCGATCGTGACCGATACCTTGAGCGGAGTGCTTAAACGGATTAGCGAAGCCACCGTCAATTCGGAATGGAAAAAGCCTTAAACCAGGCTGCACGCCGTCGATGCCACCGAGAGCTGTTGCCGAAACTGCATTTAAAGGATTGGCCGCAGCAAGCGAACCGTTTGGCAAGTTCTGAACATTGTTTAAACCGGAGTTGTTAATTGCGATAGCAATCGAACGCGCAATGTCTTCGATGAAGTAGTTGGGCCCAATGAAAACAGGTACGTTTGGCCCTTGATAGTTTGCATTACGAGTAAACTCGAACGTTCTGGAGGTACCACCGCCCGGAAGATCCGCAACCTGGAAAATGGTGAATGTGTCACCATCCGCATAGCTCGATTCGTCTTCGACGGTGATCGTGAATTCTTGTGGATGTGCAACAGACAATGATATCTGATAGGTGCCTGTTGACGATCCTGCCGAACCAGACGAAGGGAGTTGTGGATTAAAACCGACGTTACCGGACGCACTTACAGCGACGTAGTACACGCCAGGAGTTGTCGCGGTGTAATCGATATAAGGATCAATTCCAACCGTTTCACCAGGGGCTGCGACATTGTTTGAAACGGTGTTTCCGCCTCCTAGATTGACTCGTTGGCCGCTTGCATTGAACAACTGAAGTATCGTGTCGACAGCGGTTGCTCCGGATGTATCAACGTCGATTCGAACTCGATCACCAGTGTTCATATAAAACTGATAGAAGTCGACATCTCGAGTGCCGTCAGTAACCGATGCGTTATCGCCTATTCGGGCGGTCATATTGAAGGCTGTTGGATTTTGCGTTGAACCTTGCTCGGTTCTTACAGCATCTACCAACGTGTCATTCGGCTCGTTAACCGCGGTGTTGATACCGTTATTCGTGTCTGGGTTAAAGCTTGCACGGCCATCGTTTCCGATAACAGTATTGTTGATGATTCTTGCGAATGGTTGCGGGCTATCCGCCTTGTCAATACGCTGAATAATCCAAGGATTGAACCCTGTTTGACCTCTAAAATAGATATTTGATAGACCTTCAACGAAAAGGGCTGGCCGGTTCGCCCAGTTGAGTCCCGGGTTTTCATTTAGGTAGCTGGTCTCTACCAGAGCTCCAGCTGGCAAGGTGCCAAAGAACTCGGGAACAGGGGGTAGCAACGACATACCGACAGTCGCGGTCACCGTTTGGGTTGTTCCGTTGGTAACGAGAATACTTCCGAGTACCGCATCGCGCAGTGCATGTACAGTTTCCAACGCCGAATATCCCCATGCAGCCGCAGGAGATCTCATATATGGCGCTCCAGTATCTTCTCGATAGTGGACCGGGACATTTTCTGGGCGCACGCCATCCCCACCTGCTGTACCGCTGCCAAATACGGGGTTGGCTGCAGTGCCGCCTGCAATGTCATCAAACTCAAACCCAACTCGGGTTCGGTCGGAATCAAAGAAGAATTGGTCACCGTCATCAACGATGCCTCCGAAGTGACTATCTGCTGTGTTCGGGACAGTGCTACTGTCAGTAACTGGAACTGTAATCGGCGAGATCATCCATATTGGACTTTCTCCCGCGACATTGATACCACCCAATCCGCCTCGATCAAGAACGTTATTGGTGATCACAACACCTGTTGTAAAGCCACCGATCAAGTCAGCGTTCAAGGTCGGAAGGTTTCTTGCTGGTCCAGGAGAACTACCTACCAATCGAGGGCGTGCTTGGATGATCGCGTCAGGATTTCGAACTGATCCGAAATCGAGCAAATCACCTGTCCGTGAATAAACATCGACAAGGTCTCGAGGGTCATAGTCTGCAAGTCCTGCTTCGGACCAGATACCGTAATCACGGGATTCTCGGATAAAGTTTCCGGCGATGATAACTTGCCCTTGGTCTCTGGCGATATTCGCATCACCGTTCCCCGCGAATTCCCGCAGCAATGCGCCAGCGAATGCAGGATCTGTAGCCTTTTTGAAGTAGCCAGTAACCGAGTTTGCGTTAAACAAATTCAGCGAGTTGCCTCGCAATGGTCCTGTAGCGGTTCCGTCTACACCAGCCGCTCTCACCGTGAATCGAGACTGAACTGATGGACTATTGATCGCATCTCGGATCAACTGAGC
>JAIYDQ010000202.1 GCA_027487375.1 Planctomycetaceae bacterium
CTGACCAGATGCCACGTCAAAAGATTCGCGATCGATATAGAAACCGTTGGCAAGCCGACTCTCATGACCTAGCGATCGAACCATCATCGCGGCAGTCGTTGCAAACAAATAGGCGGGACCTCGCTTGGTCTTGAGAAAGTGTTCCACTGGATCACTGGAATCTTCAGGTGCCACCGCACTTGAGTCGAGTACAAAGTCTCTCTTTAGCGTGTCTTCAATGGCCTCGATTTGCTCCCACCCTCGTGGCAATCCAGCGACAATTTTGAAAGTTGCACTCGCAACTATCTCGCTTGGACTCACCGATCGATTAGCAGAACCTTTCGAATCACTTGACGCTGATTTTGTTAACGCAATCGAATCAAAATAATCCGGTTGTCTTAGGTCATGAAGATCTCGCTGTTTGGCTTCGAGTCGAATGGTCGTCAACGCAGGTACTTGTTCACGGTCAACCATCTTCACAATACCGTCTCGCGTCCAATCAAAGAACTCGGGGCGATCAATTCGATCAATATGGAGGCACCGCAACGCATCGGGGGTTGGTATGCGAGTACTCACAAACCGAATGATCTTAATCGCAGAAGCCCAATTGGGATGTGGAATTGAAGAGTCGGATTTCGGTGCAGATGGCGTTTGTTTCTCTGGTTTAGGATGACGAAAGAAAATCCATGGCTTTCCGGATCGCGAAACTAACTGCGTCGAAGGCCCTGCTGGTTCGACAATCGGCGAGTAAACAACGCTTGGGTCGTCCGTAGATGAGTCTTTGATAGATTCTTCATTCGTCCACGTGACACCATCGAATTGATCGAAGGTTTCCACTGCAAGCCTTTGTGGAACAGGCCCACTATAGTAAATCAAAGATGGGGAGTCTTTGTCAGCCAACTTCTTTCGGTCATATTGAGGAGCTTGACGTATCGTCGAAAATTCTCGGCTGCTTGCTTCGGAAGTAGCCAGCTTCTCATGATTCGTCTTGCCTACTTTGGAATCAAGACCAACTGCAGCTTCTGATTTTTTCTTCTTTGGAGGAAGCCCATCCAACTCGCTAATCATGTCATACAAAGATGGCTGCTTGTCTTCGATGAAGAGATCGCTTTCCACTGGACCAAAGCTCGATGCGTTGTCTCGGGCACCTACCAACATGTCCCCGTCACCGACTCCACCCCGAGAGCTTGGGTCTGCCCAAGATTTTCCACCTGATGTTGGCAAGAACCCATTCAATCCAACATGCTCCGGAGCAACCCAAACCGCAACAGAAGCCGCCAAACCAATCATGAGCAACGTAGCAACCAAAACGCCCCCACGTATCGGCAGTGACGAAGACCTCGTCTGACCCACAAAGCCATCCTGCAAACGTTCCCAGTGATCTCCCATCAGCCACCATATCGCCATAACGCCGTAAAGCAGTGCGACCGGATAAACCCAATTCTGTGAGGAAATGACAAGAGCGAAGAGCATCAGAAAGAAACCCATCGTAATTGTCAGTCGGCGATTCTTTGAAGAACGACTTACCAACGCCATCGCGAGGGTCATGTTCTGTAGCGATGCCAAGACAAGTATCTCAAGTGGCTCTCCTTGGAAGTTCCACGCATTGGCGTACTGTATCCACCGATATGCAAAGTGAACCACCCAAGGGATCGCAGCAACTATCACGACTATCTGCGGTATATCTGCACGTTCAGCCGAACCGCTGGAGTTTTTTGAAGCTGAAAACCATTTCGAAATGAGCACAATTGCCAACGTCGTAGCAATACAAAGCATCCAAACATAGGCTGGATACCATGAAATCTCAGCTCGTACGATCCACACAGCAAGGTACGCCGGAAGCGTTGCGAGAAGCGTCCACACGTCACGACCATCGATAACCGGCCATTTCGTACGGGTGTGCAGTTGCTTCCCCTTACGTAGTACTGTCGAACTCGAATGCGAAATCGTTTCCATCACATCGCCACCATCGAAGCGTTCGCATGACAAACACGGTCCCACTGCGATTGCACTTGAGGCCATACAGGACGCGAGAGGTCCACTTGCATCCATGGGTTTATCTCATTCGTCGCGAGCGCGTATGCGTCGACTTGGTCATCGACCAATATCCAGCCGATGTTTTCCGATGGATTGTTAAGCTGCATTAATCGGTCGCTTGTAGTGACAACAATTTGCAGTAACTCCTTGGCTGTCGATTTTTTGCTTCGAGAACCTGCTTTAGAAACTTCACTGCATAGCACGCTAGGAGTTTCACGATCAAAGGTTGCCAAAAGATCCATCAAATCTCGGAGCCCTTTTTCGCCAGGTTCGGATCGCAACACAGCACCGTCGATTTCAATCCGAACACTCCAATGATGTGTCAAGAAAGTGCGGGCAATAGATCCCCCGATCCGAACAATCCATTCGTTGATCGATGCTTCCGTTAATGGCGACGTATCAATCTTCAACACAACCGATCGACGCGAAACGGATTGCCGTTCGCACACAATGAGGCTTTCGCTCTTCGCAGATTGAGCCCAGTGTACGTTTCTTAGCGAGTCGCCATCGCGGAAAGGCCGCACACCAATCACATCGCCTTCGTGTCCAGCTTTGTCGATCCATGCCCCAACAACCGACCGGTGGTCGCCCGAAATATTCGGCATGTCATGAAGGTCGATCGATTCGGGCCAAACCAAAAGAGAACGCGTAATGTTTAGTTCAGCGCGAGCAGTCCAGATTCCGAACGGAAACGCTGTCGTTAGGAATGATGCCTTCTCCGGATAGAGCCCCCGCGCTGTCGGACGCGAGTCCCATCGAAACTGAGTTGTCGAAAGGGGACGCAAACACGCCAATGAAACCGAACGCGAGTTCCTAGAGCCGTCGTTGACAACTTCAGAATCCGATTCGATGCTAAGCCCCCAAACCGGCCAGGGCCATCGATTCGTCACCTCCAGGATGGTCTCTATCAATTCGCCTTCGACACTTCGTTGTCGTTGCCACGTAAGTTGCCCTCGAATCCCCTTCATTGCAACGGCTGGCCAAAGCGTTCCAAGGGCAATCAATGCAAGGACCGAAGCTGAGACCACCATGGCTTGAGGAGCCACATAAATGCCAAGCGTCGCAGCGATCGCTGCGGCGCTAAACAACCAACCAATCGGCTTTTTGAGCCAGTAAACATAACGATTAGCCCAAGGGCAGAAATCGTAGTTTAAGACATCGCGTGAACTCCCTTGCGAAAGTCCTCGCGCCGGACCACTCATTTCCATCGACATAAGAATGCTCAAACTTATAACCCGATCACGCGTCGCTGAATCAGCGTGACCACTTGTAACGGAGCGACAAAAGCCATCAAAGAAACATCCTTGAGAACTTCACGACCAACCGAACAAGCCTATTGAGGCGGGCCTCGGGGCGATTGGTCGGTCGATACGCTCGCCGCCATGTGGATTGGGCGATCCACATCTATTGGGAAGACAACGTTACCAGCATCCTTGAGCGTGAGTTCCGGTACGGATAGCGAAGGAGTAGAAAACCATTGGCAGACGGCACACTCATGCTTATGCACCGAAGCCCAATGAGGGGCGTCGCTGAATCGCTCGACGGAATCCCGACGATCTGTTGTCGAGTCTCCCTCATCGTGATCATGTTGCCCAGAATGCTTGTGTGCATGGCAATGAGTACATGACTTCTTGGATGCGGCTGCCGATTCGCTGGTTGAAGCACTAGCGGCAATACTCGAAGCATCCAAAACGCAGCAGTTAGAACCAGTCCCGCAAACCTGCGAGCAGCCAGACCAAACGTGAAGCGGGCGTCCGATCGCTTGGAAGACTACGAAAACGAAGATCCAGAGGGCCGCAAATCTGCGTTGGCTCTGGAGTGTTTTCATGATAAGACCAAACGGAGGAAGGGAACCGACCAAACCGCACCAATGCTAAGTATGATCTGTCTACGCCGAAATGTCCACTGAAGTTCACCTGCTTATGTTATGCAAAAAGGCAGCCAGGACGGGCGGATGACTGAAATTGGCCTGTGTAGTTTGGGACCACCGTCCCGAAAAACGAACCTGAAAAACGAACCCGACTGGCAAACAGACTGGCAAATGGTCTGGCAAAATGATTCTTCAACGGAAGAAACAAATTGCCCCAGCGAACTCTCCAGATTGTCGTGTCTTTCGTGGGGCAAAGGGCGGCTTCAAAATC
>JAIYDQ010000529.1 GCA_027487375.1 Planctomycetaceae bacterium
AAGTCATCCCCGCGTTCTATAACCGTGATCGAGATGGTTTACCACGCAAGTGGATCAAGATGATGATGAACAGCATCAGCACTTGTGCTTGGCGATTTAGCAGCCACCGAATGATGATGGATTACACTCGTTATGCATATGTACCGGCCGCTGGCGGCCTGAGCGTCGATATGAGCACGCGTTAAGCCTTTGGGAGTTCTGAGACTTGTCCCAGCGGTTTGGGGGGAGGCGGCTCTGCGTAAAAGGGGCTTATGAATTAAGCAGAGCGGTAGACTGAAAGATACCTGCGGAAGTTTGGGGCTACGGTCCCAAACAAGCATACGGACGGGACGATGGTCCCATCCTACGGTAATTTTACTCGGCCTCAATTTTACTCGACTTCTCGCCTAAAACGCATATTGATGCTTTTCGTGCATCCAAAGTCCCAGCCCAGGGTCGCTAATGTAGTAGAACGGTTCTCCTTCGGACGATTCATACCAGCCATCTTGCTTGCCATCGACATCGTATAGCGAATTGGCTTGAGCGACGGGCATGAAGTCATAGCCCACCGAACGAACCTCAGCTTCTGAAAGCGCTTCGGTGCAGTAAACAATCCGAAAACGATTTTCAGAAGAGCCGTGAATGAGGTGGGCTGCTGCTGAAAGATTGTTTTGTAGATCGGTATCTTGTTCGACATAGGACAGAACTTCGGGAGTCGTTCGGTAGCCGTACTTTCGAATCAGTCGGTCTACGTCCGGATCTTCTCCGAAGGTTTTAACTCCAGGTGCGATGATGACAAGAGTTCCACCATCGCCGATGGCCATGCGAGTTCGATAAATTGCTTTATTCGCAAGCCAGGTCTTCGAATACTTCTTCGCCGACATGGTAACGACGACCGTTTGAGGTGGTGTTGGCAGTCGAAAGCAATTCACTTTCGCAGCAAGCTCGCTTGCGATATCGAATACTTTGTGTTCGTCACCGATGTAGAGACCACGAACAACCTTGCGTCCCTCCGCGGTCGCCTCCACAACCGTCAGCACATAGACGATCGGTAAATCTTGACAGTAGAGATCGGCAGCACGGTTCAGAACGCGTCGAAGCGGAGTATCGGCGCGGCCCATAATTCGCTCCATGCCGTACAAAGCACTCAGGTAGTGGCTCTCATGGATTCCGGCACTTCCGCCGACTCCCACAAAAATGTTCTTGGTGTAGTTGGCCATCCCGATTACTTCATGAGGGACAACTTGGCCGAGCGAAAGAATCAAATCGTGTCCCCCTTCAACCAGGAGCTTATTCGCCTCTGCAGGCCATGCCTTCGAATAAACACCTTCAGTCGCCGCGTCCACAAAATCAGCATCGACCATTCCCAGTCGAACAACGTCTTTACGCCAATGATGGGCTCGAACGAGCGAGTGCGGCAATCCGGGAAACATCCGATCAAGCTGCGAGGCATCCATGGGTTCGTGAGTCCCCAGCGCGGGCATCACGTCGGCAAGACGATCTCCGAGAATTTTGTGAGTCATCACCGTCAGCTCACCGGCCCGACTGTCGTAGCGAGTGTGATCTGGTGGCAGAGCGAGTACTCTCTTGGGGTTGATCTTCTGGAGGACATTTTCCAGCGTCTGGAACATCTCCTCGGATGAAAATTCCTTGGTTGTGCTTCCTTCGGCAAAATATATTGTCATGGGCTTTCAATCAGAGAAACAAGGCTTCAAAATGGGGACGTTTACTAGTTGGACCGCGTACATTGCGCTGGAGTCCAGGCTTTAGCCGCTTCGGGAGCATCCAGGGTGCTCAGCGCCTAAAGGCTGTACTCCAGCAGAGTGGCGATGTCGAACTAGAGTCGTTGCGGCGATTGTTAGTCAAAGCAAAGCCTCAATTTAACCTTTTTGTTCTTCAAGGGTAACGTCATCCATCCTGTTTACTTTCGGCGATTTAGGATGGTAAGGTCTTTGGTCACCGATCCGATCGACCTGAGCACGGTTCGTCCGCCCAACGAGATTCGGATGATGCCATGGGCTAGTGGACTTCTTCGCGACCACGGAAAAGTGAAGTACGAGAGCTTCCGAAACGAAATGGACGCCACGGTTTTCTCGTGCCTCGGACAGCGTGATGGATGCATCCGGCTCATGAAGGATCTTGCTGGGAGAACCGACTTTGTTCCCCAGGCAACGTGGCTGGCACTTGGCCCCTACGGCCCTGGTGGTAAGTTAGTTCCCATTGGGACGATTCAAGGATTAAGAGTGGACGGGGCCAAGGAATCCGATCAACGTCGCACGATAGAAGTCCCACAGGGGTCGATTCAAAACGTCGGGATCATTCCGGGCTGTCGCGGAATAGGACTTGGACGAGTACTCTTGGCCTACGCATTGAGCGGGTTTCAGGAGATCGGCTGCAGATCAGTGTCGTTGGAAGTAACATCTCACAACACAACTGCAATCCGTCTTTACTTAAGCATGCGGTTTTCTGTTTCCGAAACTGTCTACAAAGTTGCGGATGTTCCGATCGCGTAAACTTGTCCGCTGACGAATAATGCGGTTTGCCGAAAATCTCAAATTCTACCGGCACGAGTGCAAATTCTAAGTGTTAATCTTGCACGACTTACATTTCATTGAACGGATTTTGTAACGCGTTTAATGATGACTCGGTTCTTATGATCTCTTACGTCCTCGGAAACATGCTTGATTCCAGCAACGTCTGAGTCGGGCAACTATATGAAGAGGATTGGTGCTATGCCATGTCGAATGTAGTAATAGTTGATTCCACGTGCGATGGTTTTGAAGACCTTGTAAGTATGGTCCAAGATTGCAAATGCAATGTCCAGGTCGCTCCAGATTATGAGTCAGCGTTAAGGATTATCTTAAGCAGTCGAGTTCAGATTCTGATTCTGGAATGGCAACACACATCGGATCATGCACGGGCCATGATTGAATCGATTCGTAACAATCACCGATCACGCCGCATCCACATAATCGCAATATCTGCAAATAGAACTCCGGAGATGGTTGCAGGTGCGCTGAAAGCAAGAGTAAACGATTTTTTCTCGTGGCCTATCTCATCCAGCGAGATACGGGAACGGCTCATGTGGGCTTCCAGCGAACAAGAATTGCTCGCCTAGTATTTATCATACACGATCACTTAAAAGGCTTTCAACGCGTAAGCGATGAAGAATCCTTCGGTGCAGTCTTTGCCATTTGCGTGGTGGCAGTTGAAATAGGAATCAAGCTTTCACTTGTTCCTGTATTCTCCTCCAATTGCCGAGCGACAGATCCAGAAATGACAGGTCCCGTTCCCATCATGGACCAATGCTGATGGTCGCTCCGTGCGAGCGTAAATCCGGAATTAATCACAGGTTGATTGGTCTTTGAATCCGTAGCAATGATGCACAGCTTTGCCGTTCCCATCGCTCGCTTGCGTTCGTAAATGGTTACCTTGGGAATTGTCCCCATCAGTCCTAGCGGTACCGCCGGAGAACCGACTTCGAGATCTGTTCGATCCGTTCCAATTGCTCCCGAGGCAACCTCCATCACCACATCCGACGCATCTGCTTTGTCGACCAATGTACAGCCATTTCGAAGCAGTCGCGATCGCATACTCATCAACACGTAGTTCTTGTCAACCGAATCGAGATAGTCCGCTTTGAGAAATACCTTAGCTCCGGAAACAGGTGTAAAGTCGACCTTGTCGAGCGATTGATCAACAGCACTACTGATAAGCAACTGCTCCAAACCGGTTCGAGCCGTATCGGACTCCTTCATCGAAGCGCAGCCTGAAACAACCAACCCCAGGGCGACTAGAACGATGCGATTAAAAATCATTTTAAAAAAGTCCTCGAAACAACCTGCGTTTGCCCTTTAAACGACATCAAGGACTGACTGGTAGCACACTTCCAATATTGAAGTCAATTGAGTTCTAACAATTCAAAGCGATAATCGCCACAATTCCCGCAAGCATAGACTACTGCAAATCCGAGATGCTCCACCTATGCAAGATACCGGACTCGCCAGAGGAGAGAATTCGCATGGGGTTGCCTGTCAATGACAAGCTGTATTGAGGATCGATATTGTCAGGCACTGACAACGTTCGGACAAATTCGCTTTTATCGCAGTCAAAGATCCGCACGTTGCCATCAATCGATGCACCCACAATGTAGGATGTTTGACCGTCCATAAAATGAACGGCTGATAGTTCGTTTTCAACAGCGATTGTACTGAGGCACTCGCCGCGCGTGATGTCCCAAACTCGGAGCGTTCCATCTGCACCCACGCTAGCAAGTCGGTTGCTATCACGATTCCAATCCAGTCCCAGAACGTAACCCGTATGCCCTTCCAAGTTCTTTACTTGATCTGAAGTAGCGGCGATTGCCAAGTCAGCAGTACTCGCTGACACATCCGGAATCACGTCCAGCCGAATCAGCTTGATCATCTTGTCAGCACTTCCTGTTGCTAGCGTCAGGCCATCGGGTGCGAAAGCAATCGATGTCACAGAATCGGTATGAACCTCCGGAAGAAGCATGCTCAAAGAAGCCTTCGAGCCATGCAAATCAACCACCGCCACTGTTCCAGTACGACTCGGCTGCCCACTGCCAATGGCCAACTGCTTGCCATCCGAACTAACAGCCAGGGAGCTTACGCGATCTTCTATCCAACGGAATCCCTCTTTCTCAAACGACGCAGGAGACAACCGTTCGCGAAGGGCCATTTCGGGAATGTGGTTTTCTTTGGAATCGTCTGTGACAAACTCAACTCCCCAAACGATCACCTCGTCATGGGAGCTAGTCGCCAACCAACGCCCATCCGGACTCACAATCATCGCGTCTATTAAACCAGTATGAGCGTTCGCAAGCAGCAAGTGGGGATCTGATTCTTTTGATATTGAATCCATGTATAAATCATTACCGCGACTGTAGATAACCAGATCTTTGTCAGCGATCACGCCAACCCCGTAACTGGATTTAACGGAATCATCCAATTCCTTTTCGGCAGCCGCATCATGCGAAGATGGCTCCTTGGTTGCGGAAAGATCATCCAACCTCGCTCCCGCATCAATCCAACGCGATAAAAGATCCACTTGCTCAGAACTTAAGTGCGATGCAGCAACAGCGTTTCCTTCAGGAGGCATAATGGAGTCGTTCACGCCGAGCACTCGCTGAACGATCAAGCTTTCCGAAGCATTCCCAACCACCACCAAAGGTCCCGAATCACCACCTTTTGCAAAGTCCGCTCGCGACTCGAGACTCAACCCGCCGTCGGGCTTTTTTGAATGATGGCAGGCAAGGCAATTGCGTCGAAGAAAA
>JAIYDQ010000159.1 GCA_027487375.1 Planctomycetaceae bacterium
GACTTGTGTGGCGATTTCGCGTTGCGTTGCTGCGGCGGCAGGTGTCAAACCTGGGTCGCATAAACGACCCGCGAGTTCCATGGTCGAGTGATCTTGCCCGCCAGGAGCAACAAGAGGTTGTTCCCTATCGATGTTTCTTTTTGCCGACATGCGATGCCTCCGGTGGGCATCGATGATTCGGTCTTTGGCAATCTGGCGAATCCAAAGATGAAAAGACAAAACGGGATTCGCTAAGTAGTCTTTCAAACGACGATTGGCTTCTACCAAAACATCCTGAATCACGTCGCTGACGCCGACTCGACGCATGATCTTCTGATCAAGTCGCAGTTGAATCATCCGACGCAAGGAATCGCGATGTTTGTCCAATAGTTTGTCGACAGCCCCATCCTCGCCGTTTCGTACCTGATCCAGCAATTCAACGGTTTCTTCGTTTTGGGGCCAAATCGACTGGTTCATAAGGGTCTAGGGGACTGACGGAACGTTCTGCGGTGAACTGATATACTCCCTATTGTAGTCTCTCGGCAATGAATTGGGACAGGTGAGGGAGATTCTTACTTCTCACCCGTAGCAGATGTCGTAAGACTTTTGAAGATTACGGATTCTTCTTATCCGGCTAGTGTCCAACCAACAGCAGAATCCCTTCGAATTCCGCTACTCGAATGCTAACTCAAGACTAGGTTAGCTCACAGCGTCTACCAAACCGTCCTGTAGCTGATCAAGCTGTTCTTTTGTGTGATGAACCGAAAGCGAAACTCGGAGCATGCATTGGTCGTTAGGGACCGTTGGTGGACGAATCGCGGGAACAAAGAAACCCAGCTCACGTATTCGTTGGGCCGCGGATATTGTCTTTGCGGACGATTCAACAAAGATCGGGATTATCGGGCTATCGCCTATCGGTACTCGAAGCCCTTGCTCGCTCAATTGTTTTCGAAAGCTTTGGGAAGCTTCCCGAATTTTCGACCGCTCGGCATTCATTCCCGAAAGCTTTTGAATGTTCCTAGCAGCATTCGAAGCGACCGACTCTGGCATCGAGGTACTGTAGACATAGGTTCTAGCGAAGTTCCTTAAGTAGTCGACGAGCACTTGCGAGCCATGAACAAAACCACCGACACAACCGATTGCTTTGCTGAGTGTACCAATTCGTACCTCGATCGAATCCTCTAAACCACATTCTTCCACCCATCCTCGCCCGCGTGCTCCATAGACTCCGGTCGCGTGTGCTTCGTCGACAATAACAGTCATCTCAAAGTCATGTGCTAAATGAGCGATCTCAGTCAAGTTCGCAAGATCGCCATTCATGCTGAAGAGCGTATCCGTAGCAAGGTAGCAACGACGAAAGCCCGAGCGATGCTGCTTGAGTATTTCGTGGATGGCTTGAACATCATTGTGGGGATAGACAATTGATTTGGCTTTGGAGAGTCGACATCCGTCGATGAGGCTTGCGTGATTGAGAGAATCACTCAACAGCAGATCACCTTCCTGTGCGATCGCGCTGATGGTTCCAACGTTGGCTGCATAACCCGTTGAGAAAACAATCGCGGATTCTGATCCCTCGAATCCTGCAATCACCGATTCTAGATGACAATGGTGTTGGCTATATCCGCTAATGAGGGGAGCCGATCCGGAACCGGTTGTCTCGTCGTGAAGTATCGAATCTAACTCTTTGGCATTCCAAGACAGCCCGAGATAATCATTCGCGCCGAAGTTAATCAATTGCTTTCCGTCGATTTCGATTAGCGTTGGTGATAACCGCTTCGTGGGCATGGCAACGCGTAATAGCGAATCTCGCCGACGTTGTTGAAGAACTTGCTCCATCCAATCCAAGGGTGCAACCTTTTATTTCCGCTTCGAAAAACTAGTTGACAATACTAGTCAACGATATAGAGCTGCATCGTTCTGCATCCGTGAGCACCGATGACTAAGGATTGCTCGATATCAGCTGTCTTGGATGGTCCCGAAATAAAGCAACCGAAACCAGGTCCCGAGAATTTTACGCGCGCGTACGCTTCGTGCATGTTGTGAAGCACACCCGCCTTACGAACTACCATAACGAGATGCTGGTTAATAAAATATGCAACACGATGTTTAAGGTCTTTATCAGTAACCCAAACGGCTCCATTCTCAGCCACAGCCATTTCGCCTCGGACGATTAGAAAATCGACATCTTCGAGATCATGAGGTCGCTCTACATTTTCAAGAGTGACATTACCGGGAATCTCAGGAATCTGAGAAAGCACTCGCTTAGCATCAGAAAACTCCGGATAAGATTGCAGCTTGGCTTGCACAGATTCCATATCGGGCAACGACTCGCAAGTTGCACCGACAGAACGCAAGACGTTTCCTAACTGTTCGATTGGACTCTTGAAACGTAACCAATCACCGTGCACGACCTCTGGAAGCGGGTTCGATGGGAGCGGTTGTGATCGAAGCTTATTGAGAATCGACTTTCGTGAAGCAATGATCGGTTGCATTAATGAGCCTTCCCGTTCGAAGAAGAACTGCTGCTGGTCGAAGCGTGATTGCCTTCAACGCGACGCTGTTCTGTTTTATGTTTCGCGAACTGAGCTCGAAAACTTTCGCGCGGTGGTTCGGGCAAGTCGCGACCCTTTCCCCAAACATTCAGCGGATTGTAAACGATCCAACGCGGCGACCATCGAAGCCCCGTGCGACCAACAGCTCCAGCAAGTTTATACATCCAAGAATTCCTCAACAGAATGCTTGTAAACTTCATTGCGAGTCGTTTTGAATAGGGAATAATTTTCTTACCAGCCAGCTCACGACGCCAGGTAAGTAATTGATGGTGGATGTCGATTTTAACCGGACAAACATCAGTGCAAGAGCCACAAAGCGTACAAGCGTATGGCAAGCTGTAATGCTTTTCTGGCTCTAAAGCCGGAGCCAAGATGCTTCCAATGGGTCCTGGGACTGCGTTGGAATAAGAGTGTCCACCGCTTCGTCGATACACGGGGCAAGTGTTCATGCATGCTCCGCATCGAATGCAGTGCAGCGACCGATGGAACTCGGGACTGCTTCGAATATCACTACGAGCATTGTCAACGATGATGATATGCATTTGCCCACCCGGACGCGGGCCATGAAAATGGGAAGTGTATGCGGTGATTGGCTGGCCAGTTGCACTGCGGGCTAGCAGTCTTGTAAAGACAGAAAGATCTTCAATTCGCGGGATGATCTTTTCTATTCCCATGCATGCGATATGGATCTTAGGTAACGACGCTCCAAGATCAGCATTTCCTTCGTTGGTGCAAACAACAAAGCCACCTGTTTCAGCGATCGCAAAGTTGACACCAGTGATGCCAACCTCTGCGGAGATAAACTTCTGTCGAAGGTGATGTCTTGCAGCGTGTGCAAGAAACTCGGGATCCGAATTTCCCTCCGGTGTACCAATGTGTTCATGAAAGGTTTCGCCAACTTCCTGACGTTTAATATGGATCGCTGGTAGAACGATGTGGCTTGGTGGCTCTTGTCTCAATTGGACAATCCACTCACCCAAGTCGGTATCAACCACCTCAATCCCATTCTCTTCAAGATAGGGATTCAAGTGGCATTCCTCAGTCTACATCGACTTGCTTTTTGCGATACGATGAACTTGATTTTCCCTCAGTATCTTGAGGACGATTTCGTTGTGTTCTTTTGCGTCGGCAGCCCAATGGACGACAGCTCCCAAGGCCGTTGCGTTGCGCTCAAACTTCTCTAAATAGTCCGCGACGTTTGCAATCGCGTGCTCTTTGATCTGGGAGGCGAGCTCTCTCAGTTGCTCCCATTCGGGGACGGAGTTCGCTTGTCGATCACGTTTTTGCCTGACAAACCAAAGTGCACCATCATGCCAGTGTGCACGATCCTCATCGGCAGCAAAGACGTTCGCCAATGTTGGATGAGTCTGCGACTTGAGTACGGGGAGGGTTGCGAGTGCCATAGTTATCTACTTTTGATTTTTCGCGATCTTTGGGGTTCTTCCACAAAGTATCTCTGCAATGTGCATCATTTCAATCGGTTGTTTTTGTCGACTTGAGATCCCTGCCATATGCATCAGGCAGCTCATGTCGGTTGCGGTCATCACTTGAGCTTGAGC
>JAIYDQ010000525.1 GCA_027487375.1 Planctomycetaceae bacterium
CAACTGCATGCAGCGTATCTTGAGCAAGTTGCGAATCGGTTGTATCGAGGATAATCTCGCCATCGCGCAACACAATTTTTCGATCCGCGTTGCGTGCTACCGATGGGTCGTGTGTAACCAAAATCACCGTTAGCGATTGCTCTCGATTGAGTTTCCTAAAAAGCTCGATAACCTCTTTGCTGGTTTTTGAATCCAGGTTCCCTGTCGGTTCGTCTGCCATCAAAATCGAAGGATTGTTTACTAAGGCCCGAGCAATCGCGACCCGCTGTTGCTGGCCGCCTGAAAGTTGACTGGAATGGTGATGCCCACGGTCTGCAAGCCCGACTTTCTCTAACATTTCCATCGCTCGACTCCGGCGCAAACGAGCTGGAATCCCCTGCGCATACAACATCGGAAGCTCAACGTTTTCGATCGCTGAAGTTCTATTCAGCAAGTTAAAGTTTTGAAAAACAAAACCGATGCTCTTGTTTCGAATCATCGCTCGCTGATCCCGTGTCATCGTCACGATTTCTTGGCCATCCAAGAGATAGCTGCCGCTGGTCGGGCGATCCAAACACCCAAGCGTGTTCATCAACGTCGATTTTCCGGAACCTGACGGACCAATCAAAGCGACGAATTCGCCTCGCTCGATTCGAAGCGTCGCTCCTTTTAATGCTTCGACTTGAACTTCGCCAAGGTCATAAACCTTGCGAACGTTTGTCAGCTGTATTAGCGGCATAGCAGTCGAGGAAACTTGCGCGGTCATTCGTACCTCAAGGCTTCGATCGGATCCAAGCGACTAGCGCGAAGAGCCGGATAGTAACCAAAGAAGACTCCAACGATCGCCGCAAAGACCATCGCGATCACAGCCGCTTGGACGGATACGATCACTGGCCAATCGGCTCCGGAACTGACGTAGTTGATCAACATCGTCGCCGAGGTTGACATAGCTATCCCCAGAGAAACTCCTATTATTCCCCCAATCACTGAGAGGACTACCGCCTCGATAAGAAACTGCCGTAAGATATCACGACCGCGCGCACCAATCGCCATTCGAATGCCAATTTCTTTGGTACGCTCCGTTACTGACACGAGCATGATATTCATGATTCCAACACCGCCAACGACAAGCGATATACCAGCAATCGAGGCAAGCATCATTGTCAATGAACCAGTGATAAACGTAAGAATAGCGGCTATCTCGGTGGTGTTTTGAACAAGAAAATCAGCCGGCTGTCCGTCCGAGATACGATGACGGTCCAGGAGTAGTTGATTGATTTCGTCGGTCGCATCGCTCATCTGAGTTTCTTGTTTTGCAGAGACCATGATTGCATTGACGCTGTTGAACGCGGACCCTTGCAAACGCTTTCGAACTGTCGTGTAGGGCATCAATAAAATGTCGTCCAGATCGTCCCCCATCATGCTGGCACCTTTCTTTGAAAGGACACCAATAATGCGAAAGGGGATGTTTTTAACTCGTATCGTTTCATTGATCGGGTTGGATGTCTGAAACAGTTTTGCGACAAGCGTCTGACCGATTACACAAACTTTTGCATTTGAATTGATATCGCGTCTTGAAAAAAATCCCCCACTTTGAAGAGGCCAATTACGAACCAGTGGGTAGTCCTCGCCCACACCAAACATGTCTTTAGGACTCCAGTTCGAGTTTCCATAAATGACTTGCCCAGTCGCCCCCACAAGCGGCGTCGTGGCAAGCACAGCAGGACACTCTTGAGCAATCGATGTTGCATCTTCCGCAGTAAGCGTTTGGACAGGTGCTTGACGAACTGGTCCACCGCGCTGGCTCCCAGGAAAAATGACTATCACGTTTGTTCCGAGCGACTGAAACTGTCCCTCGACAAGCTTGCTCGCACTCTGGCCAATCGAAACCATCGTCGTGACCGCTGCGATCCCGATGACAACCCCAAGGATAGTCAGGCCGGCTCGCATCTTGCTTTTCAGCAAAGCACGCATCGCAATTCGAATACTGTCTAGTAGTCCCATCGTGTGATCAAAACTTCGGTTGGATTCCTACGACTAACTCGTCACCTTCATTAAGCTCACCACGAACAAGCTCGGTGAATCGGCTTTCATCAATACCCGTGTAGACTTCAATCGCCCGAAGCAGCCCACCCTGCGAAACCCAAACGTGACGACGACTTTGCTTTTGGGTTGCTTCGACTTGCTCTGCTGCGGTAACCATCTTTTCATTACCCGAATCCGCAACTTGCCCCACGCCAGTTCCATCGACTAATCCGCGATCCTCCACACGAACTTGATCGGCTGCTGGAAAAAACCGGAGCGCTGCCGAAGGGATTTTTATAGCCGACTCTCGCGATTCAATCTCGAATGAGATGCTCGCCGTCATACCCGGAAGCAACTTCAAATCGGGATTCGATGCCGCAATGATCACCGGATACGTAACAACATTCTGCACCGAAGCTGAACTCACGCGAATCTGCTCGACTTCGCCTTGGAACAATTCACCAGGATGAGCATCGACGGTAAAAGTCACCGGTCTTCGCTCGTCTTTCGCTTTTTGAATCCAACCGATATCCGTTTCGTCGACTGACGCAAAGACGTGGATCTTTTCCCGCAAATCGGGAGCAATCACAAACAGCTCTGGCGTTTGAAATTGAGCTGCGAGCGTCTGGCCTGGTTCAATTTTGCGATCGATAATCATCCCATCTACGGGGGACTTGATCTCACAGTATTCGAGCGTCGCGATGGAGTTATCCAAAGTCGCTGCCGACTGCTCGATCGCAGCCATTGCCAATCGCCGCTGGGCATCGAGCGATTTGACTTCGAATGCCAAAGCATCCATCTCCGCTTCCGACATGAAATTCTTTTTGTCTTCGCGAAGCTGTCGCCCACGCTTCTCGTTGATCTTGCTTAATTCCAGCTGAGCTTCCACGCGATCAAGTTCGGCTTGTCGCGAGGCAAGGATCGCTCGATCACGAGCCACATTCGCAGCAAAGAGCCGCGGATCCACTTTTGCAAGAACTTCACCGGCCTTCACGGAGTCGTTGAAATCTACATTCAGCTCGATGATGGGGCCCGACACAAATGAACCAATTGCGACTGAAAGAACAGGTTTTACCGTGCCCGTCGAGTTAACAGAAAAGACCATTGGACCCTTCTCGACCTTCGCCGTCTTCCATTGAGGTCGGTTACGCTCTTTCAGAAAGGTGCTTACAGTCGGATAAGCAAACCAACCCCCGATACCGATCCCCGATAGAACCAATCCCCACAATAAAAATGATTTCATAAAGTCAGTACGGATGATTTAAATCGAAACTTGCTTGCCTACTCAGGTGCCGGGGCATTCTTAAACGGCTCTTGGGACTGCGATTCAGCCGCCCCCAAGTATAACCACCAAATGCAAAGCTGCTGAGCTGCAAAGTCCTCAATCAGACGAAAGCAAGCAAAGTTGTTCGCCAACGGTTTCGCCGTCCATAAGCAACAAATGCAAGCAAATATCGGCTCAAAGGGGTGATTCAAAGAAGTCATTGAGAAGCATGAAAATTATCTAGTTGGACGGCGCCGGGCTTGCGCTGGAGTACAGCCTTTAGGCGCCGAGCGCAGGGCAAGTCAGTTTTTCACGCTGGACAATGAGCCGTGAGCGCTAGCTCCGGATTTTCCCATAGCAACCCGGAGCTAGCGCTCACGGCTCAGTCCGTATTTTGAATAATTGACTAGCCCTCGTGCCGAGCGCCTTGGATTTGCCAAAAGCGGCTAAAGCCTGCACTCCAGCGCAAACCTGGCGATGTCCAATTAATTTCTAACGATCGTCGATGTATTACCTACTTTAATCGTAGAAGGGCTTCAGGATGGATTAGCCGGATACCGATTTTTAACGGGTGTGGGTGTGATGACGATTTAGTGTTAAGCAAAAAAGGGCGGAGCAATGACGCAACGCATTTGTTATAGGGCGACACTTCAGTGCTCACTGGTTGCTGTGATGATCCTATCGAGCGTCAATACGGCAAAAGCTCAAACATTTGGAGTCGAACTCCACAACACTTTAATGCCTGCATCGGGTGCGATGGGGGGCGTGAGTATTGCTAAGCCTCAGGATATTCTTTCTGGGATCAATGCGAACCCAAGTTCTCTTACGCAATTCAAAGGTACGCAGTTCATCTTCAGTGGCGGGTGGGCGGAAGCAACTTTCAATCTCACACAAACGGGCCGGATTCCGCTTGCCGGGCCAACTTTGGTCGAACCGTTTTCTGCAAAGCAGTCCGCTCCGGGCGCGGCGGCTGGCAACATTGGTGTTACACAAGACTTGAGCGAACTCGGATTGCCTGCAACCGTTGGCGTCGGATTTGTAACAAGCAGCGGTGCACTCATTGATTTTAGTCAAGTGCCTGAAAGCAATGGCACAAGCAGTGGACTCTTCGTGTTCTCGTTACCGGTTTCCGTCGGTGTCGATCTGACCGAAAGATTGTCCGTTGGCACATCAATGGCTCTTGGAATTGGAATCTATGATGCTCCGTTTGTCGGTCTCAGTCACACCGTGATGGACTATGCGTTAAGGGGAACTGTCGGAACGAATTACCGGCTCAACGATTGCAACACCATCGGCGGCTATTACCAAACCAAGCAAAACTTTACGTTTGATAACGGCATCGTCTTTGATCCCGGACCGGGACAGATCGCTGAAGACGTTCGATTGGATCTTCCCGAAAACATTGGCCTAGGTATTGCGAACACTTCCTTGTGTGACGGCAAGTTGCTTCTTGCTTCCGACCTTCTTTACAAGCTTTGGGACGAAGCAGACTCATTCAAATCGGTCTATGACAATCAGTGGGTAGTCCAACTCGGAAGCCAATACTCGCTAGGCCGCTACCGCTTCCGAACGGGCTATGTTTGGGCTGAGAATCCCATCGACCAAACACCTGGTTCTAACATCGGTGGCGTCGTTCAACCTGGTGATATTCGCGCGGTTCGATACACCCAAGGACTCTTGGCAGTCACGTCGCAACACCGCATCTCCGGTGGAATCGGCATCCGTGATCTACTTCCAGGCGTCGACTTTGACGCGATGGCAGGAGGGATGTTTCGCGATTCCGAACAGCTTGGCCAATTCACGACAACATCGATCGAAAGCTACTGGATCGGTGGAGGTTTGACTTGGAGATTCCGCCGCGGTTCGTGCGAGCGACTGCGAACTCCAGATACTTGGGGCGGGTCGTAGTGCATAAGTGTTAGGTTCGAATTAGATTGTTGTGTGGATGAATTCGTAAGAATTCAGAGGTCGAAGAAAAGCAGCATAGGCTGTAGTCTTCTGATTCCAGACAACATCTTGTACGAGTGCAAAACCTCCGTACTCAACCTGACAAAGCACTATCGCTTATTTCGCAAAAATGACGCACAAGAAACGCAGCTACACCAAAACATCTTTCAAATTTGTAAGCGGATTCCTACTGCTCTGGTTAGTGATTGCGTATCTGGTAGCGCCGCTCGCTTGGTTTGAGCTCTTGCGCAGCAAGCCAAGCTATAACGATTCCCCTCAGATTACTCAGACCAGCGATCATCATCCAGGCGACCCGCTCAACGTAGTCCTTATTGGAACGGAAGCGGAACTTCAGGAAATCATGAAGGC
>JAIYDQ010000372.1 GCA_027487375.1 Planctomycetaceae bacterium
AAGGCAATTGCGATCGAAGCAAAGAAGACGATCATCGTCGACCGTGATGAGCTTATTCAAGCTGCTGATAAGGCAGGCATCTCAATCGTCTCTATCGCAGGTTAAACGGATGTTTCAAAGAGAACGCATATCTACTGTGATTGGTCTGCTTCTACTAATGCAATGTGGCTGTGCAATGTCGGCTCCGATGCACCTTTGGCGACCAGCCAAAGATCAGGATCGTCCCATCCATCGAATTGCGATCTCGCCAACTTTTGGGCCCAGCGAATTGGCTAAAAAGCTAGACGAATCGATGATCTCATCGCAGCCCAAGCTTGGCAACTCGATTGTGTTGCTGCATCCCAAGTTGCTGGAAGAACTCACCAGCATTCAACTCGCAACCTACAATGGACAGCCAAGCGATGTTGCAGGGATGAGTGCCGCAAGACGAGCCGACGCGGATATTCTCCTTCAAGGTCAAATCGTCAACTCCAGGACACAACCTCAAGAGCCTAAGAGAGGCTTCTGGGACTGGCGAAAGAGGCCCACAGAATCGCTCACCGTGTCTTGGACCGCGACCGACGTACGCACCGGTGAACGACTCGGTGAACACACCATCAAGATCGATCGCGAACAAGCAGAGAAACAGTATCCCGATTTGAATCTGCTTGCGGGCGAACCGATGGATAAGGTTGTTCAAGCAGCATCGCGTCAAAGCTGGACAATCTTCAGCCCCGGGACACACACCGAAGACGCAGTGCTGGTGCTCCCCTGGATCATGCCTGGAGCGAGTAAGGTCCGTCAAGGCAACGGATACGCGCGACAAAGCCGATGGGATCTCGCGGAAGCAGCTTGGCAAGAAGCCGTTTCAAAGCACCCAAGCAACACGGCCGCATGGAACAATTTGGCGATTGCTTCGGTTGCCAAGCAGGACTTTGAACTTGCGAGGAACCGCGTTGAACATGCGAAAACGATCGCCAAGTGGGATCGCGCTCGCAAGACAGAACGTTGGATTGATATCAAGCAGCAGGAGTATCACCAAGCCTTCGGTCTTCCCGACCGCGAAAAGGGTTGGTTGTCGCCAATTGCCCCCAAGCCACCGACCGCGTGGGTAAAGCCCGAAGAACAAGAGTTCACACCGGTTGCTCCGATCGACATCGATCAAATGCCTTGGTGGACCGCAATTCCAGGAACCAAACCACCGGGATGGACTTGGAAGCAATGGCTCACGCAACCGATCTTTTAGCAGGACGCTCTCAAGAGGTTGAAGCGAAGGCTGATTCGGAATGATGAAACGGGCAGTTTTCCTGAGCAGCAATCACTAGTTTTCGAAGTTGCGACTCTCCGCATCTTTCACTCTCGTGCTAGTGCTCGAATCGACAGCGCTTCGGTCGAGTACGAGTACCGGCTTACGCCTGAGTACGAGTACGAGAATTCAGGCATATTGGATTTGTATGCGAGAAAGTCTTTAACTCGATCGGTGGTCGGGGGGAACCCGAGGCTAGCGCCTACGGCTCAGGAAAAAATGCCCTTTTCATCACCCACATTAACTCGGTTCAGCGACGCATGGGTTACTGAGAATTCCGAGATGTTCGATTTCAATTTCGACTGTATCACCATCCTTGAGAAATCGCTGAGGCTTTCTTGCGGTCCCCACTCCGGGCGGAGTTCCGGTGAAGATTACATCCCCTTCTTCAAGGGTCATGACTTGCGATAGATACATCACCAATTGCACTGGTGAAAAAATCATTTCTTTCGTCGATCCGTTTTGCATGATCTCGCCATTGATACGGCACTGGATCTTGAGGTCTGTTGGATCCGGTATCGCATCGGCGGTAGTGATCGATGGTCCCAACGGTGCAAACGTGTCGAAGGATTTTCCGAGAAACCACTGACGACCCGGTTTGCCGGTTTGCCAGTCCCGCGCCGAGACATCGTGGCCCACGGTATAACCGAAGATTGCATTCTTTGCTGCTGTTTCGTCGGCATGTCGTACGCGGCCACCAATGACGACCACCAACTCGGCTTCATAGTCGACCGATGTGCTGACTCGCGGGAGCACGATTGCTTCATTTGGCCCGATCATTGCCGGAGCCATTTTGCAAAAGACGATTGGCTCTTCAGGAATCGGTTGGCCTGTCTCTAAAGCGTGATCGCGATAATTTAAGCCGATGCACAAAATCTTGTGCGGCTTATCAAGCGGACAAAGAACTTGTAGCGATTCAGTCGAGATCGGAGTGTGCTTGGCGAGGCTAACAATCTTCGGACTTATCTGGTTCCATCTTTGAATCCATTCGGTCATTCGAGTAGGAAGCGATGGATCAGCACGCGAGATGTCCTGGATACCCGCAACACTTACTAACCCCAAGCCGACCGAACCATCAGGACGCGAGAACCTACAAATCTTCATTTACTCTTCAACCTCACTGGAAATACTACGGAGCGAAAGGAATCGCAGGAATGCACAGGATAGGAAGCGACAGCGACGCAATCCCGATGACCACTCGTAACGGACCGAGCGGCTGGGAATCATCGCTGCTGGGTGGATGCGATAGTCCAATAATCAAGATCAAAACCAACATCGGCGCAAAGAAGAACGACTGCATCGCAATCATGAAGGCAATGATCATCCCGAAAGTAAACTTCGCGAGGATAGCTGACTTCTGACCGAGCAATCCAAATGCAACGTGACCGCCGTCCAACTGACTGAGTGGGGTCATGTTTACTCCGGTGATCAGCAAACCAATCCACGCGGCCATGGACCATGGATTCGAAAGACTGACGGAAACCCCCGAGGAATTGACTGCGGCTCCTTCTCCAAGCCATTGATCGAGCATCGCGATTAGTAGTGGCTGCCCAAGTTGAAGGCTTTGCGGCTGCGAGAATGGAGGTGGCTCCCCGGCAACGATTCCTAGCATCGCAAAGGGAATCGCGACAGCCAACCCAGCAAGAGGTCCCGCCAGTCCTATATCAAAAATCTGCTTCCGGTTTGCCTGGGAGGGATCCATCAAGATGATCGCTCCGCAAGTCCCAAACGGGTTGAACGGAAACGGAATAAAGATTGGAAGAGTCGATCTTACTCCATAGAGTCGCATCATGCAGTAGTGACCAAACTCGTGCATTAGCAAGATTGCCAAAAGAGCGCCACTGAACTGCAACCCATTCAACCAATTATCCAGCAGACAACGTCGAATCACATGCAACGTGCCCGACTCCCAAGTCCGGAATAGAACCATCTCCGGAGCCCACGCAGTGATCCCAGCCCAAGTCGTCGACAGCACCGTCACGACAAACATGATTACTGCAAACGAAGTACGCGTTAGCAGCGGAGCTCGTGGCACCGGAGCTTGCGAATAGTCAGAAAAATCACCCGTCTCATCCGACGATTCATAAGAGGACCGCAATGCTTGCTCCGACAAATAGGAAATCAAATCTGCTTAAGCTTTAAGCAGTATGTGAGACTATACCATTATCGGCAAATCGAATTGCATTCGGAGCACGAAAAAAGCTGCCGAACTTGCGTTCGACAGCTTTGATTTGTTTAGAAAGGAAGGCGGGACATCATTGCCCCTGGCTTTCTTTAAGCACCTGGCATGACACCGACGTCATCACCTACACCACGTGTCCCCATGGCACCCCAAACTCCGAACGGAGAAGGGCTATCCCAGTTTGGAGTTTGCGCCGTAGCGTGTTGGCGTCCCGGTGCATAGTACTGCGCGGCAGTCGCACCAGGAGCAGGGTTAGTTGTATCAATCTCGTTCGGCACAAACTTCACAGAGTTGTCAAACGAAACGATGTGAGCGCCGCCAAAGTGGTAGCTCCCAGCTGAATGGATCGAAGCGGGTGAATCAGCGGTTGTGACAACGGCATTGTTGATACAAGATGCACCGTTAGGACCGATGATGGTCTGAAATCCAGTGAAGTTCTTTCTTCCACGAAGCCAATTGTTTCCTTGCGTCGTACCGAACGAAGTGGTACCGGTAGCGGGCGTCGGATAGATTCCACCGCGTGTGGTTGCCCTACACAATGCAACGCTCACCGAAGGACGAGTTACGCCGCTGCTAGCGAATTCTGCAGCGGTCTCAGTTCCAATACCGATAATCGCGCGCCCTTGGATCTGGGGATTGGCCGCCGGAACACCAGTGCCAGCAGTATTCTGAGCAAAGCTACTTACTGTCGATACTTCTCCAAACATAACTGTGTTGGACGTCCCATCGGTGATGGCAGCCAATGTCAGCTGGGAAGTGTTTGGAAATGGACCTCTGGTGCTAACCTGATTGACGTCAAAGTTGTCGTTAAACTCAATGCCGACGATGCTGTCACCCAAATTAAACAAGTAGTTCGTTCGCGCCACTGAAGTTGCGGAGTTCGGATTGATGCGACCGGGGTCCGATGGGCAACGGAAGAAACCAACTTGGGTCCGCGTTGGGCTGTAGGTTGGATCCCAAGGCCCTACCCAAGCTCCCCCCTGAATCTGGCCATATCCCAAGAAAACTCGCGCAGGTACTGCTTGGGTAAAACCCGAGTCAATCTTGTTATACAGTGCTTGTTGCTCCATCATTGGAAGCATTCCAACCAAACCGGTGTAAGAAGCCACAGCACCGTTGGTGAGCTGCGTCATACCCGTACGTGGATTCGCAAGCCCGTAACCAGCCGAAAAGGCAGGGAGGATCTTGTAAGAATACTCATAGTTCAACAACGCGATACCGAACTGACGAATGTTGCTGCTGCAAGACATACGTCGAGCGGCCTCTCGAGCCTGCTGAATAGCTGGAAGTAGCAAACCCGCCAAAATACCGATGATCGCAATAACGACCAAAAGTTCCACTAACGTAAAACCACTTTTAAAAGAACGCTTCATAAAACGAATACCCAAAACCAATACGACAAAGAATAGAATTGCCATAAAACATGGCAAAGGGATTGAACCCCGCCATTATAGACGAAGGAACCTATCGGGATAGCCATTTTCGCGAGAGATTTATCGATAGTTTGGGGGGAGAAGTGCTTTAAACAGACCGACATATGGAAGCTGCCGGCTATATTCCTTCAAAAAGCCTGCCAACCGCTTACGCTGGAGCTTCCTACAGCACCGATCGCCCCGACGGCTCAGAAGACATCATTTCCGTAAATCCACGTCATGGCTCGACGTTACGGCTCCATACCAAACACGCTGGAAATCCCAAACCTTGTAAACAGAAAAAGCTGCCGAACCTTTGCTCGACAGCTTCTTGAAAATTCTACTTTTCGGTTAGCAAAGCCAATCCAAAACGAATTATGCGCCTGGCATAACGCCGACTTCGTCAGCCGACCCGCGAGTCCCTAGAGCACCCCAAACTCCGAACGGCGAAGGGCTGTTCCAGTTAAGAGTCTGGCTAGCAGGTGCGGAAGTGGTTCGACCTGGCGCATAGTAGTCTGCGGCAGTCGCTCCTGGAGCTGTGTTGGTCGTGTCAATTTCATTCGGAACGAACTTGACCGAGTTATCAAAAGTAACAACGTGAGCACCACCAAAGTGATAACTCCCAGCCGATCGAATCGTCGACTCGGATTGTGCTGGGTTCGTAGCAGCAGGATTGAAGCACGACGCACCGTTAGGCCCGTTGATGGTTTGGAAGCCATTGAACACGATTCTCGACCGAATCCAAGTCGACCCGCTATCGGATGAGAACAAAGTGGTACCGGTAGCTGGAGTTGGATAGATGCCGCCTCGAGTAGTCGCTCGGCATTGAAGCACGTTCACCGACTGGGTCGCCGCATTGGTTATCCCAGAGGCCGTGAAATTAGCTGCTGTCTCGGGACCGATGCCTCCAATGGCTCGACCTTGGATTTGAGGGTTAATTGCAGGCGAGCCCGTGTTTGCACCGGCTCCGGCAGCTATCCCACCATTAACGGTTGATATCTCGCCAAACATGATCGTGTTAGAGGTACCGTCGGTTACCGCAGCCAAAGGCAACTGGAATGCCCTCGGAAACGGTCCACGAGTCGTGTCTTGATCGACGTTCGCTTGGTTTGTACCGATGATGCTGTCGCCGAGATTGAAGACGTAATTGATTCGTGCTAGCGCTGTCGCAGAAGCGGGATTCATACGTCCCGGATCCGACGGACATCGGAAGAAACCGATCTGAGTACGCACCGGCGCGTATCTGCCATCCCAAACCACTCTCCATGTAGTGGTTCCGAGAATCTGTCCATAAGGCCCATAAACCTCGGTCGCCGTACCAACCCTCCCCGTAAATCCCGAATTGATTTGGTTGTACAGCACTTGTTGCTCCATCATCGGCAACATTCCAACCAGCCCCGTGTAAGCCATGGTCACGTTGTAGGCCGAACCGTCATTAACGTTGGTTCCACCCGCCAAATTGGTTGTCCCTGCCCTTGGGTTCTGATACCCAAAACCCGCCGAGAAAGCAGGCAAAAGCTTGAACGTGTACTCATAGTTCAGCAAACCAATGCCAAACTGACGAATGTTGCTGCTGCACGACATGCGGCGAGCAGCCTCTCGAGCTTGCTGAATCGCCGGTAACAGCAACCCAGCTAAAATTCCGATAATCGCAATAACGACCAGCAGTTCCACCAACGTGAAACCCTTGTTAAAAGAACGCTTCATGAAGAACTCCCGAAAAAATAAAGGAAAACTGAAGCACTTTAGAGACAGATTACGTGGATCGTATCACTACTGTCGACGAAATACAACATTATTCTTCACAAAACCCAAGAACCGCGAGTGGCTTCGGTTGGTAAGCGAATCACGCAATCACACAGGCTGACTATTGCGACTCCAGAACTTACGGATGAGATAAACTCCGAAGCTGCCCAAGACCATGGTCATCAAGACAACGGTCCAATTTGTCTTGAGCCCGACCTCTCGAGCGATCGGCTCGACAACCGAACTTGCAGCGACCTTAGAAAGGTCAAGCGTTCCATCGATGAATGGTTGAGGATCCGAAAGAAAGGCTGCTAGAGTCGTCCCGACGGCAAGGGCGGCTTTGTTCTTCCAGATAAACTCCATCCCTTTGTCACCAAATTTCGCGATTACATTCATCAAGTCTTCCGCTCGCGAACCGGCTTTAGAAATCACTCCCTCGTCCACCATCATTGCGAGGCGTCGCCCATTTTGTGTCGAAACATTCGATAGTGCTTTCGCCGCCGGGGCACCCATCGATTTGATCAGCGGCTCAGCGATTTCACCTTGTCGAATTAACGCTTTGGCTGCATCGTCTCCGTGTGACGCAACGATTCCCATTCGCGACGGCTTTCCCACTAGCCACAAAGAATCTTCACCATACTTTGCCATCAGCTTCACCGATTCCGCGCCAGCTTCTCCCGCTTCGTCAGCTAATTGAACCGCGCGGGGACCAATCTTTCGAATGGCCTCTAAGCCTTCGTCGCCGTACTTAACGACTGCACCTTCGATTTTTTTGGTAATCGTTTCGACACTCTCTTCAGCAACATCCTTACTGAATTTCTTCATGACGTACTCGGCGGCCTCCCGCACAGCCGCTGCTTTTCCTTGAGCCAGACCTTTGCTCGAATCCAAGCTCACCATCAAGCCAATGGCAAAAACCAAATGATGCACCGAAGTATGTACGAAACAGTTTTTGAAAGTCATTGGCGCGTCTCTCCAGCAGAATAATACTTAAGCAATTCCATGATAGCATCCTTTCGAAGTACCGCTCGTTGCTCCGCGATTATGCGAAATCGTGTTCGGAGACCTTGGACTTGGCTATCGCCGTTTCGGATAAGAATGTTTATCTCTTGAATCTTCATATTCAGTTGCTTCGTTAATTTGCCTTTGGGGTCGGCCCAGTGATCCCAAGCAATTGTTACCAGTTGATCGATCACTAGCCCAATTGCAACGCCTACGCCAAAGGTTGCCCATCCCGAAGCAGCACCAGTAGTGAGAATACCACTCGAAACACCAAGTCTTACGGCGACTTGCGCGAGGACTTCACCTGTGATAATCGACACTAGTTGCGTTGCGACATCCGAACCTATTTGATCAGAAGCGGCAGCGGACGCCTTGGCGATCGCATCGTCAAAAGACGCTTGCCATTGCGTCGCGTCCAGTTTTCGCAAGGCGGATTCGGCAGGAAAATCATCGAGGTCAGCTTTCATGTCGACCAGCATCTTGCTCTCGATGCTTCGTAGCTCGGTTAAGTATCCGTCTACCGATTGTCGAACCACCTTCTCAAACTGCTCAGGGGTGAATACAAGTTCTTCAAACTTACTACGCAGGTACTCCGAGTGGCGATCGCCTTGAGTGTAAGGAATGCTGTCGGCTACCAATCTCCATTTGCTTCCCCAGCCCAAGCTAAGCTCCGCAAACTTGGCAGTACCTTCTTTGGTGGACTGGAAGAATGAATCGATCGGTGCGAGCTGGTCATCGATGATTTGTTGCGATCGATCGGATGCTGCTTGAAGATGGGGGGCCGCGATCGCTTGGAGATCGATCGAGCTCTTCGGTGCAACAATTTGCTTTTCAGAATTTTTGCTGTTGTTTGAGTCGGATCGAATAAAACTTCTTAAGGCGGGACCAGCCACAGCCACGGCTACAATCAAGCCAGCAAGGGACATCCAAGCCAATTGGCGATTTGATTTTGTTGGTATCGCCATTGAAAACGGCCCACGATTCATTCATCTACAAAGAAAACAAGTGTCACCAATTTTACACGTTTATTGACGCAGATGTGCTCCATTGCATCTTTAGCTTGCGTGTTTGGTAATCAAGAGTCTTGATGCTTGTCGGCCCCTGTGACTTTGAATCGTATCAGATAATCACGTTCGGCCGCTTTCATTTCGGCTCGTGATTCGTCGTCGGTGTCGTCGTAACCAACTAGATGGAGCATGCCATGAATGACATAGAGTAGAAGCTCATCGTCACCTGACCAAGGATGATTGGCAGACTCGCGATCTGCTGTTTCGCGGCTGACGATAATCTCGCCCTCCAAAAGCGAGTCTTCGTCTTCCAAAGGAAACGTGATCACATCGGTCGCCCAATCGTGATCGAGATACTCATGGTTGAGCTCCCGAATTGCCGCATCATCCATGACAGCGATGCTGATCTCGCCTTCTTCATAACCAAAGTCCTCGGCGACCACACGAACCGCGTCCATCAATCTGTCCGCGATCGCTTGGTCAAGAGGTCGCAGATCTTGTTCGTCTGCTATTCCAACGGCGATCTTGGGCTTCTTGTTTTTTTGCTTGTTCGACTTCTTTGGCATGCTTTGGGCTGTTTGAAGTACCAGTTGTAGTTTGGGATCACAATCCCGAACAGGTAGATGGACTGGACAATCGTCCCATCCTAATTGGAAAGTGCCAGGTTTGCGCTGGAGTTCAGGCTTTAGCCGCTTTTTGACAAATCCAAGCTGCTAGGCCCTCAAGACTGGACTCCAACACGGCGGCGATCGATTATCGTGCTCAACCTGTCGGTGTCCAACTAGGTAGTCTTTGCTCCTTGCCCTAGCGTGTGACCAGCTTCGGTTGAACGCGGCGGCTGCTTGCGGGAGTAGCCTTCGTTTGAGCTGCGGTTGTAGCGGTCGCTTGGCGAGTAGCATTGCCTAGCTTCGTCGCACTACGCGACCCGCGACTTGCTGAAGGAATTGGAGTAAGCCCGGCCGGTGGAAGTGCGTCGGCTGCGGCGTCGGGTATAGGCTGAAGATTGCTAGAACCCGGCTCCATCAACATCGAACCCTCTGAATGAGGCGCTGGAGTGGGACGTGTCGCTGGGCTTGGCAGTGGACTCGAGTGCGAATGGGATGGCTGATGGCGATGGCTGTTTGGGTTTCCAGCTACTCCGTCGTTGCATTGCGAGCAGTAGCCGCCGGTGTTCGCGCTGTATTGACTGGAGCAGCCGCCCGTACTGCAAGAGTCGCATCCTGAACTGCCTCCGCAGCTATTGCATCCCATCACAAATGGAGTTCCCATCATGTCTCGGATACGGTGCAAAAGTGGTCGGCACGGCCCGCAGCCGCCTCCCACAAATTCTCCATTCACGCCACAAGGATCACATTTCGGTGGTTCGTTGATCTGTTCGTCGTAGTAGACCTCACCGCAGCCCGAGCTACATCCACCAAAAAGGCCGGCTCGCATTCGAGCCGCAATTTGTCCGTTGAATAAAGTCGTGCAGCCACCGCATGTGGTCGATCCGCAAGCTCCCGAGTCGCAGCCAGTATCGCAACCGCAATTCGAATGCATCATGGCGATTCCACAGCCTCCCCCGCAGCCGCCCGCCATGCGGACTCCACAGCATCCTGTCAGCGAACCACACGATGCGAAAATCATCGCAATGCCCGTGGCGAGCCAACCCAGTCGCGATGCGTGCACTGATGATTGCATGCAAATAGACGGACGAGTATGTAGATACAGTAACGACGTAACGATTGACCGAGAAATGGTCATAGTGATCCCCCTACGATGACGCTATTCTGAAGCTTTACATCTACATCATCGGGCCGGAATAACCGCTACAATCAGTAAATCTTGCCAATTCTCGCCCGGTCCAACGAAAGCTAATTCAGTGCGAACCTCTCCTTTGCCACACTTTGCCGGCCCGTTGTTACACCTACCTCTACTGCGACTGTTCGGTTTTTGCCTTCTTGCGACCTACTCTGCGCACGCCGTGGAAGTGTCTTCCCATGCTGCCACGCCCAACGTCGTCCTGATTGTTGCCGACGACTTGGGGTACGCCGATTTGGGATGCTACGGAGCAAAACAGATTCGTACGCCATTCCTTGATAAGCTCGCTCAAAAGGGAACTCGCTTCACCGATTTTTCAGTCGCTCAAGCAGTCTGCACAGCTTCCCGAGCGGCGCTTCTCAGTGGGTGCTATCCGAACCGAATCGGAATGGCAGGAGCACTGAATCATACGAGCACCACCGGTATCCATCCCGAAGAAGTCCTTCTATCCGAAATCTGTAAATCACGAGGATACGCCACCGCTTGCTTTGGGAAGTGGCACCTTGGAACGCGGCGAGGATTCGACCCCAACCACAATGGTTTCGATCGATGGTTTGGCTTGCCCTACTCAAATGACAATGGCCCGTTGCATCCGTCGGTGCGCGGGATCCCTTCGCTTCCCTTAATCGAGGATGGCAAGACCGTCGCGCTGGATCCGGATCAATCCACCTTCAGCCGAATCTTTACCGAGAAGGCAATCGAATTTATCGTTGCAAACAAATCGAACCCATTCTTTTTGTACGTGCCGCATGTGATGCCCCATGTGCCTATCGCTGCGTCTAAGAAGTTCTTAGGTTCATCGATAAGCGGACTCTACGGAGACGTGGTGCAAGAGGAAGACTATTACATCGGCGAAATCCTCAACGCGCTCGATACGAATGGTCTCGCAAACAATACCCTTGTCCTGTTCCTTTCAGACAACGGTCCCTTTCTAAGTTATGGCTCGCACGCGGGCTCGGCAGGACCGTTTCGCGAAGGGAAGCTCACAACCTTTGAAGGAGGAGTTCGCGTACCTCTGATTGCACGTTGGCCAGGGCATGTGCCCGCCGGTCGAGTCTGTGACGAGATGATCACCGGAATCGATCTGATGCCGACGATCGCAAAGATTATCAACGCACCGCTATCAGATCGAAAGATTGATGGCCAAGACTTGTCTCCCTTGCTACTGAATGTTGAGGATGCCAAAGGACGTGATGTCTTCGCCTATTATTCAGGTACCGAACTCCATGCGGTCCGACAAGGAAAATGGAAGCTCCATGTGCCACACGACTTTATTACCGTCAACGGTGCAACGCGAACCGATGGTAAACCTGCCAACTATGAAAACATGGCTCCCGTTGCAATTGAAGAATCAGGTGTGAGAGGCATCGCAAGCCGACACGGCTATAAAGTCGAGGCGCTCGAACTATCGCTCTTCGATCTCGTGTCAGATCCTGGTGAAAAGCAGAACGTCGCAAGCCAGCACCCGCAAATAGTTGCCAAGCTGCAATCGATCGCGAGCGACTTCCGTAAAGAGCTCGGCGATTCGATCACAAAACAAATCGGAACAGGACTCCGACCAGTAGGACGCGAGTAGTGACCATGTAGCATAGGCTTCCAGCCTGTGTTTTTCATCACAGGCTGGAAGCCTATGCTACAAGTATTTTCCTTGTTTTAGATTCTCTTTCGAGCACAAAACAGAAAACCTCCGGCTCGCCACTGTGGCAAGATCCAACCATTGAGAAGCGGGCCACTGGATCGATCGTTTAGCGACAAGCACTCGATATCGCTAAATCCCGCCGCTTTCAAATCATCCATCATCTCGTGGCGGGTGAAGATGTGAAGGAACATGCTTGGCAGTCCACGATACGGATAGATCCGATCGCCGTGCTCCCAATCTTTGTCCGTGAACGATCGAAGATAACTTTTTATCGTTCTCATAATGCCACCAGGCTCACGAAGCCACATTCCACGGTTATGACAGTGAACGATAAACAAACCGTTGGACCGAAGTGATCGACTGACGTTTGATATCATGCTTCGGCGATTCGCTCGACCGCGAATCATGCCGATTGAACTGTACAAACAAATTGCGACATCTATCGTTTCTGACGCAATGCAATCCAGTTGTGCAAGGTTTCCATGAATGAAACCGGGTGTGTTTTCCTTGCGAAGCGACACCGAGGGAGCAATTTTTGCTTGCGACTCCAACAACATGGTCCTACTCAAATCGAACCCAATCGTGCGCCAGCCTGCACCATACCAAGGCATGATCGCCCGCCCTGTTCCGCACCCAAGATCCAGAAGCGTTGCGTTACCGTCTTCACCAATTTTTTGAGATTCAATCTGCTTTGCGATCCACTGCTGGTCAAAATCCAACAACGGATGCGACGCATGAAACTGGTCATAATCCGTAGCGATTTCGGGCGTATTGCAATAGTCCCAAGTCCCACGACTAACGCCAGGCGGTAGCTGCCACGAGGGACGATTTAAGTGAGATGTCGATTGCTTGCCCGGCGAAATTTCACGCGGCGAATTTTGATACGACGAATTTTGATGCGGCAAATTTTGATACGGCGAATTCTCGTTCAAGGAGGAAGATGCTTTCATGTTTCGAAGTGTGTGAACCAATCCCAGTCGATGCGATTCTATGAGCATGCGCAACTATCCAAATTCAATAGACCGTTCGCAATTGAGATTGGTGAGTGCCTTTCGCTCAATTATCAATCATGGTTAAGGTTGCCTCAAAGCCAAATCTTTCTTCATCTTTGCTTCTTTCATTTCTTTCACTAGCAACTGTATGAATACTTTGATTCGATCATGAGTTCGTCCATCGGTTGTAAAGCCGATTCTTTGCGAGCGTTCAAAGCTTAGTTCGACACCGCCTCCTTGAACCTGACAATCAATCGCAACGACGCTGGAATACAGCCTTTAGGCGCTGAGCACATTGGATACTCCCAAAGCGGCTAAAGCCTGGACTCCAGCGCAAAGTGACACATTCCAACTAGAACTTGGATTGTAAGCCACAGTGGAGGAAAATTGGAGCTTCATCAAACTTGTCGAACCAGTAAGATATCACATTCGATTGACTAACACCCACCGAGGAA
>JAIYDQ010000107.1 GCA_027487375.1 Planctomycetaceae bacterium
ATGCGAGCGATTGGCACTTGGGTATCGATCTAAAGTTTCCGGTCCATTGTCGCTACTGAAATAAACTAGCGTGTTGTCCGCGGTCCCTTGTTCGTCAAGTGCCTCAAGAATCTTCCCGACTGCGTTATCCATGTTTTCAACGTTGGCAAAGTACTGTGCTTGATCTTCATTGATTGCAACCGATCGATACTTTGCGACCAACTCAGGCGGCGACACAACTGGTTCGTGTGGTTCATGAAATGCAACGTAAAGGAAGAATGGATTACCAGGCTTTTCTGATTTTGTTTGCTTCATCCATTGAATGGCTTCGTTGGCTACCAGCTGACAGCTGAAGCCTTGTTGAGGCCCAACCCACTCACCGTTACGCACGAAGTTCTTCGGGTTCTCATGAGACGGACCTGCGTTATTTTGAGTCGCAAACCAATGATCAAATCCAGCATCGTTGGGTTGCGGTTGAGCTGTTGAATTAAACATGGAATTGCAGTGCCACTTACCTGACAGAGCGGTCGCATAACCAACCTCCTTTAGCAATCGCGGCAGCGTGACCTCTTGCTGTCGCATATGGACCAACGATCGACTATCGGCAGGAGTCTTTTTGGTGTTTTTGTTTCCTTGTTTTACTTCCGGAATCCAATCTACTACGCCGGCTCGAACGGGACTGCGACCGGTAAGCAATCCAACTCGCGAGGGTGAACACACAGGCGCGGGCGAATAGCAGTTAGTCAATCGAATTCCTTGCTGAGCCAACCGATCCAGGTTCGGTGTCTTGATGTGTGGATGGCCATAGCAACTCAAGTCACCCCAGCCGAGATCGTCGCAGAGGATCACAAGGAAGTTTGGATGGGTTTCGGCCGCAGTGCAGTAAGCGGAACCTATCAGGATTCCAAAAATGCCCAATAAACACCGAGCATGATTCCATACAAAACTTCTATTCAAAATGGCACCGTGATTTTCTAAACCAAAGTGTTTCCAAGGAAACATTATGATGGTTTTGTGTTGCATTAAATCGTGACCGCTAAGTTTTATCAAATTTTGTCGTTTTTGGCTGAAAACATCCGCAAGTTGATTGAAATGCTGCCTCACCTAGTTAATCTACGCATCGGCACATGAAAAATGGCAAGAACCTGAAATTGCTACCCCATCTAGATTTTCAATTCGAGAGCACAAATGTTTGACAAAACTTTTTTGTTTTTAATTCTAAGTTCAGTGATCGCCGTCCGTTGCGAAGCTGCTTTGATCCTCAATTCGCCGCAACCAATTATCGAAACAGTGACTGTTCAGCCAATCATTGTCAGCGACGATAATGGTTCGAACACGGCAACCTATTTTGGGGATGCAGGCCAACAGTCGATCATTACTGGCTTGATCAATCAAATATGGGCTCAAGCTGGTATTCAGGTGCAATTTCTAGCTCCAAATTTCTGGAGTAACACTTTTGCTAATTCTGGTAACGGGACTGATTATACAACAACTGCTCGACCATTCAGCGATTTGGGTACGATTGTCGCGAACGGTGATGCGGTAGCGGGAGTTGGAAATGCCGACCCTCTGATAATTGACATGTATTTTGTGAACATATCAGCTGGGTTTAACATTGGGTCACTCAATAGCGCTAGAGGTCTTGCTGCCCTCGACGGAAATGGGATCACGATGTATGTCGGGTCGAATTTACTTAGCTTTACCGGCGGTCAAGAAGTTATCGCCAAAGTTGCGGCTCATGAGATCGGACACAATCTTAGCCTTGACCACATTGTTGAGGCCGAAAATCTTATGCAGTCGGGTGGCTCTGGTGGGCAGGCCAGACTCAACTCAACTCAAATTGCCGCATCGATTGCCAGCCCACTCTCCGTATCAGCAGTCCCTGAACCAACCAGCATGGCGTTGTTGACATTTGCGATTGTCGGTGTGGCGGCACGGAAGTTACGAAGCAGGATTGCTGCGGTTTAGGTTTCGAAGGAAATGTGATCGCGGGTAGAATTACCGAGCCCGTAATGCCACCTTACGATATTCATAGCGTCACGCTTCGCTTGCCTGACGACGCATTATCCGTTACCGCAACCAGTCCCTTTAGTGAGATGGCTGTTGGCTTATCACGCCCGATGTTCAGCGTGTATTTACCCAAGTCGTATACCGGCGGTTGAAATCGATTGCCTGTGGTTCGAATCGTGTAGATCACCTCGCCGGTCGAATCGGCAATCACTTGGACGACTGCGTTTGCTGCTCCTTCGATGACAAGCTCGGGAAGCCAAGCAACCGGCTTGCGTCCATCGTTATTAGCCATAGCGACCGTGATAGGCCAACCTGGGAATTGTGCTTGATCGCCTTGCTTTGCGTCGGAGAAACGCGGCCAACATTCAAACGTGACTGTTGAATCGCTCTTACGAAATCTTGCAATACCATAGCCGTCAGCACGCCCGCGTTCGTTGCCAACATCACTTGGATTAGCATATGCCATCATCGAAAGTTTGTTGCCAAGACCATCTTGGAAGTCCCCCGTCCACGGAAGCGGCGAACCCTTTACTGGATTCGGTCCAGCCTTCTCATCAAGAGGATGCCACCAACGACCATAGATCGTGTTGACCAAAGCGGGACTTGTGAAACTATAAGGGCCATCACCAAAGTCGTTGATTCCGTTCTTGACGACCACCGCCAAGTGCTGGTCACCGCAGAGATGGACTGCTTTAGCACGTCGAATCGCTTCAAGAGCTCGATTGCGAGGGGTCTGAGGCCAACCATTGCAATCCAAGTCCGCGAGTAAACGATTATCGCGCGCACCGTGCATGTGGACCGCTCCACAAAAAGCGGTCGCAGACAACACACACTTCATCATTGCCCCGGACCAGTCTTGTCCCCAATCGTTGAGGAACTTTTCTTGCCTAGCGCCAAGCAATTGAAGCCCAGGCAGATCGACTGTTTTCGGGTCGTAGGAAGGATCGTTGATGTGATCGGGACGCGGTCCGAGTTGCGGAATTTTCCCCTTGGGACCACTCTTGAATTTTCGATCTTCGAGAATGGCAAAATCGATTCCGCCCAATCGCAATCGCGTAAAGAAAACCGTGATACCGCGATCGATCGGTGCAGGGTCGACTGGATCAGGAAGATGCCAGCTCTGCTGTCGCTGAACCATGTTCACGTATTCAACTGGATAGAAGTAACCGCCGTCGGAGTTGTCCTTCTCGAACGACTGCTTACCATTCTCGCCCCAAAGATTGGGATGCCCTACGTCATGGTCATCGGGGACACAAATCGAAGGACGATCTCGCAACACGTCACGAAACTGCAAACCAAATTCAATCCAACCTGCGGTGTGTTCCGTGTGCCGATAGGTTTGGTCACCGGCAAAGAACAATACGTCGGGGTTCTGGAGTTTCAAGTTCTCGAGAATCTCTGGCCGATCGCCCGTTGTTCGGCTTGAGTTGCACGACATATTCGCGATGACGATCTCGTCTTTATCGATTGGATCACGCCGGATGATTCCATCGAAGGTCGCCTTCTCGCCGTGTCGGACTCGATAGGGAACATTCTGCGAGTTGTCCCAGTTTTCGATACGAAAGTGAGCACTCCAACCGGGCATACTGAGCGGGACTTTGGCGGCTTCTATCCATTTCCCATCACGCATGAACTCCAACCGGGCCTCTCGCGATTCATCTGGCTTGAGCGGGTAGAGCTGAGCTGAAAGCTTAAGTGTTTTTGAATCGCATGTGTAAACCGCAAACGCAATGACTTCGTCTCGGGGTACGTCCATCGGAGGTGGGGGCGATTTTTTGGGAGGCCGGACCAGCCACCACTTGCCGCTGGCAAGCGAGTCTAAGTTTGGAAACGCATCGCCAAAGGGAGTCGCCGTTTCTTGTCCGCTTGCAAGACCAAGCGGCAATGTGTTGGGAAGAGCGATCGCACCGAGAGCAGTCGCTGTTGCCTTCATTGCGTCGCGTCGTGAAATAGAATCGCCTGAGATTGGCTTTTGTGGATCGTTCATGGGGAAAGGATGGGTGGAGAGGTGATGGGAGGTAGTTCATGTAGGCCAGCCTCTCCGAGGCTGGCTAATAAAAAGGCATTTTTCTGAGCCGTAGGCGCTAGCCTCGAGTGCCGCGTGGCAACTTGTGTTGGAGTCGAAACCCGTGGCTAGCGCCATCGGCTCAGGTTCCATCAAGTCACTGGAGCGTTTGCGGTTACTTGGCGAGATGGCGAGTCTCGGAGAGACTCTGCTACTTGGTTGTGCGATTCTAACCCAAACTCTTCTTCCATGCCGCACTTAACTCGCGCAGCAAATAGAGCTCGGCCATAATCGACGCGTCGACGATTCGACCGTAGAGTACATCGTTGGCTCGTTCAACACTCCAAGATGGGTTGGGGCGATGAAACAGTCGTACCTCGTCACCGACTTTGAGTTGCCCCGCGCGTGCTACTCGAAAATACCATCCGGTATATCCGCACTGAGCAACATACTTAGGCAGCATCTTCTCCTGCCATCTGCGACCTAACTTCCAACACGGTTCACGCGGTTGGGAAACCTCCAGAATGGTAGTCCCTATCTCAAACTGATCGCCTATGCAAACACTGCTTTCATCCCAGCCCGCGATCGTAAGATTTTCGCCAAAACCTCCCGGACCAATCTCTTCGCGACCTATCTCTTCCGATCGATTACCGGCAACCGAGGAATCTGATGCTTTTAGTTTTTCTTTCCAATAGCCGTATCGATCGGCCGAGTATGCGAGCACCGCTTTATCGATCCCACCATGATGCTTGTGATCAGCAACTCCGTCTCCTTCGATGCCCAGTTGAGTGACGTTAACAGAGTTAGCTGTCGGCGTTTTATAAAAACCGGTTGTCCACTCCTTTTCCATCGCGAGTGCCGAAGCGGGATCACCGTAGGTCTGCGGCATACCAATCTGAACAGAAACAAGCCGCATTTTAAAACCTAACTGGCGATAGAAACGCAAACCCAAATCAAGTAAGCAGTCCAAACGACCCATAAGATCAAAAACACAGTCGCAAGAGTTTGAGAGCGGCTCATCGTTACTGTTCTGTTGGTGACGTTGCGAGACTAGACATGGTTATTATTGCAGAATTGATGAATGACAACTTACTACCTTTCTGTGCGAATCTTCCATGCAAACTCGACCGACCGATACCTTCAATCGTACTCGTACTCAGCCATCGGCGGTACTCGTACTCGATTCGACTCAGTCTATCGAAATACCATTACGAGTACCATTTCATTGAGTACGAGTACGAAAAGACAGGCAATGAAGGGCAGACGTTTTAGTCGTTGCGATTGGTAACGAGTATCAAAACTATTCGCGGGCGGTATTCAAATGAAAAATCGGCTGAAACGCGTCATCGAAGTTGTATTGGTCATCGAAATCTTCGCGACGATCGTGTTTGCTTTTTCGCATCTCTTCAATGCGAATCAAATTGTAAACAATCTCACCGAAATCGCCGGTTGTATGAATACCCCAGTTGTTGAGAACAGTCTGAGCGAGATATCCATACTGCTCGACGGCGTAAACGCGAATCGCTTCGCAAAGCTGCTGGCCGGTCAAATGATGTTCGGTCTTGGGGGCTTTAGGGTCGGCCTTCTCTGAACGCTCTGATGCCGTTTCCTGAGCGGGCATGCTGAGCACTTCTTGGGCATATTGGAGTGCTTCGCGAACAAACTGGTAGCCCTCAAGCTTGTATCGTTGATCTTGCTGCAACAATTCGATGATCGGGAAACTTTTCTCAGTCATTCCAGTTTGGTCTTTCAAATCAGGTGTCGAGTATCGAAGTAGTCTAACTAAGTCGCGTCTTCCTGCGAAGATGAATCTGAAAGCCCAGTCAAGTCTGAGTCGTCGACGCTAGGCTCGGGTTTCGATTTTCTATCGACATTGACATCGCGATTTGCCTCACGCTTGCTTTCTTCCGAAGGTTTTGCGGCCGACTCGGGGTTGGAGCTTCCGCGACTCTTTCGCTCGCCCGAGCCTCGTTTCAGAACCGTTAACACATCGGTCGCGGCGACCAAGATTCGTCTTCGGTCTTCCATTTCAACCAGCAGTTGCTCGGCGAGAATCTCCTGGTTCAAAACGTAGCCACGTCCTTCGGCAGTCAAAATGTCGCTGCCGATCGGTGGCAGCTCGCGTTGGATTTCATCGTAGTGGTCGTACTCGTATCGCAGACAGCACTTCAGCCGACCACATCGCCCCGAGATTTTATTTGGGTCCAACGACGGTTTCTGGAGCTTTGCCATCCGCATGGTCACCGGAGGCATCTGCGAGAGGTGCGTATTGCAACAAACTGGCTTTCCACAGTCGCCGTAGTCGGCAAGCAACTTTGCTTCGTCGCGAACGCCGATCTGCTTCATTTCGACTCGCGTCTGAAACTCGGTGGCCAACCTTTTCACTAAGTCTCGGAAATCAATCCGAGCTTCGGAAACGTAATAGATCACCATCCGTTCCCCTCCGAAAACCATCTCGACGTCGACTAAGTCCATGTCCAAGTTAAGCTCTCGGATCAGCCGTCTGCAATTAGCAAAGTTCTGCTTCGCGTTCTGCTCCATGTGCTGTACTTCCGTCAAATCTTGTGACGAAAGCAGCCTTTGAATTGTCCCCGATGCAGTCTCCGGCATTTTTGCGATCGTCTCAGGTGTTGCCTCGCACAGTATCTCTCCTTGCTCCATTCCTCGCGAAGTCCGAGCGATGACGCGGTTACCGCGAACAAAATCCTGCTTGGCTTGCATCACGTGCAGCGTTCTCATCACACCGCATCGAACCACATAACTTGGCAATAGATCTCTCCCACTACAGTGCAGCAATTTGAGGCAAAAAAATCATCAACCCCGGATGCTTCTCGGATGCTTTTCGAGCGACCCTCGCGAACTCCACCAACAAGACTACAATAAACCCAAGTTTACTTGATTTGTTTCTTCCCTGGGACATCACACGTGAATTGTTCCGAGTAGTGTGCTTCGATTCCGTTTTTCTGTGTCGATTATTTTCCTGACCTTTTGGGGATAGATTGTTCCAGATGGAATCTGGATGGGCATGTTTGCGAGTCGCATATCCAACACTCTCACAATCAGCGAAAGAATTAATAAGGAGCCATAGCCTTTGCAAGACACCGCAGTCATCCTGGCGGCCGCTGGATCGAGTAGCCGATTTGGAAATCCGTTGATAAACAAGGTCTATGCACTCCTGGGTGGAAAACCTGTCTGGCAACATTCTGCGGACGCATTCGCCTCCATAGCGTGCGTTCAACAAACAATCTTGGTCGTTCAAGCCGAAGATCGCGAGATGATTCGACAGAAGTTTTCGGCAACGGTGGCGATCATGGGAATCGAAATCGTTGCCGGCGGAAGCCAACGTTGGGAAAGCGTTCGAAACGCACTTGTGAAGCTAAAACCCGAAATTCAATTTGTCGCGGTTCACGATGCGGCCCGTCCACTGGTTGCGAAATCCGATATTGAAAGCGTGATCGATGCAGCTAGAAAACACGGAGCGGCAATTCTCGGCGAGCCAATCTTTGGCACCGTCAAACGCACCAATAGCGAAGGCGTAATCGAAGCAACGGTTTCCCGCGAACGACTTTATCAAGCTCAAACACCGCAAGTTTTTCGGCGTGATTGGCTAGAGAAAGCGTACGCTGCGGCTGCCGCTATGTCGCCACCGCCTACCGACGATGCGCAGCTTATGGAAGCCCTCGGACACCCTGTAAAGCTGGTCCCGGGCAACGCAATGAATATCAAGATTACAACCCAAGCCGACTTGCGATGGGCGGAAGTGGCCTTGAAATCCCGATTGGTTCCTAGATAGTGTCGTTTCCGCGTTACTTTTTCCGTTGCCGTATCCATTGCCAGACAGCAGTTTTTGAAGCTGCATAATTCCGACCTCATGCAAAACATTCTTGAAGAACTCCACTGGCGAGGCCTTGTCCACCAGTCGACCGATCCGGTTGGTATTCAAACCCTTCTCAGCAAACCTGCAACCATTTATGCAGGATTTGATCCCACCTCCGATTCCCTGCATGTTGGTAGCTTGCTTCCATTAACGCTGCTTCGAAGATTTCAGCTTGCCGGTCATCGCCCGATTGCACTGGTCGGCGGAGCAACGGGCATGGTTGGTGACCCGAGCGGAAAATCCGAGGAACGGAACCTCCTCGACAAAGAGACTTTGGAAAAAAACGTTGCTGGAATCGAAAAGCAAATGCGTCGCTTTTTAGATTTCACCGGTCCCAACGCGGCGATCGTTGTGAACAACTTCGATTGGATGGAAGGCTTCAGCTTTCTCAATTTCCTACGCGACGTTGGTAAAAACTTCCCGGTCAACGTGATGCTTTCCAAGGACTCGGTAAAGAGCCGGCTCGAACGATCCGATGTCGGGCTGAGCTATACCGAATTCAGCTACATGTTGCTTCAAGCGTACGATTTCGCTTATTTGTCGAACTCGCATGATTGCTCCCTGCAAATTGGAGGTAGCGACCAATGGGGGAACATCACCGCTGGGATCGACCTGGGCCGCCGCATGTTTGGTAAGCAATTATACGGGATGACTTGTCCGCTCCTTCTGACCAGCGATGGTCGCAAGATGGGTAAAACCGAGAAGGGTGCGATCTATCTCGCAGCGGAACGAACGAGCCCTTACGCATTCTTCCAATACTTCTTGAATGTCGCCGACGCCGACGTATTGAATACTCTGAAGTTTCTTTCGGATGTAGATAAAAAGGCGTTTGAAGAATTAGAAGTTTCCCATCGCGATAATCCGCAAGAACGACATGCTCAGAAGGCTCTCGCCGAGTCACTCACTAAAATGGTGCATGGTGAAGACGGTCTAAAATCTGCGAAAGCGGCTTCTCAGGTCCTTTTTGGAGCCGAAATAGAAAACCTCTCCGATGCGGATCTAAATGCCATTTTCGAAGATGTCCCAAGTAAGCGACTATCGCGAGAACAACTCGTTGCACCCGGGCTTTCGATTGTTGACGCTTTAGTACATGCCGGGCTGGCTCAATCCAAAGGCGAAGCCAGACGACTAGTCGACGGAGGTGGAATTTATGTGAACAACCGTCGTGTCGAAACAAGCGATCGCAAATTGCTTGAAGCCGACTTGGCCAGCGAAACGGTCATGGTCCTTCGAAGCGGTAAGAAGAAGTACGCGCTCCTGCGGTTTGAGTGATTACAGATCGATAACCGCAATCGACTTGAGATCCATCTCATATCCAGCTTCACGAAAAATGAGCTGCTGGCGATAGCCGAGTGTACTGTTATCGCTACATTTTGCCCAACGACACCCCGGGCTCGCGAGGAATTGCACCCGTTTTGAGTTTACGAGATTAAGAGCAATTTCGAGTATCGAACAAAGAATGTCGAAATCCGAACGAAGGCATGCATTATTTCGTAATTCGATATTCCTTGTTCGGTGTTCAATATTCGAAGGAAACCGAAAGCAAGTTTCATTTTGGCTTGCGCCTTCGGCGCGAGATTAAAAACATACCCATTAGCCCACCTCCATTCTGTGAAAAACAACTTCAACACGAATCCCAAAATCCTGATCGTCAGACTAAGTGCAATTGGCGACTGCATCGAAACGTTGCCGATGGTTGCAACCCTCAAACGTCATTGGCCTGATTCGAGAATCACTTGGCTAGTCGATTGTGGCGTCGATGCGATTCTCAAAACGCAACCGATGATCAGCAAAGTCATCCGCGTGAAGAAAGGGTTTTTGAAGCGTCCCAGCGAATTGCTATCCCTGCGCAAAGAACTCCTTGCCGAAAAGTTCGACATCTCCATTGACCCTCAAGGCCTTTTCAAGAGCGCCGCTCTCGGTTGGTTATCGGGAGCCAAACACCGCATCGGATTCGCATCGCCTCAGTCACGCGAAAAAGCGTGGTGGCTCTACCATGATGCAGTCGAACCGCAAAGTCTCCATTTGGTCGATCGACAAATTGAGTTGCTCAAGCCCCTATCGATACCACTCCCACCTGCTCAAGAAGCTCCCTTTGACTGGGTTGAGCCCACGGCGGTTTCAGTCGAGGCCGAGTCCATGTTGAAGCAGATCGGTGTTCAACCCAGAAGTTATTTATGTGTAAATGCATCGGCTGGTTGGCCAAGTCGCGTGTGGCCTCGTGAACGCTATGCGGAAGTCATTCGCGAATCATCCGACTCGTATCAGCTGAACTCCGTAGTGATTTGGGGAAGCCCCCAAGAGCGAGAAACGGCTGAATGGATAGTTGAAAACTCAGGGACATCCCGAGCGTTTCTTGCACCGCCAACACAACTGATGTCTTTGTCTGGAATACTCAAACGTTCCATTGCTTATCTCGGTTCCGATACAGGACCGATGCATCTTTCCGCTGCCGTGGGGACTCGGTGCATCGCTTTGTTTGGATCAACTCGAGCAAGCTACTCCGGTGCTTACGGCACGCATCACATTTGTATCCAAAAGATAGACACGTCCGAAACCTCGGATAAGCGATCTAGTCCCGATAACTCGGCGATGAAAGCGATTAGCGTGGAGGACGTTCAAAAAGGCATAAGCACCTTGTTAAACAGCAAAATACAAAGCGACTAAGTTAACGCCCGACACCCGCTCTGAGGGCAGCAACTACCTGATCTCCGTGAACATGCACATTCACATCGGTAAATACGGCTTGGATCGTGCCGTCGATTCCAATAATAAACGTCGTTCGCTTCGCGACAGGAGTCGTACCGACTTGGCTAAGAACACCGAACTTGGTCGAAACCTCTTTTGTTGTGTCGGCAAGAATATCAAAGTTTAGATTTAGTTGCTTTGAAAATGACTTGTGCGAGTCAACACCATCCAAGCTTACCCCAAAAACTTTTGCCCCAAGAGCCGCGATTTCATCCGCACGATCACGAAAATCACTTGCCTCGATCGTACACGCTGGAGTGTTGTTCTTGGGATAAAAATAAAGAACGACAGGACTCTGGCCAATAAAAGAATTCAACTCGACCAGCTGTCCGTCTTGATTTAGAAGTGATACCGACGGTGCCGGCGAGCCCACTTTGGGAAGCGAATTCAGAGAATTGATAACCAAAAGCAAATCAAAGGGCTCCACTGAACCGTTTCCGCTTACATCGATCGAAGGCCCTTTGTACTCCGTTGGAAGTTCACCCAAGCTTCGAATTCCGTCGCGATTCAAATCGTTAATGACCATCAAAGCATCTAGAGCGGAAACGTAGCCAGAGTGATCTACGTCAACTGGATCGATCTGATTTTGCCATCCTGAGACAGTGCAAAGATTTCTACGCTCAAGTGTTTCAAACGAAAGACGCATAGATAATCGGTGGCTCGCCGTGGGCATCAGCAACAATTAAAAGACGACCGGAAGTATACTCGGCTCTTTAATCCCCTACAAGTTTTTCGTCAGAACCCGACCTCCGCATTGATCGGTTTTTCACAAATCGCTCGCAAACTTCTTTTTTCACCTAGTGTTTGAAAGCATTCAAACATTCATTCGACGGTGCGGAATAAACGAACGCATACCGCAGATTCTCCATTTCGCACGAGTACAAGATCCCCTGCGAGTGCAATTGGATTCCAAGTGATTCCTTCCAGAAGACTCAGGCTTTCGTAGCTTGCAGGCTTTTCTGGAGTCGCATCGGTGAGAACAAGTCGACCGTCCTCGCTGCTGCATAACAATTGGTTGCTCACAAGTAGCATTTGCCCGTGACCGAGTCGCCCTTGTCGATTGTCTTTCCAAATCTTTTCACCATCCGCCCACCGCATGCATTCTAGGATTCCATCGCTCAGGCCATAAACGTATTCACCTGAAACAACTGGTGTCATGAATTTTGTTTTCATAATCGATGGATGGTGCCAAACTTCCTCGACGTTGACAGGCCCAACGAACTTTTCGGGAAACTTGAGAAGCTTGGAACCGCCTCCGTAACCTTTTGATAGCAGTAGATGCTGATTGTCGAGCTGGGTAGCTTGCGAGACGCTCGCTGGGCCATTGGATTGACCAGGCCACTCAACCTTCCACAGAATCTCTCCGGACTTGATGTCATGCCCCGTAACGTCTGCTTCGTTGACAATCACGATCTGCTCACGATCACCGAGTGTCATCAACGATGGCGACGCGTAGCTGATTTGGGATTCACCTGCTCGCCATCGCTCTTCACCGGTCGACAGATCAAGGGCAATCAAGCTAGAAACAGTACTCTGGCCCGGCTGCTTCAGCCCCGATCCTAGAGGAACGACGACTACGTCTCCGACGATCAATGGCGAACCGCTTCTTCCCCACGAGACGGCAGCTTCAGCAGCAATTTGATCTATGTTTGCCTTTGTCAATAAATCGACCGACCAATTCAAACGCCCTGTTCGCAGGTCCATCGATGTGACAATCCCAGTAGAGCTCTGCGCAATGACTGAGTTTGCATGGATGGTTGGAGTAGCACGCGGGCCAGCTCCCCCGAGTGGATGATAATGCTGACGATCCGTTAGCGTTCGCCAAACGAGACCGCCTGTGTTGAGATCCAGCGCGGTTACGGCGTCTTTCTTCTCAAACTGTTCTTGAGTTATCGCTAGCCCTTCTGCAACGACAAAACCCGACCAGGCAGCCCCAACTGGAATTCTCCAAACAATTTGCGGCGGGTTTCTGTCCCAACCCTTTTGAATCGCGTTTCCATCAACCTTACCATCGCGGTTACTTCCCATGAACTGGGTGAAGGAATCGGTTATCGCAGATTGCGATGGATCACTCGTGCTCGGTCTGTCGCTAGTGGCATCTGTAACCGGAAGTGCTTTCGTCGCGCCACTGCTCGGAGCAACCGCTACGTTATTGGCACCGGGCTTACTGGAGGCAACTTTCCAACGAAACTGCGGCAGCATCTCGCCGGAGAATCCACGAAACTCAAGCTGCCGTGAGAGTACAAAAGCACAGCCTGCCAAAACTGCGACGATCGCAAACCTTTGCCACCATGCAGTCGCACACTTCCTCAATAGCCAAATCAAACACAGTAGGCATCCTGTCGCAACCAGCGCGAACCAAAGCAAGTTTGCGATTTGGTGATCGCTACTTTCCACCGACCAAGCTACTGGCCAAGCAGCAGCAAGAAACAGTAGTCCAACACAACCTTCGTTTAGCCACTTCTTCATCGACTAGATCTCTAGCTCGCTCATCGAAGTGCGAATCAAGCCAGAATCTTCGTCTACAGAGGCTTCTGCGTACGATTCGTCAGTCTCCCAAATACGAACGCGAACTGCTCGACCACCAGTTCCTTCAAGTAAGGTTGGGCAAGCTTCCTCTAGAAGATAGCGAGCCATGTTTTCGGCTGTTGGATTGTATGGCAAAACGAAGTATCTGCTCGGTTTTACCATGTCCAAAGCAGCTCTCGCATTATCGTCTTCGTGGGAAATCAAAAAGCTGTGATCCCAGTGTTCGTCTAGCCAACCTTTGCACTGGGTTTTCAGCGTAGCAAAATCGACAACGCGCCCAACACTGTCCTGCTCGTCACCTGTGACAAAGAAGTCAGCGACATAATTGTGACCGTGGAAGTGCTCGCACTTGCCGCCGTGCTTGTAGAGCCGGTGGCCCGCACAGAACTTAATGCGACGCATGATGACAAGACTCATAAAGGCTTCTTTCTTTCGGTAAGTTGCGTTCTGTAGCATATGCTTCCAGCCTGTGGGGATCAATTTGCAGCCTGGAAGCCTATTCCACAATCACTTCATGGGATTCGATAACTTCGGATTATTCAAATGACGATCGGCGTCTCGTTTGGTTTTCTTCGCGAGGTTAGCATGAATCGCACTTGTAAGATCCACACCAGTTTGATTGGCAAGACAGACCAACACAAACACGATGTCAGCCAGCTCGTCAGCTAGATTGTAGGCACGGTCGCTTTGTTTCCAACTCTGCTCGCCATAAGTTCTTGAAATCACTCGAGATAGCTCTCCGACCTCTTCCATGAGTTGAGCGAGATTCGTTAGCTCCGAAAAGTATCTCACACCAAGGGTCTTGATCCAGTCGTCGACTTGCTTTTGGAGGTCGGCGACGGTGAGCGGTACCGGAATTTCCTCGCTAAAACCAGCGGTTTGGGAATCGTCGTTTTTTGGGGGGTGAGGTTCCATACGATTGAATTGTAGCCAATCGACCGTAGTTTGCGACCGAAGTCCCGAACGGCTTTCATTTTCGTACTCAGGCCTAAGCCGGTACTCGTACTCGTGCTCGAAACATCGCCCGAATGGAGCGCGGGTAATCCGAGCACGATTACCATTTCATTGAGTACGAGTACGATCTACGGGGAATGCTAAGCGCGACGCTCACTTGAGCGGGTGGGTGCTTGGACGGGACTTCGGTCCCATCCTACGGAAACGAAAACAGCCAGGAATCGCTTCCTGGCCGTTTTATGCTTTTTTACTCACACACGATCC
>JAIYDQ010000400.1 GCA_027487375.1 Planctomycetaceae bacterium
ACCTCATCCATTGGAATAGTTCTGATTGGGAAAGGCCAATAACAACGCAGGGAGCACACCGAGGTCCAATACTTCGATTAAGGTTTTCCAAAGATTCAACCCGTCTCTATTCCTCATGTGAGTGGGGCAACGAAGGAATTGTTTCCAAATCTTGGAACGTAGGCACCAACCCGCTAAAACTTATCGAGGAGTATCCAGGCATCTCTGTCGGCGATGAATCGGATGATGGAACGCAGGTCGCGGGATTGGCTTGGGGGCAACTAAAGCTATTCAATCGAGAGGATAAGTCGGTCTTATTGGAGCAAACGATCACACCCGGGCCACTAGTGAATGTTGAATTCAGCGGACGACCGGGTTCGCTGCTTTTGGCAGTTCGAGGCGAACGCTTACTACGACGAATCGACAGACGAAACCTACAGACAAGTGACGAATTTCCCGTGCGACGATCTATTTCCGCGATCGCTCAAGATGCTCAAGGAGAGATAATCGTTTCCGGGGATACAGGCGGACAAGTCCGCGTCTGGAACATCACTCGGCAACGTTTTAAGAATTCGATCGTCCCGAGAGGCCTCACGTATGCAAGTTTTTATTCTCCTTCAGATGACATCGTCGTAGGAAGCGAAACAGGGGCGTTGCTTGTCTTGGGCAAGAAATCATACAAAACGTATAAGCCATTCCACGAGGGAAAGAATCTTCGCGCAATTTCCGGTGACCGAAAAACCTTAATGTGCCTTAATCGAAGTGAAGGCTCTGCTTTCGATAATCAAGTTCAAATTTGGCGACTCGGAGAAACGCAACCGATCAACCTGGCGATTGAGAAACCAATTCACGGAGACTGTATGGCGATCTCGTCCAGTGGTAAGTTGCTTGCAATCCAGTCCGAATCGGAACCGCTGCGTGTTTACGATCTCAGTTCAGGCACTCCTCAGATAGTCCACTCTTGGGACTCCGTGTGCTCATCCATTTCCTTTTCACCTGATGAAAAACGCCTGGTGGGCGTCGAACTTGGGGGCAGCGTCTGCCGATTCAGTATTGAATCGGGAGAACGATTGAGCAACCTCACCGATTGGGATTCATTGAGAGCTTGGCGTCTAGCGGTGGCGTTTTCCGAGGATAGCAAACTGGTTGCCTGTGGCAACGAATCGGGAAACGTTACGATTTGGAACGCAGAAAGTGGAGAATTGGTTTCGAAATTGATTGGAAATCAAGGGATCGTGCAAAGCCTTGCCTTCTGCCCCAAAAGCGAGCGACTTGCGACTGGTGTAGCAGGCGGTGTGCGGATTTGGGATGTTCAAACAGGACAAGAACTCATGACGCTCCCAACCGATGAATCGCGAGTCATTCAAGTTGCCGTCAATGCCAGCGGCGATACGCTGCTGGCATTGTCACAAGACGGCCGACTCTACTATTGGAGTTGCAAGTAACCCCAAACATCTAGTCCAGTAATTCTACTGCTTCAAACTTTTGCCCTTCTAGCATTGCCAAGCTTGCTCCGCCGCCCGTGCTAACGTGTGTTACTTGATCAGCCAGTCCGAATTGCTCGATGGCTGCAGCGCTATCGCCACCACCGATGATCGACGTCCCCTTCGACTGAGCAACTGCTTCTGCAACAGCTCGTGTACCGGCGTCAAACGGAGGCATTTCAAAGACTCCCATCGGGCCATTCCACACGATGGTCATCGCATTCCGAACGATCTCGGAATATTGCTTGGCTGTCTCAGGGCCGATGTCAAAGCCTTCCCAACCATCGGGTACTTCTCCCCCTTTGACGACTAACTTGTTGCAGTCACCGCTAAAGGCATCACCGCAATGAGTGTCGATTGGCAGAACGAGTTTCTTGCCTGCTTTGGCGATCAGTTCTTTCGCAAGGTCCACTTTGTCCTTTTCAACAAAGCTGTTGCCGACCTTTCCTCCTTCTGCGAGCGAGAATGTATATGCCATCGCGCCACCGATGAGTACCGAATCGCAGATGTTTAACAGGTTGTTGATTACATTGATCTTATCGCTAACTTTTTTCCCACCGACGATTGCAACGAACGGTCGCTTTGGAGCTGAAAGCGTATCGCTCAGGTACTGAATCTCCCTGGCTACTAGGAATCCAGTTACCTTTGGCTTGGCTCCCATCGCTTTAGGAACCGCAACCATCGATGCATCTGTTCGATGGCAAGTTCCAAATGCATCATTGCAATAGATGTCAGCCATAGATGCTAGTTGACCAGCGAATTCTGCGTCCCCTTTTTTCTCTCCGGAGTTAAATCGGAGATTCTCCAAAAGTAAAACGCCACCTTCAACCAGCGCTGCCGACTTCGACTTTGCATCAGGACCGACGGTGTCGATCGCGAACGCCACCGGCTTGTTGAGTAGTTTGCTAAGGCATTCGGCAGCAGGCTTCAGCGTGAAGGCGGGCTCAACCGTTTTGGGTTGCCCGAGGTGACTCATGAGAATAAGTTTTCCACCGCGTGCAAGCACCGATTCAATCGACGGCAATGCCATACGAATACGACGGTCATCGGTGATCGCTCCGGAATCGTCTTGTGGTACGTTGAAGTCCACTCGCATCAATACCGTTTTGCCACGCACGTCTACATCAGCAATACTTTTCTTCGCCATCTACTTATTCCCTATATTGAGGTCATCTTCTTGGATTTGACTCGGCGCTTTACACTACTCTGCCGGAGTCATCGATTCCCGTAAGTTACTTTCGCAAGTTTCATTGGTAGGCAACCGGTTTAACAGTGATGATTATCGACACTGACCGATGGGTGTCGAGTGGGGAGCGATATCCGAATTACGGTGGTCTGTTGCAATGATCCCAGGGCCAATACGCTACCTGGCCCGCGTCAGCCTCCACGTGAATGCTTATTACCCAAAAGAGATCGTCAATAGATGAAGATTCTGCGTCATCCTAGTGAAGTTTTCCCGCCAATTGCCTTTGCTCGGCGAGAAGGAGCTTCGGTTGGACTCGTTCCAACGATGGGGGCTTTGCACGCTGGGCACTACGCTTTAGTGCGACAATCAGCTTCACAGTGCGACAAGACCGTAGCAACCATCTTCGTCAATCCAACCCAGTTCGCAGCCGGAGAAGACTTGGCGCGTTATCCGCGAACCCTAGAGGAAGACTTAGAGGGGCTTGCCGCTGCTGGGGCGGATTTCGTTTTTGTCCCGAAGGATTCGGATTTGTACCCAAGTGGTTTTTCAACTTTCGTCGAGCCACCGTCGGTTTCACTTCCTCTGGAAGGAGCATTTCGTCCCGGTCACTATCGCGGCGTCGCAACAATCGTCCTCAAGCTCTTTAATCTTATTCCTGCGACTTCTGCCTTCTTCGGACGCAAGGACTATCAGCAACTGCTAACGATTCAAAAGATGGTAGATGACTTGAATGTGCCTATACGTATCGAGGCATGTGATACCGTTCGCGAGGCAGACGGGTTAGCAATGAGCAGTCGAAACCGATACCTCTCCCCCGAGGATCGCCAACGAGCCGTCGGAATCTATCGATCACTCCAAAGAACTCTAGGCGAGTTCAATTCGGGTGTTCGAAACGTGTCGGATCTGGAAGCGGTACTAATGCGGTCTCTTCACGATTGCAATATCGATCAAGTCGATTACGCGAAAGTGGTCGATGCAGAAACGCTTGAAGACCGGACAAAGCTGGAAGCTCCCGCAATCGCCCTCGTCGCAGCCCGCATCGGGAAGACGCGATTGATCGACAACTGGCTACTTGGCACTAACGGAGCTTAAACACCATTTTCAATGGGATTCGGACTCTTAGCAGATGTCGTAAGACATTTGAAGACGGCAGATTTCACGATTGTTTTCACCAACTTCGAATTTCTTACAAACTCCTCTCACCCAAAGCTAAGCTTTGCTGAAGAATCAGTACTCCTCCCCGAAAGAAAGTTTTGCTCGAAAGCCTTCGACATTACGTGCTTTCAGCACACGCTCTGCTATGATAAAGGGATGCGATGATACCTTTTGTCGCCCCCGTCCGTTTAATTCTCGCCCTCGATTCATCCCTCCTCCCTCTCGAACAAAATTTCTTGCGCGGTACTTTGATGATCCGTTTCGTGCGACCTCCATATTTGTTTTCCCCGACGTTAACGGCAGCTAACCTTTTAGCCCAAGTGCTTTTGCTACTTGCCGTCTTTGGGAATGTCGATGCGCTCCTGGCCGACCAAGCGACCCAATCGGCAGTTCCTTCACCCCAAGCGGCCGAACCAATCGATTTCAATCGTCAAGTGCGACCGATCCTTGCCAAGCATTGCTATGCATGTCACGGTCCTGACGAAGCCGAATCCGGATTGAACCTCACGACTTTTGAGTCCGCGACCGCCGAGTGCGAAAGCGGTTCAAAAGCGATCGTTCCGCATCACTCGAGCGACAGCGAATTGTTGGTAAGGATTACATCTTCCGACGAATCAAATCGCATGCCGCCAGAAGGGAGTAGACTGACTGCTTCCCAAATCGAAATCCTCAAGGCATGGATCGAACAAGGTGCTGAGTTCAATCGACACTGGTCCTTTCAACCGCGAAAACAAGTCGATGTACCGGAGGTTGCCGACACGTCATGGTGCAACAATCCTATCGACAGGTTTATACTGTCCAAACTTGAAGCACGCGGTCTCACTCCCGCGGGGCAAGCCGACAGGCGGACCCTCATTCGTCGCGTTTATTATGATGTTCTCGGAATCCCCCCGACAATCGAAGAGGTAACCGCGTTTGAATCCGATTCAAATAAGGACGCCTATGTTCGCATGGTCGACCGGCTTCTTTGCGATCCGAGAATGGGCGAGCGTTGGGGACGACATTGGTTGGATGTCGTTCGATATGCAGAGACAAATAGTTTTGAACGTGATGGACTCAAACCGAACGCTTGGAAATATCGTGATTGGGTGATTCGATCCATCAATAGCGATAAGCCCTACGATCAATTTGTTACTGAGCAACTCGCCGGCGACGAGCTTGACGAGGTGACAATCGACACTCTAACGGCCACAGGATTTTATCGGCTTGGAATTTGGGATGACGAACCAGCCGATCCATTGCAAGCTCGCTTCGACGAGTTTGATGATTTAGTGACGGTCGCTGGCCAAGGTTTCCTCGGACTGACGCTCAACTGTGCACGATGTCACGATCACAAAATCGATCCAATCCCGCAAAAGGACTATTATGCGATGGTCGCATTTTTTCGAGATGTAACTTCCTACGCTTCAAGGTCTGACGGTACTTCGAACAATCAAATCGATGTCTCGGATCCAAGCGTGAGGGAAGAACGAGCTCGATTGAAATCGGAGATTGCAAAGCTAGATAAAACGATGCGGAAAATCGAACAGTCGGCTATCGTCAAAATGACCGCGGAAGAGCAACGTGCGACAGAAGGACCGGGTAGAAAGCGTGTTTTGAAAGAAAAGCTTCACGTGTTTTTGAGCGAAGAAGAGTTCGCAACCCATCAGAAATTGAAGGATGAACGTGAGAAAATCGCAAAGTCGATGGACTCGCTTCCCAATCAAGAGTTCGTTCTAGGGCTTGCCAAATGCGAACCGACTCCGCCGCCGACATTTGTCCTGGTGCGTGGTAGCCCTCAAGCAGAAGGAGATCAAGTGGCGCCGTCTTATGTTGCGATGACTCAACCGGATGCTTCCGAGCGGACAGAAGCTCCCGCGTTTGTTCGCAACTCAACGAACCGATTGCATACCGAAGCACCTGTCGTCGGCCGTCGTCGTGCTTTGGCTCAATGGATTACGGATGATGATAACTGGTTTACGGCGAGAACGATTGCAAATCGACTTTGGCAAAATCATTTTGGTCGCGGCATTTTTCGATCAACAAATAATCTTGGTCAGCTTGGCGATATCCCGACGCACCCAGAACTTTTGGATTGGTTAGCCAACCAACTGGTAGAGGATGACTGGAGTATGAAATCGATTCACCGGCTGATTTTGCTCTCGAAGGCCTATCAAATGAGCAGCCAGACCTCCAGCGAAACGATCGCGCAAGACCCAGCAAATGATTTGTTCTCACGCTTCTCAATGAGACGATTAAGCGCTGAAGAATTAAGAGACTCGGTGCTCGCAACTTCCGGAGACTTTCATTTCCAGCAGGGTGGGAAAAGCTTCTTTCCCAAGGGTGCAGATGAAGTCAAAG
>JAIYDQ010000024.1 GCA_027487375.1 Planctomycetaceae bacterium
AAACTGCGAACCTAGTTGGACGACGGCAGGTCTGCGCTGTCCATCTAGATCAGTTCCGCTTCTACGGGTGCGATGATCGTTGCTTCATCGGAGTTGCCCGACCACTGGGGGACGGCGACTTGAGTCGCGATCCATCCTGGGTGAATGAGGTTGCCTCGTCGCGGTGCGGTTGGATCGTTAGTCGCGCTTCGTGTTGGCTTACCGGTTATCTTCCACTTTGCTGAAGAGGCATTCGAGGGAATCTCCACCGAGTCGCCCTCGTTACCTTGTGCCAATTTCTCAATTGCAAAGAGTCGATTCAATACCTTTGATGATTCACGAAGGACATCTCGCGCGGCGCTTCCAACTTGCTCGTCGGTGTATTCATCTAATGGCTCTTGAATCAAATCGATCAGTCTGGCTTCGCGTTGAAGTGTGCTCAACAGCGTGAGGGCTTCGCTACGCACAGGTGTCTTAGAGTCAGATTTTGCTGATGAAGGTTTCGCTTGAGAAGTTGCCGATGTCGTTGGTACTGAGGCAGTGTTTGCCTGTGGAGTCTTCACTTCCGTGAGAAGCTTGGTGGATGGATCCAACGCTTGTGAGATTCGCATCGACGCGTCGCGATTAAACAACGCGGCGAAGAACGCTTGAAAGGCGACTACGATTCGCATGACTTTATTTCATTGATGAGAACGATTGAGGAATTATTATTCGTCTTCTGTTGAGTTCGCTTTTGCGGAGGCAGATTTCTTCTTCGCGGCTTTCTTCTTGGTGGCTTTTTTGGTAGCTGTTTTCGCAGTAGCAGTTTTAGTGGTCGCCTTCTTTTTCTTCGCGGTCGCGGCGGACGTAGCGCCACGCTTCTTGGAAACTTTCTTCTTCTTGGATCCACCTGCGGCGGCTCGCTCGGCCAGTAACGCTAAGGCAATTTCTGTGGTGACATTTTCAATTGGCATATCCTTCGGAAGGGACGCATTGGTTTCACCGTCTGCGAGATAAGGACCATACTTGCCTTCCAATAATTGAATCGGCTTGCCAGTTACTGGGGATTCGTCAAAGGTTTTCAAAGGCGGTTTCGGTTCGGCGCGGCCTCGTCCTGCCTTGGGTTGTGATAGCAGAGCAATAGCTTGTTCGAGATCGATATCGAGAACGTTTTGATCCTTTGGAATCGACCGATAGTCTTTATCTTTCCCAACCGTTTTCATGACGTATGGACCGAACGGACCAATGTTGGCGACGACTTTGTAATTTTCAGTAGGGTGGACGCCTAACTCTCGAGGTAGCGTGAGGAACTTGAGCGCCATGGGAAGGTCGACCGATTCGATAGGCAGACCTTTGGGAAGCGAAGCATTTTTGCGACCTTCTTCATCGGGTTCGCCACGTTGAATGTAGGGGCCATAGCGACCGACTTTCACGTAGATGTTCATTCCCGTTTCGGGGTCGGTTCCCAACGGTGCATCGCCGGCGGCTTGCTTAGTCAACAACTCCAATGCAGACTCGATATTGATCTCATCAGGAGCGAGATCCTGAGGAATCGAAGCCTTGCGAGTACCTTGTTCCAAAAACGGGCCGTAGCGACCGACTCGTACAACGATGTCTTCACGATAGTCACCGGTGGTTGGAGCTCCAACAGGATAGGAACATGCAACTCGCGGATCGATCTCGTTAATCTTACTTGCGAGTAAAGGCCTCAATCCGGCGATAGCTGGCGCGGCCGACGTAGGGTCTTTGCTATCGAGAGCTGCTGTTGTCGTGATCGTTTCAATCGACGAGTCGTCACCGAAGTAGAAGCCGCGCAGGTAATCACTGTTGCCTCGTTCGTTGCGTGAGATCTCGTCAAGATGGTCTTCCATTTGAGCCGTGAATTGGTAATTCACGAGCTTCCCTAAATGTTCTTCCAGCAATCGAATCACTGCGAAGGCTGTCCAGCTAGGGACTAACGCGTTCCCCTTTTTAAACACGTAGTCGCGATACTGGATCGTTTCGATGATCGAAGCATAAGTACTTGGGCGACCGATGCCGCGTTCTTCGAGAGCCTGAGTCAACGAAGCTTCGGTGAATCGCGCCGGTGGCTGAGTGGTATGCGAGACCGAATCAAGCTTTGAAAGTGTGAGAAGTTCTTGTGCGGCTAAATCCGGAAGTAGTCGCTCCTTTTCGGCAAGTTCTGCTTCAGGGTCATCGCTTCCTTCAACGTATGCTCTGAGAAAACCTTCGAATTCAATCGAAGTACCAGAGGCTTGGAAGATCGCTTGACCGCCGTCGAATTTTCCTTCGATGGTGACGATAACGCGTTTCTTTCGAGCGTCCGCCATTTGGGAAGCGATCGTGCGCTTCCAAATCATTTCAAATAATCGGAAGCCATCGTAGTCGAGCTCACCACGTAGTTTCTCGGGTAGTTGAAACGGGTGCCCTGCAGGTCGAATCGCTTCGTGAGCTTCTTGCGCATTCTTGACTTTCGACGCGTACGTCCGCTCAGTTGGATGCAAGAAGTCTTTACCGTATTGCGTTTCGACTAAGTCTCGAGCTGCATCGATTGCGACCTTTGCCATCGTGGTCGAATCGGTTCGCATGTAAGTGATATAACCGTTTTCATACAAAGACTGAGCGGTTCGCATCGTTTGCTTTGCGGTAAAGCCCAGCTTGCGGTTGGCTTCTTGTTGCAGAGTTGATGTCGTAAAGGGAGGCTTGGGGCGCTCGACGAAGGGTTTGACTTCAACACTCGCAACGCGGTATTCCGCTTTTTCAAGCTTCTTACGAAGTGCCTCGGCTGAGGAAGCATCCAGCAGCAGCATCTTCGGATCTTTGATCTTGCCGGTGCTGGAATCAAAGTCCTTGCCGGATGGAATCTTGGCTCCGTCAACGCTCATCAAGGCAGCGTTGAAGTTGACTTTTTTCAAAGTCGAAAAGATGCCGTCCAAGTCAAAGTAAGTCGCACTTCGGAACGCCATCCGATCGCGTTCACGATCCACAATCAATCGAACGGCAACGCTTTGAACACGGCCAGCAGATAGCTTGGGAGCGACTTTTCTCCAAAGCAAATTCGATACATCGAAGCCGTAAAGTCGGTCGAGAATCCGGCGTGTCTCCTGAGCCTTGACCATCCCCTGATCGATTTGCCGAGTCGTCGTCAGGGCGTGCTGGATTGCCTCGCGCGTAATTTCATGAAATACCAACCGTTTTACGGGTACCTTGGGCTTCAAAACTTCATGAAGGTGCCACGAAATTGCTTCTCCCTCGCGATCCTCGTCCGTCGCCAGATAGAGTTCGTCGGCGTCTTTGAGGGCGGCTTTCAGGTGAGATACCTGTTTTTTCTTTTCGGCCGGTACGATGTATACCGGTTCAAAATCGTGATCGACATCGACTCCTAGGTAAGCCCATGGCTCCGACTTAAATTGCTCAGGAATTTCCTTCTTTCCGCCAGGCAAGTCACGAATATGCCCAATCGAAGCCTCCACTTGGTAGCCCGCACCAAGGTACTTCGCGATGGTTTTAGCTTTGGCTGGCGATTCAACGATCACCAGGGCTTTACGTCCTTTAGCACTCATAAAACACTGCCGTCATTCGAGAAATTTCGCTTTGAAAAGTCGTGGATAGAAACCATTCCACCTATTGGATAACAATGGCGGGCATTTAAAAAACTTACCAAATAGTTCTACTTGTATATAAGGAATAAGGTTTTAAGGCCTAACCGTCTACCCACCCCCTTGAACCTCCCCATTAAACCTTCAGGGAAGCTTAGGGGTTCGCCTGGAAACCACCAGGGGCGGCGGCAAAAGAATCGGGAAAGGGAAGTGGCTGTCCCAAATCGAATTCTGGAAACCACAAGAAATTCACCACAAACCTCCGTTGGGTTGGCGATCTGCCGCAAAGCCGCTGTTGCGTTTCCTCTTCGACTCTCTACAATCGCGCGATTGGTTTGTGTTTTTTGAATAAGTAGACTCTGTCAGGACAAAACAGGATGGCTAGCCCCTTCTCGATCTTTCGTAAAAATCAACGCGTATGGATGGCGATCTTGGTTTTTGTTGCGGTGATCTCCTTCGTGATCATCCCGTCAACCGGGACTCTCATGGATAATTATGGCAATCCCGAGGGGCAACAAACACTGGTTTCCTGGAAGGGGACTCGCCTCAGCGCAGAGCAACTTGCAAAGCAAACAGCTATCCAAGCTCAGTCTTATGCCGTTTTTTCTCGAATAGCTGCTGAAGTAGTAGCCGCGGGTGGTACTCCTAAGGTCCCGGGATATTCTCCAGGTCCTCAAGGCGGTATCGGGCTTGAACCACCTACGGGTCGAGCTGGATTGGTTCAGCTAAAGACCTTGGCAGAAGCGGCCCGCGAGAATGGGGTCATGGTCAATGACGATACGGTTGACCTCTTCATCCGCAATTTCACGGATGGAAAAATTAGTGCAAAGAAATTCGAAGAAATCGTTCAAGAAGTCGCTGGAAAGCAGCTTTCTAAATTCGACATGTATAGCTACTTGAAGGATGAGATCAGCAAGCAGTTGCTAGTCCAAATGGGCATATCCGGAATCACTTCTTCCTCCCAGCCATTGATCGCACCAAGCAAGAATTGGCTCAACTTCCAAAAGCTTTCACAACGTGCGAAGGTCGAAATCTACCCGATTTTTGTCGACCAATTTGTTGAGAAGGTAACTGCCAAACCAAGCGAAGCGGAACTGAAGGCCCTCTACGAAAAAGCAAAAGACCTCTACAGCATTCCAAGCCAACCTGAACCCGGTTTCCGCCGACGCTATCGAGCCGATTTCGAATACCTTTTTGCTGATTTCAACGCGTTGATCAAGGAAGAACAAGCCAAGATCACCCCAGAACAGCTCGAAGCCGAATACAAGAAACGAGTTGAAGCGGGAAGCTACAAAGTTCCCGTTGCCGAACTAAAGCCGACCGAAAATGCACCTGTGACGGCACCTGCATCAGTCGGTGCGACGCCTGAAACCAAACCTGAAGAGAAGCCTGAAGCGAAAGCAGAAGCTACCCCCGAGACGAAGCCAGAAGCGAAAACGGAGGCGACCGCTGCTCCGGACGCCAAGATGGAACTCCCTGCGGATAAAGCACTTGACGGTTTAATCGGCAGCCCGCAAACCCCATCGGTTCCGGCTACCGAAACACCCGTAGCACCGGCAACACCAACGGTACCCGCAACGCCGGCTGCCCCCGCAGTCGTGCCGGAATTGCCTGCTGCTGGCGGTTCAGGAAAGACGAGCCAGACCAAGTCCCCGTCGTCGATTCGCTTCGTCGCATTCCAGGCTGAAGAAACTGCCGCTGCGGCAGCCAAAGCAGTCGAAGGAGCCGTAGCAACCGAAGCCGCGAAAGATGTTGAAAAAGCAGCTGAAAAGGTAACCGAGAAAGTAACCGGAGAGCCTGCTCAGGCAGACAAACCGATGGCGGAAGTCAAGCCGGATGCAAATCCAGCATCGGCTCCAGTCGAGGGTACTGTAGAAGGCACTGCAGACGCGCCGAAAACGACTGAAGCAAAGCCTGCCGAAGCTTCGAAAGAGCCATCCCCCGAAATGAAACCGGCGGCTGAACCCGCGAGCCCGGCTACTACTCCGTCGGGTGTAGCTCCAACGACAGCAGCAGATGCTGCGGTGCCTGCTGCACCTCCGGAAAAGCCAATGCGAGTTCAAACGCTCGATGAAGTGCGTGAGGCGCTCCTCCGAGAAATGGCTTTGCCTGGCGCTCGAACGCGTGCCCAAGAGATGGTCGAAAAGGTTTCGATGAAGATGAGCGACTACGGTGCGAAACGTGACATGTTCGAGCAACAAGATCAACGTCTCAAATCGATTCCTCGTCCCGAACCGCTTGATCTCAAAGCTCTTGCCTCGGAGACCGGAATGACTTATGGCCGAACCGGCATGGTAGATAACATCACCGCCAGCGCATTATCGATCGGACAAAGTTATCTTCAGCTTTCCAATCCTGGACCGAATGGAAGTCCCTTCGCTTCGTTCCCTGAGTACGCGCTCATGGAACCACGTGGCGAGGCTGGTTTGAAACCATTCCAAGTGCAAATCGCTCAGTCGCTTTCGGCCGAGACTAGCGGTTCCTATGTGTTTTGGAAGGTCGAGAGCGAACCCTCTCGAGTTCCAACTTTTGAAGAAGCTCGAGAAGAGATCACCGCTTTCTGGAAACAATCGCGAGCTCAAGAATTGGCAGCGAAGGCCGCTGAAGAGCTAGCTGCGAAGGTCAATGCAATCACTGACAAAAGTGTGAATCCTTGGACGGAAGTCCTCGAATCACACCTACAGCCGCTTGTGATTACTCCTAGCCCTTTCACTTGGCTTCTACCGATGATGTCCGGCGGCGAAGGCACCCAACTTTCATCTGTAGATGGGATCGACCTGCCTGGTCAAGCATTTATGGAATCGGTGTTTAACAACCCCGTCGGAAAAACTGTTGTTGCTTTTGATGCACCTCGAAAGAAAAGCTTTGTCATCCGAATTGTCGAGCGACTTCCAAATGATGATGACCTACGAATCCAATTCGAACGCTCGCCGCTCAATCGCGGTGTAAGCTCCCTCGCGAATCAGCAAAGTGTCAACCTCGTTCGAGGTTGGTTCGCAAGCCTGCTCGATTCGATGGGCCTGGAAACTCGACAGTTAGAGGGACTCGAGTAAGATTTTGCTCGGCATTGTTTCTAAATGTGTAGCTACGCTCGCCAGAGCGTAGTGACTCGAGGAAACTTTCTGTTCCATCGAATGCGTCCGCCTCCAAGTTCGAACTGAATTGTCCAAGGTAAGTCTTCTCGTGACTGAACTTGCGAGTTTAGAAGAAGAGTGAAGTACTGGCACGAGGCAGACTCTTCAGACTTCTTACGGCATCCGCTATCAGCGACTATCTGTAGTAGATTGGCGAAAACGCGTTACGACAACATCTTGTTCTCAGCGTCGTGTTTTCGGTTGCCGGATAAAGCGTTGCGCATCGACTGGTGAAAGCAATTTTGGATCAACACCAGGGGCGACCGGGGAAGCTTCGGGGGTAGCTGCAGAAGATTGGTTTAGCGACGCGTCATGGTTATCGCCCTGCGAGTCAATCCCGATAGAGACCGTTCGCCCAAGAGGCGCTAACGAAGTCTGTGGCTGTAAGGGTGAAGAAACGATTGCCGGGTTCACGATGGCTGAGTTGTTGGGAGCGTTGGGGCCGGCGAGTGAATTTCGAATGACGGTCGAAGATTCTTCTACAAAAGCATTCCACGGGATGACTCGCGAGCTTGCTGTTTCTGGCGGTGGAATATTCGTTAAGCCTTGGTTTATCTCGGCCTGCTTTTGAATCGCATCACCGGTTGTTGGAGGCACTGATTTATCGCGGGCAGTCAGCGGGAAAGATTCCGCGATGTTTTCGGGGATCTTTTCGATGGTTACGGGACGCAATTCCGATTGACTTATCGACGTGGGCCAGCCAGCGTCCGTTCGCCAGGAGGGGTTTGGGTTCCACGAATTCTTTTTCGTAACACCGATGGGTTGTAGGCCAACCGGAGCTATCTCTTGCCGCGCGACAAACTCGGTAGGCTGCCCGACTGTCGGTTCCAGGAAATCTCGATTAGCAGCGGCTACCGAATCAAGCCCAGGAAGACGACCTTTGGTCGCGGAAGACTTCCAAGAGGGGGTCAAAATGACAACAGCAGCGCCCAGGATGAGCCCGCTAAGCACAATTGGAGATTTGATCGAAATTCTTGGCATGCTTTGGAATGGCCTACGCATTTCTGAAACAGAAAGCCGAAAAAGCCGCGTCCGTGCGTATTTTGAACCTGAAAACAATTCCTTCCGAGTGGTTTCGGCAGCTTCTGTGAAAGAATAAAGGAATATTTAGAAGCGTTGGTTTGTGACGATTGCGCAAGCGATTCTGAGCAGATTCATTAGGAAAAACGGGGCTTTTGCACATCTTTTTACCGATTTTTCGACCTAAAGTTGTGCCAAATAGACTTGTTAATTTTCAATTGGATCTATTGGCATTTCGGAGCCGATGAGCCTAAAATGTAGGTCCTCTCCGAAAGCTTTACGATCGTGCATTTTCCATTGAACACAACCAGTGCGAATTTAGCGGCCGTTGCGTCTGCTCCCAGGCAGACGCACGCGACTTCGCTATCCGTTCTTCATTTGATTAACGGTGAACATTTCTCTGGCGCTGAACGCGTCCAGCAACTCCTTGGGAAGCGGCTGCCAAGTTGCGGCGTAGCCACCGATTTTGCATGTCTGAAGCCTGGTAAGTTCGTGGAGTTCTGTGACCTGCCGCCAGACAGTGTTTTTTCCGTTCATATGCGGAAGCGATTCGACCTGGGGGTTGTCGAGCGTATCTGTAACTTGGTTCGCGCCAGCCAATACGATTTACTCCACGCGCACACTCCAAGATCGGCGATGATCGCAGCGCGTGTATCCCAGAAGCTTGGAACACCTTGGGTCTATCACGTTCATTCCCCAACGGCTCGTGATTCGTCCCGTTTGTGGATTAACCGCGTTAACGATTGGGTCGAACGTTGGTCGCTGCGAAATTGTTCAAAGATTATCACCGTTTCGCGATCACTGCGACGCGAGCTGATCAAACGCGGAATAGCTCGTCAGCGCATTGTCTGCATTCCGAACGGTGTTCCAGCAATTACCCCTATCGATTTGTCTGCAAAGATCGGCTCGCAGGTATGGAACCTGGGAATGATCGCTTTGTTCAGACCACGTAAAGGCCTCGAAGTATTGTTGGATGCGATTCGTCGGCTTCCAGCGAATGCTCCTTCGATTCATTTTCGCATTATCGGCGGCTTTGAGAATGAGGAGTACCGCCATGCGATGCTTGAATTGGTAGACCAATACCAATTGAAAGATCGAGTGACATTCACAGGTTTTACGAACGATATTCCAAAGGCCTTAGCTGACTTGGATGGGATGATATTGCCAAGTCTCTACGGCGAAGGGATGCCGATGGTAGTTCTGGAAGCTCTATCGGCAGGTGTACCTGTTATCGCAACCAAGGTAGAAGGTACTCCAGAAGTCGTTCGCGACGGAGTCGAGGGGTACTTGGCAGAGCCTCGTGATCCCCAGTCCTTGATGGATGCGATCATGAAGTTTACGTCCAGCCGCATCAAGTGGGCTGCCATGAGCGAACAATCGGTAGACCGCCATCGAGACAGATACTCCGACGTGAAGATGGCCGTGTCCACTTCGGAAGTCTACCGCAGCGTTGTCCAAAGCCATTTGAAAACGTCGTAGCGTCGGCTCTCTGCAGTCGATGAAGCTCTTATGGCAGAATGCTCGCAAGTCTCGGAGAGACTTGGCTACATGTTGAACTCACGTAGGTCAGCTTCAACTACTAAAGCTCACTAATGGTCAAACCTGTTCTATGATACAGACGACCGCAAGACGAGCACTTATAGTCCTCGTCATTAACTTGTTCTTCGGTGAACGTCGACAATAGTTGTCCACATCGGCATACGGCACCGCGGCTCTTCGCGGGTGATCCGAGGGCTAAGTGAAACGGGGGTATGCTCTTCGTGACAACGGATCCCATACCCACCATTGCCCAGCGGCCGATGACAAGGTTGCTTCCGATGATGCACCCGGCCCCAATGGTTGCCCCTTCACTGACTAAGGTTGATTCTGTGTGCTCATCAGGATCGCTAGAGCGGAGTGTTTTTAAATCTGGGGATGTTGCACGAGGAAAGCGATCGTTCGTAAATATCGTTCCTGCGGAAATCATCACGCCATCTTCCAGTGTGACTTCTGTGCATATGTAAACAGAAGAGTTGATTTTGCATCGATTGCCGATGCGCACGCCGTAAGCAATCGTTGATTTTCCTCCGATAATGCATTGTTCGCCAATCGAAGTGCTATGTCGAATGTGGACATTATCCCAAATCGAAGTGCCATCACCGATCTGGACATTGTCTTCGATGATTGCCGTTGGGTGGATACGAGCAGCCATAGGGTTTATGCCCGTGCGGGGGTTGATAAACTCTCGCGCAGCGGGTCAGAAGGTACCGCGACCCAGTCATCACGTCTCAGTGACTCGTAGGCCGTTTCAATTGCGTCGACCGAAGCGAGGGCATCTTCGGAAGTGATGAGCAGGCTTTCGGTTCCCTGAATGGCTTTACAGAAGTTGTGAATTTGATCGGTGAAGGCTTGTACCTTGTTGTATCCCTTGCCAAAAACGGTCCATTCCTTATCCGCATCGCGTTTGTATTTGGATTCCCCCCAGCCGACTAATGCAGTTCCTTCAGTCCCGTAGATACTTACGAACCACGGCGTTTGTTTGTTGATACTCCAAGACAAATCTACCGCAGCGAGAGTTCCCGTGACGGTCTTTGCGTGAATCCTTACTGTATCTTCGACAGGGAGATTTTGGATTCGTCGACCTTCTAGCGTTTGAATCGACTGAATTGGGCCCAAAAGGTAACGAACGATATCAACCGAATGTGTTCCATTATCGATTAAGACGCCTCCACCGCTAACCGCAGGAATACTGTTCCATCGGCGGCTCATGTCGACATGTCCCGCAAAAGTATTCTCGAAGAGCAATATCTCGCCCAAGATACCTGAAGTGATTAATTGCTTGGCATAGATCATGTCGGCGACGTATCGAAACTTCGAAGCCATCGTGAAGATGGTACCACTTTCGTTTGCGTTGCGAATCATCTCAACCGCCGCAGCACGACTGATAGCTACTGGCTTTTCGCAGAGCACATGAACTCCTGCACGAGCGAGAGTTTCACATATCGCCGGGTGGGTTGAGGGGGGCGTACAAACAATTGCTGCATCTGGCTTGACGTTAGCAAGCATCGACTCAACATCTTTGAACGCTTGGCAGTGCGCAGACGCAGCCATTGACTGGGCCGCTTCCAAGCGAATATCCACTGTCGCGATCAGTTTTGCTTCTGATGTCTGCAGAAAAGCCTGCAAGTGCGTCTGTGCGATACCGCCAGTGCCGATGATTGCAAAAGTAACGGGTTGATCAGTCATGGTTGAAAATCTTGAATCAAAGTTATGCTTGGAGTAACTTCTGAGCGGAACTACGAATAACGTCGGCAATGTATTCGACGTGATGCTGTTGGTAGCGCTCGCTCCAAGGCAGCACGAGAACTCGTGAGAGTGCCTCAAATGTTCCAGGGAATTTTTCGGGTGTGTAATCCACAGCTTCTGGTGCTGCGTGCGTAAAAGGGAATCGGCTGTTTCCAAAGGTGCGTTGATCGCGGAAGATTTGGCACTGGAAGGCTGGCTTTTGGATGTAGCGGGGCCCGCAGAAAACGCCTTGATCTTTCAAGAGCTTTCCAAGAGCGACCGTCCCGCCTGGTATCACGGATGCATCAACATCTAAGCAGTACTTCCAATAGGTGTGCTTGTTACCGGGACGTATTGTCGGGCAATAGACGCCAGGGATGTCCTGAAGAAGTTGATTCATCAAATCAGCCATTTCAGTTCGGTTACGAACACTTGACTCCAGTTTATCTAACTGTGCCAGCGCAACAGCACTCGTCAATTCATTAGTGCGATAGTTGGGGGCCAAGAAGTAGTGATCAGGATTTGGATCACCGTATCCCCAAGCTTTATTGATGAACAAGAACATCCGACGTGCGAGATCAGGATCGCTCGACGTTACCATTCCACCTTCGCCAGTGGTGATGTGTTTTCCTTGTTGAAGGCTAAAGCAACCGATGTCACCCAAGGAGCCGACAAGTTTGCCATGATGCTCGGCCATGAATGCTTGTGCACAATCTTCAATGATCGGAATACCACGTGATGTTGCAAGCTGTACGATCTCGGTCATCTCGCAAGGATTACCAAAAAGATGCGTTACCATGATGGCTCGCGTACGAGGCGAGATACAGCGTTCGATTGTTTCAGCAGTCACGTTATAAGTACGTGGATCAACATCGGCAAAACGCGGAATCGCTCCTTGAAAGAGGATCGCCGACAAGGCTCCCATGTCGGTAATGGATGTCGTGATCACCTCCTCACCGGGTTCGGGGTTGATAGCTGCGACCGCTGTATGAAGCGCTGCTGATCCTGACGAACATGCGTGCGAATGGAGGCTGTCCATGCACTTAGCGAACCGTATTTCGAGTTGCTTCGTGAACTCGCCTTTCGTTGCGGTCAGCGTTCCTGTTCGAATGGCTTGTGTGACCATTGCGATTTCATCATCGCCCAGGGTGCGCCCCGATGCATCTTGGTCAGAAGGAAGCGGTATCGCGAGCTTTTTTCTCTCCTCCAAGCTTGATCCCTTTTCAGTAGAACCGTTTATGCTTGGTTGTTTCTCTAAGCTAATCATCTGTCTTCTAATTCCTAATCAGGTGGCACCGAGTGAGTGCGATGCGGGTCATAAGTTGCAAGTGAGTCAATATTACCGGAAGCGTTTTCATCTTTGAAAAGCCGATCCGTCTACTAGTAAGTTTTGCGGGTGCCTCGATAACTTTTCCGCCACGACGAGATACATCCCAAAGCATTTCAGCAATCCCAACAAATCCCTCGTTCTTGATCTTCATACCCGCAATCCAGTTTTTGCGGTAAACACGAAAGCAACTTGTGTAGGTGTGCAGCGGAGTCCAAGTCAACCAACCATATCCAATCGATGCAAGGCGCGAAAGCAATAGTCGCCAGCCAGGAACTCCTTCGACCATTCCCAATGGATGGTACGGCGAGGCGGTGACAATCGCGGTATCGTGCTCCATCGCTTTCCAAAGATCCAACAACTGCAGCGGATCGTAGGTGCAATCTGCATCCATCGATGCGACATACTCACTTTCCGCGGCATTGATCCCCGTCAGAATTGCTGCGGCTAGACCACGATTAGATGGGTGGCGTATTACAGAAGCCCAATCCAGATGCGAAAACCTCTGATCGAGTCCATCTGCAGTTTCGTCAGAACTTCCATCATCAACCAAGATGACCTGCAAGTCGACCTGACCCGCGAAGGCGTTTCGCACGACCTTGAGCCGTTCTGCCAACTGATCCAACCCGTCAATTTCATTGAAGCATGGGACCACCAACGAAAGGGTCTCGTCTTTCAATGTTTTTTCAACAAATGACTCGGGTTGGAGCGAGATCATAACGCGAAAATTGCTGTTTGGAAAAAGTGACTGCTACTACATGCATAACAGAATCACCTTTCTATGCTAATCCATCCAGCAGATATTCCAACGTGCAGATCCGAAGGAATGATTCACAAAGTCCGTTTCTCCAATCCGCATAACCCCACCTGTCTAAAGGGGGAGAGGGGAAATTGCAGTCTGGAGGATCAGCTCAAACAGATGCTACAGGAAACTTGAGTTTCTTCCTGGGCCTACAAGGAGTGATGATTGCCCGTTGAGGCGGGCTTTGTGCAATAGCACCGATTAATCAATTCGGTCGACGCGTCGACAAAGATATCCCCCTGGGTCAATTCGTCGCGTCAAGCAAGTCGCGGCGAATTGATTTCAGTAAAAACCAAGCGTTTTTTGCGTAGCGAGGCAACAGTCTTTTAGGGTCATGATAAGTGCGATACAGCCACTCAAATCCCATTTTCTGGATCCAAACCGGTGCTCTCTTTGCACTTCCCACAATAAAGTCGAAGGAGGCGCCCAACTGAATACTGACAGGGACGCCGAGCTTCTCCATGTTGTCGTCGATCCAGAATTCACCTTTGGGTTGTCCGAAAGCAACAAGCAGAATATCTGGCTTGGCATCTCTTATTCGACTCAACAATTGCTCGTGCTCGGTGTCGCTTAGAGGTCGAAACGGTGGACATTCCACACCTGCGATTTTGACGCCCGGGTAGAGTTCTTCGAGTCGCTTTGCTGCCTTCAACGCGACACCTTCTGCACCACCCATCAAAAAGATTCGGTGACCTTTTGTTGCACTGTGAGCGGCGAGTTCAAAGATCAAATCGGCTCCTGCGATCCGTTCGGGAAGCTTGTTTTTATTCAGTTTACTTCGCCAAAAAATCGGCATACCATCACAAATCACTAGTGGGCACTTGTGTGTGAATTTTTCTAATTTCGGATGTTCTGCATTTAGCATCGCATAGTTCAAATTCGACGTAATCACCGTCGTGGGAACTCGTCGAGCAATTAGTTTGTCGATGTATTGCAGTGTTTGCTTCATGTCGACGACGGAGTAGTCGACGCCCCAAACTCGCGAAGTGGGAAGGGGAAGAAGGGGCAGCGGTTGAGTTGGAATCGCTTTGGCTGGCGGTGTTATGCCTACCGGAGCTACAATTGGTGTTGCGACCACCGACTGAGCAATATCTGACGGCGCAATGCCCGCCGGAGCGACATCAAGAACTGGTGATGCTGCCTCTGCTACCTGCTGTTGGCTTGGAATATATACAAAAGGAGCGCCGGCTGGGAACGTGTTGCTGCTATGATTGGTAGATAACATGAAGGAGTTTCGCGGCCGATGTGATGACGGTTGAGACAACCAGTACGAGTAGATCGTTGGTTAAAAAATCTAGGTCGTCGATCGGGGCAGAAAATTGAAAAGCCCATGTTGCTACCGCGAGTTGATGGTCTATAGTTCTGTCTTTGCGGATCGTAACGATTATATGAGTACCGAGTGAGAAAACGCGTTCTAGTTGTTACGATCGATGGTTGGGGAACCAATCTACTGGGGACATACGGAGTCCCTATCTGCGAAACGCCATCGCTAGACCAATTTGCATCTCATGCAATCGTCTTTGATCGGTTTGTTTGCAACTCTCTGGATCCGAAGGCAATTCTTTTGTCGATGACCGATGGATTACATCCAAGTTTGCCGAGAGATAAAGCCGAGTTCAAAGTCGTGGACCTCCATCAGTGGCTCGCCGCAACGAACCGTCGTTCTATCTTCATCACTGATTCTCGACCTGTATCGGAGACTGCTTGGGCTGATCTGTTTTCCGAGTCTTTACTGATCGACACGACACTTCAGGGAGCCGAGCTTTCTGAAGAACACGAACAAACGCAAAACGAGTTCGAGGAGTATCAGACTGTCGAACAAGAAGTTGACGAGGAAGCGTGGATGGAAACTGGACTGGCTCAATTTATCGGCGAGGCACTTTCCGAATTGGCTGATCGGCAAAACGACGCCGAAGGGCTTCCCGATCTTATCTGGCTGCATTTATCAGGTCTCACATCAGCTTGGGACGCACCCTACGAGTATCGACTGGCCCTTTGCGATGAAGACGATCCTCGCCCCTCCTATGATATTGAGCCTGCGTCCTTCCAGGTGGGGCCGAAAACTGATTTGGATGAAGTCTTCACCGCGATGTGCGCAGCGGCCGGGCAGGCGCGACTGATCGACCAACTGTGGAGTTGGATCGATGCGTTTGTGGAGCAACTTCCCGAGCGCGAAGCAATGGCGACAGTACTGTGTGGATTGCGCGGTTATCCACTTGGTGAGCATACGCGTGTTGGGCTAGCGACGGAGTCACAAAGCCTCAGTGCATCGATTGGTTTCAATACGCCGCATTCGGAATTGGTACACGTTCCGCTGATCATTCAACCGGGATATCTGCCCTTGGGTTTTAGATCTCGAAGACTTACTCAGCCCAACTCAGTCCGGTCGTTCCTTGAAGGTTGGCTTACTGATACGCCATATCCGCCTCCTTCAATTGAAGAGCAATCTGATTCGTTAGAGGCAGATCTCTCGCGCTACGAGTTGCTCGCCGAAAGCATCCGCCCCGACAATTCATGCTGGATCCAATCGATAGGCTACGAAGCAATTTACACGACCTATTGGGCCGCGCTGTTCGATTCAAGCTCAGGCCAGCTTAACGACCTCTATCTGATGCCCGACGATCGTTGGCAACAAAACAACGTCCAGAATCGAGTGCCCGAAATATTTGATGCAATGATGGACTTGCGCCGACAGTGGTTGCAATGGACGACAGACTCGATCGCTCAAGCAACAACCGATTTGCCTTATCCAATTCCCGCGAGCTGCTTGAACCAGTCTGTTTAGAAATTGGAATAGCTGAACTTAAAATTCAGACGTTGAAGAACGCAGGAGTAAATGCTGAGGTCTTCAGATGCCTTACCATATCTGCTACAAACACAGAGGAACTTAAGCGATGATCGTATCGACTATCGCTTTTTTCTTTTGGGGCCAGACGAGCTGCCGCGTGAAGGTCCACGCGACGAACCCGATGAAGAATTACCATCCGGCTTTCGCTCAGCGGAGTACCCGTACTGCGGTTTCGAAGTGCTGTTGTTGATTTTTTTGACTTTACCGCTGATAGAACGACGGCGTCCAGGAGCAGCTTCTCCACCAGCAGCGGGTGCGCCGAAGGAGGATGTCGTTGATGGCTTACTTCCTTTAAAGCCCTTTCGTGCGCGACCTGCAGCACCACCTGATTTAGTACCACCTGATGCAGCTGCTCGTGGACCGGAGGTAGGTCTACCGCGAGAGGTCTTTTTCCGTCCGGAGGACGCGTCTCGCTTAATCACTTCGTCTTCTGCGTCCGCACTATGGTATGGGTGATTACGATCGACAGGGACTCGCTTACCAATTTCGCGTTCGATCTGTCGAAGCTGTTGAAACTCTTCTGCATCGCACATCGAGATACTCTCGCCGGTGGCACCTGCTCGCGCTGTTCTTCCGATACGGTGAACGTATCCATCAGGCTCCATAGGCATGTCGTAATTGATGACATGCGTGATCCCCTCGACATCGATACCTCGGGCAGCCACGTCGGTTGCGACCAAAACTCGCAGCTCACCATCCTTAAATCCATTGAGAACGCGTTGTCGTGCCCCTTGTGATTTGTCTCCGTGAATCGCGTCGATCATCATTGTGCTCGACTTGAGACTTTTCGCGAGTCGGTCTGCGCCGTACTTGGTTCTTACAAAGACAAGGACTTTCGAAAACGCATTCGATTCCAATAAGCTTTCAAGGAGCTTACGCTTGTTGTCCTTGTCAACGAACATGACGCGTTGAGCCACTTTTTGCGCGGTCGTTGCCGGTGGAGTGATCATGACTGTCACGTGGTCGTGCAGCAAGCTACCAGCCAGTTCTTCAATAGGTGGTGGCATTGTTGCCGAAAGAAAAATCGACTGCCGTTGCTTCGGTAACTTAGCGACAATTCGCTTGATCGCAGGCATGAAGCCCATGTCCAGCATTCGATCGGCTTCATCTAGCACAAAGAACTCAAGGCGGCTCAGGGAACAATGTCCTTGGTCCATCAAATCTTGAAGCCGACCTGGTGTTGCAACCAGAACGTGTAGGCCTCGCGTTAGAGAGGTCACTTGCGGACTTTGCCCAACACCACCGAAGACAGCGGCGAATCGCAATCGAAGCGATTTGCCGTAATTGGTGAAGCTCTCTAAGATCTGAACTGCAAGCTCCCGCGTTGGGCATAGGACCAGCGCACGAGGGGCTCCCGAGACGGCTTTGGCTGGCGATTGATGCAAGAGTTGCAAAATCGGAATCGCAAATGCTGCTGTCTTTCCGGTGCCCGTTTGAGCACAACCGAGAAAATCGCGGCCTTCCAAAAGTGGCGGAATAGCTCCAGCCTGAATCGGAGTTGGAATCGTGTAACCCTTAGATCGGAGTGCCGATTGAATCGGTTCGATCAATGGGAGATCAGAGAAAAGTGGGAATTCTGTATTCGAAGATGTTTTCGACGCTGTCATGTAGATTTGGTTGCCGCAATCGTCCTCAAGCGAGCCAAACTACGCGTGGGAGCATTAAACAAAAGGGAAAAAGCAGCGAAAACCTCGCTACCTGCAGTTCTAATGTACTCCAAAGAGCCTAAATCGATAAGCTCAAAAAGATGCGTTACATCAGGTTCCTTGCCATCGAGACCTGGTTTTTAGGGCTCGTTGAGCCGAACAAACCTAAGTCGACCAAAGACTGAGACGTTGCAACATTGTCTGAGTGTTGGGTTTGGAGCTGTTGGACAGTCGGTCTGCGGAAGATTCCCCGACCGTTATTTTGAGACCAGAAACGGCCAATCTTGAAGTTGGACAATGCACGAGTCGCACATCGTACTTCTCTCATCGTACTTCTCTTAACGTCGACGCGACTCGATAGCTTCTTATCCGAAGCGGACTTTGCTGCATCGAGATACACCTTTGTACGTCGAGTTAAAATGCAGGGCAGGAATGCCGAGCAGAATACTGCGTCCTCGTTAACCCAAACGAGCAAACCATGCTTTTGTTAGCAGCGTTGAACTGTTCTCGCGCCGGTGCGACGAATGATGCCGCGCATCTCGAGTGCGCTAATTGTGCTGAGGGTCCTGGATGGAGCGAGTCCACTTCGGACGATAACTCGGTCTAGGTCCGTTGGGATCGCTTCGATAGCTTGCAGGACTTGTTGCTCCTGCGGGTTCAACTGCAGTTCGGCTGGATGGTGAATGACTCGATCGGGCGAAATTTCCGCATGGTCCACCAGTGGCCCCAAGTGGTCCAAGATGTCCTGCGCATCCTGTACTAGGATCGCTCCATCGCGGATGAGTTTGTTACAACCACGCGACATTCGCGAATTGACTGGGCCCGGAATCGCAAACAGATCACGACCTTGCTCGCCAGCATGACTCGCCGTGATAAGCGACCCAGAGCGGTCGGCTGCTTCCACGACAACAACGCCAAGTGACATTCCGCTGATCAATCGGTTTCTCTGAGGAAAAACTCCCGCCTTCGGTTTTGAAAAAGGATGTGTCTCACTAATCAGGGCGCCTCGTTGCGAGACTTCTTGCGCGAGTTCCTCATGCTCTGGAGGATAGATGTCGGTCACGCTGCTACCTAGGAATGCGATGGTGCGACCGCCATCGATTTCCATTGCCGATCGGTGAGCAATGCTATCGATGCCACGTGCGAGACCGCTAATAATGGTTAGGCCGCTTCGAACAAGCGATCTTGCCAGGCCTTCGGTGACCATTCGTCCGTAGGAAGTAGCGTGTCGTGTTCCAACGATAGCGATTGATAGTTGATCTATGGGTTTGATCTCACCGCGTATGAAGAGATAGAGTGGCGGCGATGGAATCTCGCGGAGAAGCCTGGGGAATTCTTGATCGTCTGGTAATAGAATTCGAACGTCTTTGGCCAGACAATCGTCCCATATGCGGTCAACCAGATCGTCCTTCGATGAAAAATGAATTGCTTCAGCAAGCTTGGGGCCGATGCGTTCGACTTCGTGCAACTGAGAAAGCTTTGCTTCCAAGACTTCGCTGGGAGTTTCAAAGTACTCGACGAGATTCTGAAAGAGTTGTGGACCAATGCCCGGTGTAAAAGCCAGTCGCAGATAGTCACGTTGTTGTGGCGTAAGAGTTTCGGTAGTTCGTGCGATACTTGCCATGATCGACTACAATTAAGAAAGCCCAGTTAACTAAAAATCACCCGCGTAATCATCCTACGTGTTTTGTCTCAGAGAAACTACTAGTCTGAGTTTTTCTTAAAAAGAAGACTTCTTAGATTTCGTCTTTCAAGCCCGATTGTTGTTATGAAAATTGTTTATCTCACCGCAGGTGCTGCAGGAATGTTCTGTGGTTCATGCATGCTCGACAACTCGTTGGCGAGAGCGATGAATCGACTTGGACATGACTGTATGCTCGTGCCGGTGTATACGCCGATTCGGACGGATGAAGAGAATGTAAGTTTGGATCGCGTTTTCTTTGGTGGGGTGAATGTTTATCTTCAGCAGAAATTTCCTTTCTTGGCATACTTGCCGAGCTGGCTGGATGCTTCACTAAACAACCCGGCTTTGATTCGTCGTTTGACATCGAAGGCTGGCGAGACCTCGCCGAAGCTTCTTGGAGCACTCTCGGTATCGATGCTCCGCGGGATGCAAGGACGACAGCGCAAGGAAGTGATTCGTATGTGCGATTGGCTTCAGGCATCGATTAAACCGGACGCCATCCTATTAACAAATCTTCTCATTGGTGGTTGTATCCCCGAACTCAAGAAACGTTTCCCATCGAAGATTTTTGTCACTTTACAAGGCGACGATATTTTTTTGGATATGTTGCCGGAGCCGTACCGCGAGCAGTCGATCGCTGCGATGAAGCGACTCGTTCCTTTGGTCGATAAGTTTATTGTTTACAGCCACGATTATGGTCGTCGCATGGCCAGCTTGCTTTCGATTCCGCTTGACCAAATTGCATGCGTGCCTGCTGGAATCGACACAAGCGATTTTCAGCAGGGATCCAATCGTCTTCAATCAAAGAATGATTCCGAAGTTCAGCCACTTACGATTGGATACTTCGCACGAATGGCTCCTGAGAAGGGGCTGGACCTTATTGTCGATGCGTTCATTGCACTCTCAAAGCATTCGCTGAGTACCCTGCTCGGGCAAGGGAGTCGCCGAAGTCTTCCTGTTCGATTAAAGATGGCTGGATGGATGGGGTCACAGCACACGACATTCTGGGAGGAGCAAAAACGAAAGCTAGATCAAGCCGGATTGCATGACCGTTGGGAGTATTGCGGATCGATAGATCGGGCTGCTAAGGTCGAGTTCTTTCGCGGGATAGATCTGTTGTGTGTTCCCACGTCATATCAAGAACCGAAGGGGCTCTTCGTCTTGGAATCGGTCGCGGCTGGTGTTCCTTATGTCCAACCCTCGCACGGTGCGTTTCCCGAGCTACACGATCGATTGAATGCGATTGACTTAGAACAGTCTTCAACGGATGTACCAGCAGATCAGAATCGGTTTGGAAGATTGTTCAAACCACATGATGTCAACGACCTGATACGGGCGTTGTCTGGAGCTTTAGATTCCGTATCTATTAGCCCTATGCCCAAACGGGAAATCGTCAAGGTGCATCAAGAGATTGGAATCGATCGCATGGCATCCAGGCTCTTAGATGTGATTGATGCATAAAGAGAAGCCTCGGCTTCGTGAGGCGATTTCTGGTTTTCTGTGCTTTCGAACAGGAGTGTATTGCCCCGAACGTCTAGCTGCTTTTTCTGGCTTGCGCGATCAGTTCGCTTGCGCCAGCGGAGATCAGTTGCGATGCGCAGGTTTCGCCAATAGCTTCGGCTGTATCGATCGGGCCAGATTGGTCTTGTTCAAGGACCTGCGAGCCATCGAGTGAAAAGACTTTTGCTTTTAGGTGCAGCGTTTTGTTATGGATGACTGCATGGGCTGCAACTGGTGCCAGGCATCCTCCGCGAAGCCCTCGCAAAAGAGCTCGCTCTGCCAAAACCGCTTGATGTGTTTCGTAGTGAACCAACTTCTCGACGATCGCTCGAGTCGATTTGTCATCGGCTCTGGTCTCTAGCCCCAGGGCGGCTTGACCAACCGCCGGCAGCATTTCGTCCAGGCTAAAGGTATGCGTCACGCGGTGGCTAAGTTCCAAACGTCGAAGGCCAGCCGAAGCCAACAAGATTCCGTCATACAGTCGGTCATCTAGTTTTTTGATGCGAGAGTCCACATTTCCTCGGATATCGATGACTTTTAGGTCCGGGCGTTGTTGACGAACTTGAGCCGCTCGACGGAGCGAGCCGGTTCCAACGGTGGCTTCTTGAGGTAGATCCTTCAGCGTGCGACTAGTTCGGCCAATGAAGCAGTCACGTGGATCCTCGCGTTCAGGCACTGCTGCCAACCATAAACCATCGATGCGTTCTGTTGGTAAATCCTTCAGTGAATGGACTGCAAGATCGCAACGGTTGTCGATAAGGGCTCGTTGAATCTCCTTGGTGAAGAGACCGACTCCGCCTGACGCACCCAGGGGGCCGGTCGATACGTCTCCGGAAGTGACGATAGGAACCATTTCGACTTCGACACCTTGAGCCGCAAGGAGGGACGCGATGTGGTTTGCCTGCCAGCGTGCGAGAGGGCTTTGGCGAGTTCCGATGCGGAGAATCATGGCTTTAATTCGTAATGAAATACTGTTAGTCGAGTATTGCGGAAAACTATTTTCTTTGGAGACAGCAGAACTTGGTGCGTCGCGAAAACGTGCTTCGAGTCTGGCGAGCCAATTCGCGGGCGTTGTGAGATCACCAGCCGCAAAGTATACTCTCGACGCAGTTAAGTAGAGCTACCCCTTCACAATGAACTGTCATTAATCACTAGTTATCGCGGAGCAAAAAGAAATATGGCTGTTAAAGTCGCCATCAACGGTTTTGGACGAATTGGTCGTCTTGTTTTTCGAGCTTTAGTAGAACAAGGTCTACTTGGCGAAACTTTTGAAGTAGTTGCAGTTGGCGATATTGTGCCTGCAGACAACTTGGCTTACCTACTCAAGTACGATTCGACGCAAGGTAAGTTTGCTGGGACGGTGGGCTCCAAGAAGTCATCGCCAGACAAGGCCGAAGATGACGTTTTGATCGTCAACGGGCACGACATTGCAGTTGTTTCCGCACGAACACCTGCCGAGCTTCCTTGGAAAGCGATGGGAGTCGACATTGTTATTGAGTCGACCGGGCTTTTCACCGAAGCTGAAAAAGCGACTGGCCACATCACCGCTGGTTGCAAGAAGGTGATCATCTCCGCGCCAGCCAAGGGCGAAGACATCACTGTTGTGATGGGTGTTAATGATGCCAAGTATGATCCAAAGGCACACAACATCGTTTCGAACGCATCCTGTACGACCAACTGCCTTGCACCTGTAGTCCATGTGCTTCTCAAGGAAGGCTTCGGGATCGCTGAAGGCCTGATGACCACTGTTCACGCTTACACAGCGACACAGAAAACCGTTGACGGTCCATCCAAGAAGGATTGGAAGGGTGGACGCACAGCTGCCCAAAACGTCATTCCTTCGACCACAGGTGCGGCGAAAGCAGTCGCTCTGGTTTGCCCAGAAGTCAAGGGAATCCTGACTGGTATGGCTTTCCGAGTTCCCGTACCAACCGTCTCCTGCGTCGATTTGACCGTGAAAACTGTCAAAGATACTTCGCTCGCAGAGATTAACGCGGCTTTGAAAAAGGCATCGGAAACGTACTTGAAAGGTATTCTTGCTTACACGACTGACGAAGTTGTCTCGTCGGACTTTATTCACGATCAGCACAGCTCGATCTACGATGCTGGATCGTCGATTGAGCTCAACAGCAAGTTCTTCAAGCTTATTGCTTGGTACGACAACGAATGGGGTTACTCTAACCGAGTTGTTGACCTGACCAAGAAAATCGCAGCAGCGTTGTAAGGCGTCAGCTTTACAAGATAGATTGCGGAAAAACTCTGTGGCCGTAGCGGAAGTCGGAAGACTTCGGCTACGGCCAAATTATTGCGAGTAGTTAACGGTTCGCTGATTTCATAACGGCTCGCCGGCAACAAAAAACGCCAAGCTGAAAAGCTTGGCGTTTTTCGTTTGAATTGCTGATAAAAATCAGGTTTCTTTGGTTTCGCTTATGCGTGGGCGAGAGCACCAACGGCGGCGGCGAGTTCTTTCGCACGAGCAGTTGATTCCCAAGTGAAATCTGCTTCTGTTCGACCAAAGTGTCCGCCAGCGGCTGTCTTGGTGTAGATTGGGCGACGTAGGTCGAGGTACTCGATAATTCCACGCGGCGAGAGGTCAAAGAATTCCTTGACAACTTCGCAAATTCTAGCGTCGTCTACCTTTCCTGAGCCTTGAGTGTCAACGCGAACGCTTACTGGCTTGCTGACGCCGATAGCATAAGCCAATTGCACTTCGCATCGTTCGGCTAGGCCGGCAGCAACAATGTTCTTAGCAACGTGACGAGCCATGTAGGCAGCGCTACGGTCTACTTTGGTTGGGTCCTTTCCGCTGAAGGCTCCGCCACCGTGTCGACCCCATCCGCCGTAGGTATCAACAATGATTTTTCGGCCGGTAAGACCGCAGTCGCCGTGTGGACCGCCAACGACGAATTGACCGGTTGGGTTGATGTGGTAGGTGATCTCTCCCTTGGAAAGGGCCGGTGGCAATACTGGCTTGATGATCTTTTCAATCACGAATTCGCGAATTTGTTGTTGCGTAACACCTGGAGCATGTTGAGTCGAAACGACAACCGTGTTGACTGCTGTTGGTGTGTAGCCGTCGTATTCGATAGTTACTTGGCTCTTGGAGTCTGGTCGTAGCCAGTCGACTTCCTTGTTAAATCGTGCTTCGGTGAGTCGATTTGTGATTCGGTGCGAAAGAGCGATTGCAAGTGGCATCAACTCAGGCGTGTCAGTACAAGCGTATCCGAACATCAATCCTTGGTCGCCTGCGCCGATATCTTTACCGGCTGCCGCATCGTCGTTGACTCCCATCGCGATGTCTGGGCTTTGCTTATCCAAAGCAACCATAACATTACAAGTCTTTCCGGAAATCCCGGCTTCATCGTCGTCGTAACCAACGGCAAGAATCGTTGCACGCACGACGTCAGCGTAATTGACGATCGCCTTCGTAGTAATTTCACCGGCGATAAGTGCCAAACCGGTTGTCACCAAGGTTTCGCAAGCAACCCGAGAGGTGGGGTCTTGAGCAAGGATCGCGTCCAGAATGCTATCCGAAATCTGGTCTGCCAGCTTATCTGGGTGGCCCATGGATACTGATTCACTAGTAAACAAATATTTTCCTGAGCTCACAAATAAACCCTCTGCTATTGCAAAACAAAATTGACTTAAGACCCAACTGAATCGGCGATTCAGGCCCTATCTTAGTAGAGTTTTGCTATTTTTGAAGCCATACTTTTCTCCAAAACGTCGATTTGTGACTCAAACCGATTCGATTACGATATCGTATGCGACGTATTCGAAGACCAGTTTGTCGAATCTGCCTCACCCTTCTTTCAAACCTACAGTAGCAACGCGAGATGTCCTCTACACAACCGTCCCTTTCAGAGCTTTCCGTTGATCCGGAAGGGGTCGTCGATCTGGAATCCAATAGTGTTTTGGCGGTCTTGGCGGGCTTGCTTGCCTTGGTTGGGCTTCTCTCGGCCATTGAGCCTTCGCTACTGGTTTTGTCCGCTGCAGCGATGCTATTGGGGCTGATTGTCCTCGTCTTTGCGAAACGATGGCAGGTTGCAAGCAGTTCGCGGGTTGTGGCCGCGACTGCGATGGTTTTGGCTTCCTTTTCGTTGGGGGCAGGATTAACCCAGCGATCTTTTTGGAATTCCTACCATGAATCGAAGGCAATTTCGCTGGCTGAAAGCTACATGGATGCACTTGCCCGCGGAGATCGAAGTCTGGCCATCAAGCTCGTAGGACTGCCGCCTATGGTTCAAGTCGAGGACCAATCGGCTCCGCTCAGTCGCGAACAGGAGGCAGTTCGTGCTTTTCTGGGCGACTACGTTGTTCAAGAGGTGATTCAACGAGGCGACAAAGCTACGTGGAAGACGGTAGGGGTCCTGTCCTCGTGGGTGGAAGAAGGGATCGTTCATTCGAAGGTCGGCTTCATCGATGCCAATGTGACCAATCAAATTCCTCTCGTTGTAGAGGTGAAGATGCAGCCTCCCATGAAGTACGCGGTCGACAATAAAACGCGATGGATTGTCAGTTCAATTAATCGCCAGGATACAGGCAATTGAATGCCGCAAGCTTGGTCCTCGCGAACTCTTATAAGTCTTGGCGCGAACCTCGGTGATGCCCAGCGGACTGTCGAAAGCGCGGCACAGGCCATGATTCAGTGCTTCGGTCGTGAATCGATTTCATTTAGCAGACTCTACAAGACTGCAGCCGTCGGCGGTCCTGCTGGCCAGGAAGATTTTTTTAACGCGGTTGCAGTTATCCATTCAAACCATACTGCATTTGAGGTTTGGCAATTTCTTCACCAAACCGAGCAAGCTCTTGGTCGTCATCGCATGAAGCGATGGGAGGCGAGGCGTATCGATTTGGATGTGTTACTCCATGAACGTCGCGAGGACAGCCAAAGTCCGCTGGTACCGGAGGTCGTGTGGACGCCGACATTTAAAGTGCCGCACCCTCGCATGACCATGCGAACTTTTGTTTTGACGCCGGCGTGCGATGTCGCGCCTGATTGGATCGAGCCGGTCACAAAGCAATCGCTTCAAAAACTGTCTGAAAGACTCGACCGAATTGCCTTCCAAAGTCGTCTGCCTACGATTTTGTTGAGCTACGATTCTTTAGCCACCATGGAAACGCTGATACGGTCGCTGCAAAGTTCGGTGTCGTCTTTAAGTATTTCTCGGTGTCCGGAGCCAACTATTCTTCGTGATGGTCATCCATGGATTGTTGGCTGCTTGGTTCCAAGATTGACTCCCGGCAACAATCAATTACGTCCCACGCTTAATGAATCAGCCAATGCAGTTGCAGCATCCTACGAAGCAATTCGCGACTGCTTGGTAAGCCGCATTCGTAAGTCGGAAGAAATTCATCCATCCATTCAATTCGACCATTGGATGCACGTCTGTCAGTCACCTGATCCTTCGATTAGTCACTGGGAGGACTTTTGCAGGCCTTGGGCTGATGCATTAAGAATGACAGGTCAACAGGCGACTTCGGGTTCTCGCCAGGAGAGTAAGATTGGTTTATCGGATGATGATCTTTTCAATGTGCCGCCGTACTTGCTTGCAGCAGACGACGTCGACTGGGCTGCTCACGAATTGATCGCTGCGACTGAGGCGATGTCATGCCCAATTCAACCGTGTGGAGTTATTAGCTAAATGGGAAAGAACGAGTTCAAGAACAACGAAGATTCACATTTGAGCGATGACGAACTACCAAAAGGTTTGCTTCAAAATGGTGAGCCACACGCAGGTGAGTTACTTGACGACGAGGGGGTGGATTACGTCGAAGAGTATCCTCCTCGAACGGGTGCATTTCGCCTCGAGCAGTACATGAAGGCGTTCAATATTGCCGCCAGTGGAGGGCAAGCGAAAGTGCTTATTCAAAGTGGTCAAGTTCGAGTCAATGGGAAGATTGAAACGCGACGAAAGCGGCAACTGCAAGCCGGTGACAAGATTCAGTTTCTCGGAGAAACCTGGCTAGTAAAAATGGGCGAGTAGTTCTGACTCTCTATAGCGATCTACGTAATTTGCGATTTCGTCTGGCAAACATCGCGAATACAAGGATTTCAGCCGAGCATGTTAGGTTTTGACTTGCACTGTCACGGCAATCCAGCGAGATTAGTTGGACAGCGCAGCTTTGCGCTGGAGTCCAGGCTTTAGCCGCATCCAAGGTGCTCAGCGACTAATGGCTGTACTCCAGCAGAGGTGCGATTGATTGTCAGGTGCAAAGTGACGCTGTCGAATTAGTTTGAGTTGGAAGCAGTTGTAAGTGCTGAATTGGTTACTGAATCGCAGTCTACCTTGATAACTTTTGCAACGAGTGCGTCACCACAGCTGAAAACTTGGGTTGGACCAGTAGTAGATGTTTTAAGACATCTGAAGCCTGGAGCAATTTCCGTTATGTCCATCTTTAAGCTGTAATGATCGCAACGATTCGAAGGATAACGCCCAGTGTCGGTCTCATGTTCCTTACTACAACTTCGTGAACTACTTCTTATGCGTTCTTTTATAGTTCTGCTGTTCTTGTCACTCTGTCTAACGCCTAGCTCGTCATTGTTTGCTTGGGCCGAATCGGGGCATGCCATCATCATGATGTTGGCAAGAGAAAAGCTAACTCCACAAGAACAAGAGAAGCTTCAGAAGCTGATTGAGCAGCATCCGAATTATGA
>JAIYDQ010000167.1 GCA_027487375.1 Planctomycetaceae bacterium
GTCGCTTACCAAGTCATAAAACTCTTTTGCCGGCCGCATTCCGAAATTAAGCCGCCAATAGTTATCAGCGCGATTGATACGGCCTCGATCGAGAATCAAGGTCTTAGTAGGACTTGCATCGGTGTCGGTATACCCCGTTTCCGGATTGCCTGCCGGCCATCGCGAAGGCTCGTAATTCTTAAGCAGAAGATGATTCGCGGTAACGATGCCTCGGATGGGATAGCCTTGATTATGAGGACGACCTACGTCAGTGCGTTCCTTGCCGATAAGAACATGATCCCTACTAGCGATAACTTGGCCATCTTTGTTGCTTTCGATGATTGGCCGCCAACTTTTGCCCGTGATCGGCATCATCTCGCTTTCGGTCTGAGGGATTCCCGCAAGATCGAGAACGGTGGGTGCGATATCAGTGAAGTCAACAAAATCATCGATAACTCGTCCAGGTGTGTTCATCCCTTTCGGCCAGCGAATCGCAAGTGGCACATGATTGCTGTCGTGATAGGCGTAGCCTTTGGCTCGAGGAAACGGCATACCGTGATCGCTTGTTACGATCACGATCGTGTTGTCGAGTTCTCCTCGTTTTTCTAGCTCAGCAAGCATCCGCCCAAGATGGTTGTCGGTGTGCTCCACTTCGAGCCCATAGTCCAACATGTCGTGACGAACGGTTTCTTCATCTGGCCAATAGGCAGGTACACGATCGATATCACTCAGTTTTTTGTTTCCCTTTGCAACACCCGATTGAAACTCATAGGCCCGATGTGGTTCTGTTGAACCGTACCAAAAGCACCATGGCTTTCCTTTGGGTGCAGTGTTTAAAAAATCGACAAAGTTCGAAGCGTAATCATTGTTTGACATCGCACTTGTGATCGGTTTAGCTTTTCGTGCGTTAAAGGGCTTGCCGGTAATCTTTCGCGGGTTCCCTTGGGCATCGTTAGCGATACCTGGCCCCCAACCTTTGCCGGTGATTCCCATATGCCAGCCCTTGTCGGTCAAAACTTCAGGCCAACTCTTGAGCTTTGCAGGAAACATCGCCATGTGATTTCCAGCTTCTTCGTTCTGCCATAAATGCCGACCAGTGAGAACGATCGCTCGTGAGGGAGCACACTTTGCCATGGGTGTATAAGCGTGTTTGAAGAGCAACCCTTCTCGCGCGACGCGATCAAAGGCCGGCGTCTTTACCCAGGTGGTTCCATAAGCACCTGCATGAGCGCCCCAATCATCCGCGATCGCAAACAAAATGTTCGGTCGATCGTCCGAAAATCCTGTCGAGCAAAGCACAGCCAAAAGCAACATCGCCGCGGTCGCGAAGCGCAAAGTGCAATTCCATAATGAGCAGTAGGCGCTAACCTCATGAAGTCGCAATTCTTTGCATCCGTCGTGCTCGTGCTCGCGTGCGATTCGAGTACGAGTACCGCCTCCGGCTGAGTACGAGTACGAAACTCTTCGTTTTGAGCGAAACTTCACAGTTAACGCCATCGGCACAGAGCTTATTTTGCCAGTGGCAGGAAGTTGGACGAATCGAGGCGTCATACGAATTTGAAAAATGTTCATAGCTAACCAGAACGAATTGGACTCGGAACTACGGAAGCAGCGTAAGTGTGACTCGCCGAACATCCATCACAGATTGACCAGGTATCTCGATCGCACGCAAAGTCAGTGGTCCCTGGCCTTCGGCGAGTTTCATTTCACCGAGCGAAAGCGTTCGAAATTCTTTCATTTGACTTTCACCATCAGGACGCGGAAGAGTGTCTTGATTGGTGTAAAGAGGCGGGTCCCATCCTGGTCCCACTTTGCCAGTTATCTGCGAATCTTGAAAGGATATCTCGATAGTCGAACCTGCATCGGGAACTTTGCAAGTGTAATCGATCGTAACTTCACAACGCCCCGAAGTATGAACATCGAGCAACCAAACCATGCTGTCTTCTGTACTCGTCCAGTTAACGAAGTAAGAGCAATTCGGAGCACTGCTACTTCGTTTCACTTGGCCTCGCGGTTCGCCATCACGAGCGGGCAACATCGTAATCGGGAACTCACGATAACCAACGGGTATCGGGCGCTGATCAACCGCGTTCGCTTTCGTCTTTTTCACCGTTGGGCTTTCGATCTTTGCAATACTTTCGATTCCAAACATTTCCTTGCGCCACGCGGTGACTGCATCCACGAGTTGGGAAGCAAGTTCTGGTTCTTCGGCATTGATGGGCTTCTTCTGGCCCGGGTCTGCGATCATGTCGTAGAGTTTGCCCGCACTATCCAAACGATGTGTTTGGGTTCGCACGCTGATGTTGCCACCCCACGTTGAAAAAATCATCCGATCAGCCCATTCAGCAGTTTGCCGAAGCAATAACGGACTCAGATCGCGACCATCAAGAGGCTTGTCACCGACGCGTTTTATTCCTGCTAGGGAAGTCAGCGTTGGGAGCAGGTCGATGGCGCCCGAGATCTGAGAGACCGTGCGTCCTGCCTCGATTCGCTTTGGCCATCGAATGAAACACACCGATCGCACACCACCTTCGTCGGTGGTTGCCTTCTTCCCCTTCATACCTCCGGTCCAACGCATGGTATTGGGGCCATTATCAGAAAAATATAAGACAATTGTGTTGTCATCGATCTTATGCTGCCGGAGCATTGCCAACACGCGTCCAACGTTCCTGTCTTGATTTTCGACCATCGCTAGTGCGCATCGTGTTTCATCAAGAACCTCTTTGCTTGGATCTGTTGCTGTTTGTGTGATTGGTTTTTCTTGAAAGCGTTTCCAATCTTCAGATGGCGCGGCCCACGGCGAATGAGGTGTTGTGAACGGAATGTAACATAAAAATGGTTTCGATTTATTCTTGTCAATAAAGCTCAAAGCACGATCGGTACAGACATCTGCAATGTAGCCTTGCGTGCGAATCATCTTCCCGTTTTCTTCCAAAGGTGCATCAAAGTACTCGCCCCAGTGTCCAGAGGTATGTCCAAAGTACTCGTCAAAACCTCTTGCCATAGGATGATAGGGCCATTGGCTTCCGTTATGCCATTTCCCGAACGCCCCCGTTGCGTAACCCGCCGCCTTGAATGCGTCGGCAATAGTGCGTTCATCGAGATTCAATCGTTCTTGCCCGGTAGAAACACCACGAACGCCACCACGTGGATGGTATCGCCCCGTAAGAAATTCACCTCGCGTGGGCGAGCATACGGGACATACAAAGAACCTCTCTAAAGCCACTCCACCCAACGCAATTGAATCGATGTTCGGTGTTCGAATTTGCTTGTTGCCTGAATGGCTGTAGTCACCCCACCCGGCATCGTCTGCTAAAAAAATAACAACGTTTGGAGACGGTGCTTCTGCAGAGACAATTCGACAACAAACTGTCGCAAGCAAAATCACCATGTAGAAGCGAATGCACAAAACGTGCAGAAGCGAAGATCGATACATCATCGTCTCATTTACTTTTGGAGAGGGGTGTTGAGGCTCTTTGTCTTGAAGATTCTTCACGTGGTCTCGTCTCTCCGAGCAGCCGAGAAAGCTCTTCTCAGAGAGATGGGACTACGTGTTTACAATCAGAACCTGGGCGAGACCCTCAGTCTACATTTAGAAACATCGACAATCTAGTAATAGAACGGCTCAATCCCGGAAGTTAGTTGATTCGCCGTGATTTAATCGAGGATCTAGATCCCAATTCAAAATCACTGACACCTGGCTCTTGCACCGCGATATCGATAAAGATCTTTGGCCCAAGCGTGAGCACAAATGGTGGGCGGTGCAGAATCTCGCTCGAACCGTGGAGCATTCAATGCCAACGTTCGGCAATGAATTTATTGGGACGCTTGAGAACAAAATCAAAAGCTGAATTGGTGGAAACGGTTGTCCGGAGAGTTTATCGTTGCTTGTGAACCACTAAACGAAGTCGATGCTTGTTACGGAGAATGTCGCAATCGCTTTAAACGTTAGTGGGCAAGATCAAGCCTTTGCCATCAGCTGATCGATAAGCGTTCGTGGGTTCTTTGCAACGAACCGATCCAGATCAATCAGATCGGGTCGCGTGGTGCTGAGCGAGGACTTGGCAACGACGAGTCTTGCGGAAACGGCCGTTACATCACCTTTCATGCCGACCCCTTTTAAGGAGACTCGGTCCGCCTCGTTCTTGAGAATTTCAACTTTGATTTCGAGTGTCTGACCGGGTTCGACGAAGTCAGCGAACTTTACATTCTTGGCTTCTTGCAAAGTCAAAAGCGAACACTCGTAGTCATCGGTCACACGAATCAACCAGCAAGCGGCTTGAAAGAGCGCTTCCAACATCAACACACCCGGCATCACAGGAAAGAGCGGGAAGTGATCTCGTAAATAGTCCTCGTCGGCTCTCAGCGTACGCTTGGCAACGATGAATTCACCCGGGACCAACTCGGTAATATGGTCAAGCTGTTTAAACTTCATGATGGCATGATTATAGCGAGAATCAGCTAGCCTGCGCGACGCATCCGCTGGTAAGCCAACATCACCTCATAGAGATCACGTGGGATCGCCATTTGGTCATCTTGGAAGTCTTGTACCCATGCTCGATCCGTCGCAGCGGCATCCATCATCATCGCTGCGAAATCTTGAAGCCGGATTTCCACTCGGTCCGATGGGCCCTCGGTCGGCGTAGCGGGAACAAGTTTTTTATTCTGCGGCTGAGCCTTAACAACTCGTTTTTTCCCCGAAGTCTCTTCCGTCGGAGCGCTTGGACGCAGCTTGTTCAACAGCAAGGTTCTGTCCATAGGAATTGTCATCGGAGCCTCACTGTGCTCTCCAAAAAAGGGAGAGACCGGCGATTCCAAGGGTTCGGTAGCGGTATATCCAATGGATATTGCCATAACGGAGCTATCAATTCCAAAAATTCGAGCGACTGGCGAGTCCATGAACAGTTTCCTGAGGGGCAAGAAAGATCGGTTGCTGTAATCCTCGTTTTCGGCTTTTGACGCTAGTCAGATTAAATCAATTTTGCCGGTTACCCCGAAAAAAGAGTTTAGGTAAGATAGTGAACAGTGGAGACGAAAACAGTTCAAGTCGAATGGGGCAGCGCGTTCGCTTGACAATGCTACGAGGCTCCAATAGATTCCCAAGAACATTGGAATGATCGTGTACATCTTTTCGCTCCCAATGAATGGTAGCAATTTCCTTAACCTTGGTAAATTTCAAGCCGCAGATACCTGATCAATCGGAGAACGAATGATAGGCAGCATGTGGCTTGGAGCAAAAATCTTATGAATGATCTAGAAGCGATCGCGCGCGGTCTGCATCTGTCCGTCGAGTCCTTAAAACGCCCCGCAGATCTGTTGAACCAAGGTTACGATCCTTCGTTTCTTGCGACTTATCGGCCTGATGAACTCGGGCAATTGGACGTGAAAACGCTCGCCAAGGTCAAGCGAGCACTCGAATACCAGAAGCGCGTTAGCGCCTATCGAATCAAGCTTCGGGAGCAAGCGACGACCGAAGGTTGGTGGGTGGACTCGCTTCAAAAATTGATCGACAACGCAGAAAGCATCGCTGAGATTGATGGGCTCACGCGGAATATTCGGTCTCGGAAGTCGTCCCGCATTCTCGCCGAGAAAGATCCCAAGCTCGCAAAACTTGGCCAAGCTATCCTCACGATGACCGGTAGCGCGCCGGAAGATCTGCTGGCTTGGGTTGCGTCCGAAACAGGCGTCACACCAGATCAGGCGGAACAAACACTGCATCAAACTAAGAACTGGCTCGCAGTTCTTTTAAGTGAAGACGCTCAACTACTACACCAACTTGGCCGCCAGATTTTGCGTCGTGGGCAGGTCTCTATGAAGATGTTGGCTGAGCCTTCCGAGAAAGAACAGGCTCTTAAGGATTCCGCTGAAGCATCACAAGCTTCCGAAGATTCGCGCGACGAAACACTGGAGCCTATCGGCGATTCGATTGGCGAAACCCACGAGCTTGAATCGGTTGCTGAAGCAGTCGATTCCGCAGGAGAAGTTACGTCAACCGAAGAATCGTCAGAAGATAACGTCTCCGCAGAAAATTCTTCCGAAAACTCAGCAGAGGTCGCCAGCGACTCCCTCTCGGATTCGGCGATTAACGAAACCGAACCAGAAGTATCGACGAGCACCGCAGACGAATCAGCACTTGCTCCCGCAGATCCGCTTCTCGCTGCGTTTCCATCAGCAGCACCGGGCAAGCCTCGTCTACTCAAAAGCAAAATCTCCAAAGGCGCATCAACTTCTGCGGGCAAGGGACCTTCTAAGGCATCGTCGAAACCGCTCACGCCGCGTCAACGACGTCGCAAGTGGCTCCGAAGTATCCTGCAGCGATATTCGAAACTTCGAAAGCCGCTTACCAGACTAGGCCACTATGAAGCTCTTATGCTCGGTCGAGGACAACGTTCGCAAATCATTGCAATGCGAATCGAGTATGACCTGTCGAGCATGACGAAACTCGCGCACGATGCTCTTTGCTCGAACGGGCATCCGATGGAAGCTTTCTTGCGAGAAGTCGCCGATAACTCTCTTTCGAAGATCATCTTGCCGCGACTGGAACACGATGTCTTTAGCGAGCTAGAAGAAGCCGCGCATCACGAGTTAACCGAACACGCTGTTCGGCACCTTCAAGAAATGATTGATCAACGACCTGTTCGTGGTCATCGGATTTTGTTGATTGATGCCATGGGTCCCAAGAGCGCCGCCGTTGCGATTGTCGATCCACGCGGACACGTCGACTTTACCGGCGAACTCTCATCGGTCAGTAGCCGATCCGATGTGGTGGCACAAAACGTCGCGACACTTGGCGAATGGATTCACACTTACAAGGTTTCGCTAGTTGCGATCAGTAACGGAAATACGCGTCGATACCTAATTCAAACGGTTGCTGAACTGATGAAGCAATCGGGCGAGGGTGGAGATCTGCGCTGGACTATCGTTGATCGCACTGGCGCAGATGCTTACTGCGAGACGAGACAAGCACTCCAAGAACTACCCACAATTTCTCGGCGACACCGAGCTGCGGTGTGGCTCACTTGGCGTTTGCAAGATCCGTTGATTGAGATCACCAAAGTTGATCCCGCGCGACTTCGTCTTGGAAGCTACCAACGTGAACTGCCACAAGACACGCTGGAGATCGCCCTCGGAGAAGCTGTCTCCTCGAGTGTTGCCGCTCGAGGCGTTGATGTCTGGAATAGCCATGAGAAATCGCTGGTTTGCCTCCCCGGTATCGATCTTCCGGTTGCCAGAGCGATCGTAGATTTACGCGATCGCTCCGAAGTATCCACGCGCGAAAAACTGGTTGAAACGCTCAAGTCAATCGCGACAGAAACTCAAATTCGACAAGCCATCGGATACCTGCGAATATTCGAAAGCGAACAACCCTTGGATGGAACGATGATCCATCCCGACGACTATCGACTTGCAGAACGACTTGTCGCAACTGGCGAACTTCAAATGCCACCTTCCGCGCCGCCAAATTGGGTAAAACCAACAAAGCCCAGCTCCAAAGCCGAGCCGGACGCAAACGTTGATTTGAACGCGGAACCAATCGCAAGCGATAACTTACCAGCAGCTTCAACTGAAGATGCGTCGATCGATGAAGTGTCCTCATCCGCATCCGATGCATCGGTTGAGAGTACAGTTTCTGCCACGATCAGTGAACCAGAAATAAGCATTTCGACCCCACCAGAGTCCACGCAACTTGATGCGAGCGGCGATTCGGACGCTTCCAACGCAGCACCGTCAGCAACGTTGTCTGACGCGGATGCGTCTACCACTTCTGAAGTCGCCCCGAATGCCGCAGACCCAGATGCAATCCCGTCATTTGCAACTTCGAAAACGGAAACAGATGGTCCGACTGATTCAACACAAATAAAACAAAACGTTGAACCGAAGCCAGTCCCGGCAATAGTTCTTGCTCCGACGAATCCTGAAACCCCAGACGGCCCTGCAACTCCGACAGCTCTGACGATTGACGTTGAGAAGCTCTCGAGAAGCTGGCAAGTTGGTCGCGAGAAAACACGATTCGTCGGTCGATCGCTTCAACAACCGTTTGCCGACTCGCGCGACTTCCGAATGCCGATTCCTCTGTTAACTTCCATGCCAACCATGGAAACGTTGCGACCTGGACAAACGGTTTGGGGAATCGTTATCGGCGTGGCTGATTTCGGTGCCTTCATGGACTTGGGACCAGATTGCAATGGCTTGGTCCACGTTAGCCGACTCTCGCGTGAATTTGTCGAGGACCCACAAGAAGTTGTTCAAATTGGCGATTTGATTCAGGTATGGGTTCTTCACGTGGACCTCGATAAACGTCGAATTGCTCTTTCAGCTCTACCACCAGGAGTCGAACAATCACGGCGTCCCGGATCGTTCGAAGCCTCGCGGGACGACAATCGTCGCGACGGCAACAATCGCGGACAATCTCAAGGCGGTCGCTTTTCGGGCGGAAATCGATCTTCCGATAATCGAAGCGGTGGAAATCGCGGCGGATCGCAACCGGTTGGAGCACAGCAAGGCCAATCCTCCGGTCAAGCATCTAGTGGTCAGCAATCTGGAGGGCAACGTCCTAGCGGTGGCTTTGGCGGAAATCGCGGCTCTGGTCCAGGCAACAGCGGCGGCCCTCCAAGAGGCGGCCAATCTTCGGGTCAAGGACAAGGTTCAAATCGCGGCGGACAAGGTGGTGGAAATCGCGAAGGCTACGGACGAGGCAACTCGTATCGCGATCGATCCGATAGCCGAAACGAAGTCAAGGCGTTCAACAAGAAGCAAGACAAACCTTCGAAACCAGCACCACCTATCTCCGACGCGATGAAAGAAGGGAAGGAACCTATGCGATCCTTCTCGGATCTTATCCAGTTTATGCAGCCCAAACGTACCGAACCCCTTCCATCGGTCGTCGAAAAGCCAACTCCTAAAAACCAGCCTGCTGCAACGAACGATGCATCGAATGAACCGGTTGCACCAGTTGCCGAATCGATCGCTCATGAAGATAGCAACCTACGTTCTGAAGCGGTTGTCCCTGATGCAAATAGCGGAGATCAGGCAGTTGTCCAACCGGCAGCAAAGCAAGTTATCGATACCGCTGTAGAGGATGCTAAAATCGCCTCTGAGCCAGCCCAGTAAAGCCAGCCCGGTAGCTGTTCGAGAGAACGCCGTTTGAGAAAATAATAGGCAGTAATTATTGATGTCGGAATTCGAAGAACGCTTGAAGGCTGCAGCAGCACGTGGAAGTCAAAAGGGACTGAGTCGGGAAGAGCTTGCCGCTTCGCAAAAGGCCACTCAAGATCGACTTCGAGGCTTGCATACAACCTACCGCCTCCAACTCTCCGAACGTATCGATACGGTTGTTCGAAAACTGATCGATCAGTTCCCTGGCTTTCAATTCGAAAGCGTCTTTGGTGAACTGGGGTGGGGAGCCGCTTGCAAACGAGATAACTTGCGAATGGTTAATGGCCGTCGAGAAAGCCGTTACAGCCGATTCGA
>JAIYDQ010000283.1 GCA_027487375.1 Planctomycetaceae bacterium
ATCTTAACGGTATGATTATCAGAGGAGCCACACTCACAACGGAAGCTGTGTGGGATGATACTGATATTGTGCATATAGTCGGTAGTGAAATTGTTGTCCCTGACTTCCATACCTACGGTGGCCTTCGTCTCCAGAGCAAAGTCGACGAAAGCCTCGTTGTGAAGTTTTCGACCGCAACGGCTGGAATCACTGCGAGCGGTCGACCGTTGGATATCCCGTCACGCATTGGTGGTTCATTGCATATCGTCGGAGCGCCAGGATTCCCGGTGATTTTGACATCCATCTCGGATGACTCTGCCGGTGCAGGATTCGACTGGACAGGTCGCGCGATGCTCGACACAAACAACGATGGAGTATCGACTGGAAGTCCTAATGATTGGCGTAGTATCCGGTTAAATCCCTACAGCAACGATCGAAACGTCGAGACCTTCATTGAGCTCGAAGCAGATCCGATCGGAGATAAAAACCGAAACGACTTGCCTGGCGCTGCCCAAGACCTCGGTACGCTCGCATCGAATCTAAACGGTGGTGATGAGAATGTTCGTCTCGGCTTCACCGTTACCGGCTCGATTGCTGTCAAGTCCGATCTCGACGTGTATAGCTTTACTGCAACTGCTGGTACTACAGTTTGGTTTGACATTGATCGGTCCGGATTAGCTTTAGATTCGGTTGTTGAGCTAATTAATCAATCAGGGCAAATCATCGCTCAGAGTAATAACTCGTTCGACGAGTCGTTAGCAGGTTCTGTTTTCACCAATCCCGTGTTGAACGGTGTAGGTAGAGCATTTCCGATGAACCAAAGTTCGTTTGTCGCTCCTACATCGGATTTCCAAGCGACCAACCCACTGGATGCGGGACTTCGAATTCAATTGCCGGGGGTTACCGGTACGACGAATAAATACTTCATCCGAGTTCGAAGTACGAATTTATCACCGACAGATACGGCAAGTAAGCTTCAAGATCTTAGCCAAGTCTCACAAGGCCTTACAGTTGGACCCTATAAGCTTCAAATTCGCCTTCAACAGGAAGATGAGGTAGCAGGATCGACCATCCGATTCGCAGATATTCGATACGCCAACACTGGTATTGAAGTATTAGGCTTGCCCGGACACTCGCCGCTTGTCAGCGAGAACGGGGAAATTTCAACAGCTTCGACCGATCCAGCTACCGCGCAGAACTTGGGTAATATTGCCAATAGCGATCGATCCGCGATTTCAGTTAGTGGCACTATGAATAATGCAACGGATGTGGATTTCTATCGGTTCCGCATTAGCCGTGATTCCATTCAAGCGCCGGGTAGTTTGCCTCTCGGTACCGTGTTTGATGTGGACTATGCTGACGGTCTTGGACGCCCGGATACAACGTTGTGGGTGTACAGAGTCACTCCCACTGGTAACCAGCTCGTGTTGATTGGTACTGATTCCAATGTTGCAGATGACCGCGCTGCTCCGGGTGTAGCATCCAGCGCAAGCGATTTGACTCGTGGATCTTTTGGCCCTCGAGATCCGTTTATCGGCGCGCAAGAGTTGCCTGATGGTGAGTACATCGTGGCGATTACACCGGCAAGTCGCGTAGAACAGCAATTCCAGCAGTTCTCGTTAGCAAACGCAGTGAACCCGCTATTCAGAATTGAACCAATCTCCAGTGTTCAACGGATTTCTGAAGATCACTTCGAGACATCGAACTTCCCTGTGCTCGAACCCGGTGTTACCGTTACCAAGCAAGTCGCATTTAGTGGAACAGCGAACGCCATCCCGTTGAATCTATCCGATGTTACTCTGTTTGTATCGCAAACTGATGAGCGTACCGCAGCCGGAAATCGATCCCGACTTTTGTACTCAAATGCAATGACAGGCGCGAGAGAAGCCGAGCTTAGCCAAGGCCTCAACTTCCCACTCGTAAACGACATCGCAGTCAGTCCATCAGGAACTGTGGTCGGTGCAGAAGTGCCTTTAACCACGCAAGTTTTCAATGATGCGAACGTTGGTTTCCTCACCTCGCTGCAGCATGACGGAAGCTTGCAACGACGAGTCAATCCGAATATTGATACTTTCGAAGCGTATCCTAACGGGGCCAACTTCCAGGTTACCCAAGCTCGTAACGGTACAGGAAACAATGCGACACCTGGCGTTGGTACAATTTTTACCGCTTTGAGTTTCGTTGACGACCTACAAGCAACGGCAGCAAACTCACTGGCACTATTTGGAGTTGCACAGCGTGCCGATAGGCTTCCGTTCGACAACGCAATTCTCGGCGGGGCAAACAACACAATTGTCGGGTTAACTCCTGGTGATCCACTTACGACCGCGTATCGTAATATTCTTTATCGCCTCAACCCGACCTCACTTGATGCAATTTCGCCCCCGAACGCTCCGGACCGAACCGCGGATCGACGTGCTACCGGTACTGGAACGCAGGTTCGTGAATACGGTGTGTTCGCCGAAATCTCGCTTGGAACACCGGGAGTGCCTGGTTCAAATAACTACCAATGGGATAGGAACAACAGCAACAACGGTGACCGAATTTTGGTTACGCGCCAAGCGGCGGGCGATATTGTGGGACTCGCACAAGTTGGTAACTTTTTCTTCGGTGTAACCGATCAAGGTGAACTGTGGAGAATGAATGCAAGTAATTTTGACAACGGATTCCAACAAGGCGCGACACTTATCGCGGTAGCCACAACGTCCACCAATCCCCTAGACATTGCCTTGCCTCATACGATTCCGGTAGGGTTAACCGGAATGTCACGAGGTCCCCGAAACGTAGAAGGTGGCGTCTATAGTGATATGCTTTTCGCGACGGACGCGACCGGCAGGATATACGCGTTTGATATAACCGGCGCACCTCAACCGATTTTCCCTGGCGCTGCATCGAGTGTGATTGCTCCTGGCGCAGATGGACTTGGTACGGTTAACGGAATCGACTTCGCGGCACTCGACGTGAACTTGTGGCACACAACCAATACACGTGGTGCAGACGCAGGGCATGGTCGACCGATTAACTTTGATGCGACTCGACGAGTCAATCAAGCGGGAAATAACAGCCTTTACTTTGGTTATGAACCAACCGGTGGTAATGCAATTGCTGGAGATTGGACACGAATCTATAACGCTTCGAGTACTGTTGGTACCTATGACTTCGCTGGTGGTGCCGCTGGAGCGATTGAAAGTAATCCAATTGACTTGAGAGCCTATTCGGTTGACGATAAGCCGATGTTGTATTTTACGTATCGCGCAGAGACGGAAAACTCCAACGGTCCGAATACAGATAATGCACCGATGCTGGACGCATTCCGCGTCTATGGCGTTCGTCCAGACGGCTCATCAGTGTTGTTGGCTACTAACAATGCGGCCGACGATCGAAACTACGGCAATACGAATAACGAATTCGATCCAGATGTTGCTTTGAATAGCGATGTTTATGGAGGAGCCTACAAGCCGCAAACGCTTTTTGATGCCAACGAAGCAGGAGACACTGGCGGATGGCGACAGGCTCGTATCCCTTTGGCAGCCTTAGCCGGTTTGAATGACGTCAAGTTAAGGTTTGAGTTTAGTACAGGAGGTTCATTCAGGTCTGCAGATCCGTTGCGAGGCGGCTTGGAATTAACGATTGTATCGGGCGACCAAATTGATGATGGTGAATCATTTACGATGACCGGACCAGGTCCTCTTGGTCTTCCTGTGACGAATACCTTCGAATTTGACCATGGCCTAGTTCTCAATTTGCCAAGTGGAGCAAGTATCGTTGCAGGAAATCAGCTCACCGTCGAAGGAAGTGTATTCACCTTCGTTACCGGAGTACCTGTTGGTCAGCAGATCCGTTTTGCCGCGACCGATACACCTGCTCAAATTGCATTGAGTGTCGCATTGGCCTTAACTTCGAATGGTTTCACCGTCGCGACGAATACGACTTCGCCAAATATTATCAATGTCACAGGCGGCGTCACACCTACTGGACTTCATTCGGTAACAGGTCTTGATCCTGCAATTATCATTGCTATCCCCGGAGTCGCGGGAACAAACATCGCAGTTCCAATTGACCAGAGCATGTCTGCTGCAACGGTTCGCGATGTCATTAAGACTGTCTTGGCCGCAAGTTTCAATGTCATAGGCCAAGAGACAAACACAAGCGTTTGGCGATCAAACAATAATACGCTTCAAATTCACAACTATACGGTCGACGACGCTGGTCCATTGAGCCTAGCAACAGCTCGCGCGGGGGACGCCTTCGGCGCGAAAGACCCGATCGGAGCCGCTGATCCAACTCGATTTGCTCAAGCCTCCTTGAGATCGACGAATAACGATAACCAGGGGATCTTTGTAGACGACATTATCATTGGACTCGCCGAGCGAGGCGAAATGGTGGTAAACGCGACGGTCGCGGATCCTGTATACGGCGCCGACTCCGTGTTGACGGACGGCGGTTTCCCCAGTCCTTCTCCTATCGCATCAGGAACGTATCAACTCGAGATTCGAACTGCAGCCGATTACTTGATTGCTGCAAGAGGTAACAATCCCATAACGTCTATAGGGCGCAACTACGATTCCAATGACCGCCTTGCCAAGCAAGTAGCGCTTGTCGTTGGCGGATCGGCGACGTTTGTCGATGGCGACACCTTCACGCTTTCTGACGGCGCGAACTTAGTGACGTTCGAATTCAACGTGATCACTTCTGCGGCAGATCGTGCCGCAGCGGTCACACCTGGAAGAATTCCCCTCACGATCTCCCCGGCTGCAACGGCGACTGAAATCGCAAGAGCGATCCGAAACGCGATTAACAGTTCAACAGTTCAACAGGTGCTCCGCATTACTGCTAGTGCGACCGGTGACGTACCGGACGGTGCAGGTGGTTTCTTGCTGCCAGACAAGTCGCAAGTGCTTCAGCTGCATGGTTTGGTCGCAACGGACCGACTGGGTAGTCTTGTATCTCCATTGCCTGGAATATCATTTATCCAGTTTGGACTGGACTCGCCGTTTGGTGAAGATCTTGGCGATTCGAATCGTAGACGTGACCAAGGGCAAATAATCATTTCGTCCAATACTGTTCGAGATAGCCAAACCTACGGCATCCTAGTAGATAACGCCGCTCGCGACCAAGGCGCTCTTGCTCAGTTTCTTGGTGATCGGCCTTACCCTGGTAGCGTTCGTAATCTTGTAACAACGAATACATCGAATCTAGCTCCCGGCGTGACGGTATCCAACAACATACTCGCTTCGAACGTGCAGGGTGGTGTTCGGATCAGTGGGGATAACACAGCAGGAGATTCCCTAGCAGCAAGTAACATCGCGCGTGTGTACAACAATACGGTCTATGGGCTTCGCGCTAACGATCGTGGTATTCTGGTAGAACAAAATGCAAGTGCTACGATCCTCAATAACATTCTTGCTAACTTGAATACTGGGGTAGCACTAGTCGGTGCTGGTGGTACTACAGTACTTGGCGCTAATATCTACCAATCTAATGTCCAAAACGTGACCGGCACTGGAGCAGGAACGTTTCCAATTAACCTACAGCCTACTGACCCATTGTTTGTAGATGTAACGAACGACAGGTTCTACCTCGCCTTCAGGTCTCAAGCGATTGATAGTAGCTTAAGCTCACTTGCTGAGATTGGTCTTCTATCGCAAGTTAAGAACTCAGTGGGACTACCTGTTAGCCCATTGATTGCTCCGGACCGCGATATTACCGGGGTCTTCCGTGTGGATGATCCGCTGGTCAACACGCCTACTGGTCTAGGACAAAACGTGAACATAGACCGTGGGGCCGTTGAACGCGCGGATACTGCGCGGATGCGAGCTATTCTTGCGAATCCGCTTGATAACGATTCTGCTAATATCGACCAAGATTCGAACGAAACCTACGTCCAGCTACTGCGAGGCAGTTTGGACCACTTCGCCATTCTCCTCTCAGACAATCAAGGAACAGGTCCTGATTCGAGGACGGTCGTATCGGAATCCGTGATTGTGACTGAAAACGGACGTTATCTTGTTGAGGGAATTGATTACATTTTCGGCTACAACTCCGGAAGTAACACAATTCGCTTAACTCCTGTCGCAGGTATTTGGCGTCAAGACAGTGTGTATGAGATTTCATTAGTCAATAAGACCACGTTCCGGATCAATTCCAATGACGGCAATAACTTAGTGGATGGGTCCACTTTGGTTGTAACCATGGCCGATGGTACTACCCGAACCCTTGAGTATGACTCTGGGTTTATTCTGGATGTGCAGTCGGTGGTGACTCCGTTAATGATCGATGGACAGACAATTACGTACCAAAAGGTTGATGGAACGACGACCACTTTCGAGTTCGACTTGGCAGGAACTCCATTCAATCCGGCCAATACCCGGATCTCTGTGGACGCAACCGATACAAATCTTACGATCGCAGATAAGGTTGCCGCAGCGTTAGCAACATTCGTTACCGGGGGTAAGTTCCCGGTGAGCCATCTAGGACAAGGCCGAATTCATGTAGGTGGAGTCTTTGGTGACCAATTAGTAGTCTCCGGATCGGCACTAACACTCTCTGGTCAGCCCGGAGTCGCCCGGTCTCTGCGAATCCAAACGCCAGCGACTGGTGGACTTGGAATCACTGACGGACAGCTATTTTCTATTCGGCTAGCGACCGGTGTTCCGGTGAATTTCGAATTCGATAGTAACAATGCTTTCACAACTGGAAACATTCCTGTCCGCTTCTTGCCGACAGACACGCCTGGTCAACTCGCCGCAAAGATCTCAGCAGCAATCAATGCCTCCACCCTTGGACTAGTTACCACTGTCGAACCGAATGGAGTTGTTGCCTTAAATGAGCCTCGCAGCACGGTTCTAAACTTACTGTCATCGAATTTAAGCCAAACAGGGGTTGCGGGAGGAGCTATTGAGTTACCGTTCGTTCCTTCAGCAACTTTCACGTCCGAACAGGCCTCAGTCCAAATCATTCAAGCGATTAACCAAATTGGTCAAGGTCTTAAGGCATACTCGATTGGGCGCGGCGGCTTACTTGTTGAAGGTGCCAGCAGTTTAGTTGGACTGAGTTCAACTTTACTTCCAGTAATTCGAGATATCGCTGGTAATTCAGTGGATGCCAATCGATCGAATTCACTGACTCAGTTCACCATTGCAATGCCTGACGTTCGATTTGATTTTGGTGACGCACCTGGAGCAAACGGACAAACGATCTTAAGCAACAACGGCTCTAGAAACGCACAACTTCCGGCAGATGCGATTCAGCTCTTCTTGGGAGCAATCGTTGACACGGAGACGGATGGTCAACCAAACGCCACCGCAACAGGCGATGATCTCAGTAGCACACCTTCGGATGAAGATGGTGTGAGGGTCATTAATGGTCTGTTCCAAAATGGATTCTTCAATAAGCAAGTGCCACAAACCTCTTTGGTCGTCATGTCCTCGGGTGTAGGGTTCGTTGACGCTTGGGTTGATTGGAATCGCGATGGCGACTTTACCGATGCTGGCGAACAAGTGATATCCAGCCAGATTGTTTCTGGTCCTGGTGAAACCACTCTCTCAGTAACCACGCCAGCCTCCTCGATCGTCGGAAGTTCCTTTTTGCGAGTGAGATTGAGCGCTCTTGGAAATCTTCTTTCGGGTGGTATTGGAATCGGAGGTGAAACAGAAGATTATCGAATCGATATCATCGATAATGTTCCCGTTGTAGCCAACGATGATAGTTACTCAACGACTGAAGATACTACGCTTGTTGTCCCCTCGATTGGTAACCCAAGACTTCTTGCAAATGACGTCGATGGGTCAGGCACAACCTTGGCTGTCGTTGACAGTGATTTGAACCTCCCAGGTATCCAACCCCTCGTTGGTCCATCGAATGGTATTTTGACAATAAGCGCTGATGGCAGCTTCCAATACGCCCCAAATGCCAATTTCACCGGTATCGACACGTTCGTTTATTTTGCGAGCGAGCCGGTTCTTACCGGAGCGATTTCCAGCTTGAGACCAGCGACGGTAACAATAACTGTTACCAGTTCTAATGATCAACCAGTGTTTACAGCACCAAGTTTAATCACTGTTGTTGAAGACCAAGGTAGCACCGTAGATGGCCTTGGAAACCAGGTTCAAATTCCAATTTCAATTCCTGGCTTTTTAACAGGAGTTGGCCCCGGTCCAGCAACCGCTTTGGATGAGGCCTCGCAGACGCTGACGTTCAATATCAATGTACTTCAACCAAGTTTGTATCTGTCAGTTCCAACAATAGTTCGAAGTACTACGGACCCATCGCTCGCAACCTTGACGTTTACACTTAATCCAAATGTGAACAATCTATTTGCTGGTGGAAACAATAATTTGATCGTGGTTTCGATATCTGATAATGGAACGCCTGTAGCAACGTCATTGCCGCAGACAATTTCAATCGATATCACGCCTGTCAATGACGCTCCGGTAGCTAATGGCAACACGTTTAATACGTACGAAGAGTCAGCGATAACGATAACCGAAGCTTCATTGATTCTACTGGACTTAGTCGGCCCCAACTCTGCCTTGGACGAGATCTCGACGCAGACCCTGTCCCTTACGAGCTTCCAATCAACAACCACTGGTAACGGTACTGTTGTTCGATTACTTCCGAACTCGCTTGTCTACACTCCTGCCGCAAATTTTGTTGGTTCAGATACGTTTACCTATACGATCTCCGATGGTGTTTTCGGAAGCCCAGCGGTAACCGGCACAGCTACCGTCAACGTACTCCCAGTCAATGATGCTCCTTCATTCAACCTCCCTGTGACGACAATCAATGTTCAGGAAGACCAAGGAAGTACCATTGATGCGAATGGCGTGCAAACGCAAGTGCCAATATCGATTCCGGGATTTGCAACAAACGTCGCGCCTGGACCTGTTGGTGCTGTTGATGAACAGAGCCAGCAGTTGGACTTCATCGTTGATGCCTTGGAACCGAGTTTTTATCTGGTTCCTCCCGCAATCGTTCGTAGCTTGACAAACCCAAGTTTGGCAACACTCACCTTTACCCTCAATCCACATGTTAATCGCAATACGCCAGTCGGATCTAACAATCGTATTACGGTAACATTGCGAGATCGTGGTCCAAACAACCCAGCTATTTTGCCTCCAAATCCAAATGCGAGACCTGCAGATGTAAATAGCAGCAACACTCAGACGTTTTCGATCAATATCAATCCAGTGAATGATCCGCCTGTGCCAGCAGTTCTTGCTGGACCATTCGTGGCCACTGAGGATACGCCGCTGACAATCACTAGAACGCAGCTCATACAACCCGTCGGCGGTTCTCCCGCGATGCCAGGACCAGTTCAAGCAACGGATGAATCCGCTCAGTCATTTTCCATCACCCGCATCGACGGCATCTCCGCTCGCGGAGGTACGCTTAGTGCAACATTGGATGGATTTGGTGCGATTGCGTCCATGCTTTATCGTCCTTCGAACAACTACGTTGGACCCGATTTCTTTACCTATACACTAACCGACAACGGTGGCGGAACGACAAACACCACTATTGTTACTGTTCCCATCACAGTAACACCGGTTAACGACGCTCCGCAGTTCTTGTCGGGTGGTAACGTAACCGTATTTGAAGACTCGCCTGCATACTCGTCACCTTGGGCGACAGGGCTCGCAACTGGTCCCTCCAGCGCAATCGACGAGTTGAGTGGTAGCTTGCCGCTGGGCATACCAGCGCAAACGATGTTACCGTTTACGGTAACCAACACATCGCCTGAGCTATTCTTGATTCCGCCAGCTATAAATGCTTCGGGAGTTTTAACTTTCCAACTGCAGCCAAACGCAGTAGGCAGCTCAGTTGTGTCGGTGAGGGCAAATGACTCAGGAGATGGTGTTTCTCCGAACGTTAATCAATCCAATGCATCCTTGTTTACGATCACCGTAACGCCAATCAATGATGCACCAGTCTTCACTCCAGGTGGAAACATTTTGGTTGTTGAAGATGCCGGCTCAGTTTCTCAACCTTGGGCTACAGGTATCCTACCGGCGGCCGGACTTGGATTATCACCACAGCAATCGTTAGACGAAGCTACTCAAACCGTTTCGTTTATCGTCAACAACAGTAATCCGGGATTATTCGATGTAGCGCCTGCTATTGATCGTTTCGGGGTATTGACTTTCACAACCAAACTGAATGCAAACGGTTCGGCCGTCGTCACAGCATTTGCTCGCGATAGTGGATCCGGGGTTCCGGCTAATGTAAGCGACTCGGCTACGGAAACGTTTACAATTGCACTGACTCCAGTGAATGATGCACCGGTTGGGGTTGAAGATCGATATTCGATCAATGAAGACTCTCAGTTAATCATCACCGCCAGCCAAAACGTGATGAACAACGACTCGGATCCAGATGGAGATTCTTTCACCGTTATTCCTGGTCAAGCGACAAGCTTTAACGGAGCATCTGTAACGATGAATGCGGATGGGACATTTGTCTATGACCCGCGAACCGCAGCCAATCTTCAGGCACTCGCTAATGGGCAAGCTATCGAAGACATATTTACCTATCGCTTACGTGATGTGAATAATGCTGTCAGCTTGCCGATCACCGTGACTGTTACTGTCGCAGGTCGGAATGATGCACCAAGGACCAATGACGATACGTTACCAATTGTATTTAACCAAACCGTAATTCTGGATGTTTTGGCAAATGACGTTGACGTAGATTCCGTTATCAACCGCCAAAGCGTGTTTATTGGATTAGTCCCATCGAATGGGCGAGTAACGGTTCTTAGTGATGGACGCGTTTCTTACGTTCCAAATACCGGCTATCGCGGCGGTGACTCATTCACATATCAAGTGCGTGACGACCTAGGTGCTCTTTCGCGAGAAACAACCGTTCAGTTGTTGATGAATTCCGCACCTGTCGCGAATCCAGATTCGCGAAGTACAGTTGTGGGTACATCTACAACCATCGACGTAGTTGCCAATGATCGCGATCCGGATATTGGTGATACCGTAGTTCGCCAGTCCGTAGTCATTGTCACTCAGTCCGCGAATGGAACAGCTATCGTCTTATCGAACGGTGACATTCAGTTCACACCTAATCCGGGCTTTACTGGTCTAGCAACGTTGACATACAGCGTTGCAGACAATAACGGATTAAGGAGCAATCCAGGGAACGTCAGTATCGATGTCGTGGGATCGCTCTACCAAAACCCAAGAAATCGTTTTGACGTTAATAACGATGGTTTTGTATCGCCGATCGACGCGCTTGTTGTAATTAACTACCTCAATACGCGACCAGTACCGCCACTATCGACAACCTTACCACCAAACTACTTGGACGTTGATGGAAGCGGCTTTGTCTCGGCGGTCGATATCCTGCAAGTCATTAACTTCCTTAACGAAAGGGTTGTAGGTAGATCTGCAGAGGGCGAAAGCGGGACTAGTTCTCAGCCTCAATTGCTCGCGACACCGACGGCCACACCACCAATTGCCGGTACTATTGATGTCGAGGTTCTAGACCAGAAATCGGTTAGAGCATACGTTCAAAGTCAGCTGTCTAATGCATCTGTTAGCAGCAAGTCACAATCCTCTGTCTCGACAGGCTTGGGGATTCTCGGCTCCATCGATTTTGATGATGATTCATTAGATGATGACTCGATCGTTTCATCCGTAGCAAATGAGCTTTCAGCGAACGGATTAGGTGGATCTGATGACAACAACATCGGATCGGTGCTAGAAGGTGTACTTGACGAGCTTGGCATATAGCTAAGTTGCAAGGACTTAAATGAAATGCGTCAGATCTTACTCACCAACAAGATCTGACGCATAAATTCGTGATGGCATCGGCTACAGATTTTTGTCGAGCCGTGTTGCGATGCCAGTTGGATTCGATGCTAAGCCAATCAGAACACTTCCAGAAGCCGACCTGAGTCGCTTGTGATACCTGCGCCTCTTGCGCGTAGATGTAATTGCTCAAGCGCATGCTTTCCAACTGGGCCAAGGTCTACGGTCCAATCGTTGACATAGAGGTCAACATGTTGCATGAGAACAGTGTCATTGAATTCCTGCGCATATTCGCGCATCGTGGGAAGCGTATCTTGCTTGTTTGCAAGTCCGAATCGAATGGAGTCTTGGATAACGCTCTGAATGTCATGAACCAATTTGCGGTCAAGGTTTCTTGATGCGAGGATACCTCCAAGTGGTAGAGGACAGTGAGTCTCTTTCTCCCAACGCGTACCAAGATCTTCCACCAGTGCGAGTCCTTCTTGTTGCCATGTGAATCTCCCTTCATGGATACACACGCCAAAGTCAGCACTCTTGTCACGAAGTCGTGGCATGATTTCAGAAAACACAGTGTGATCAACGCGGGTCGTATTTGGATAGAAAATCTCAAACAACAACGCAGCAGTTGTGTGCTGTCCCGGGCAAAGCGTAAGTTGATTTCGATTCAAAGGCAGACGAAATTCTTCTGCTGCCAGAAGCAACGGTCCAACACCGAAGCCGAGGGCTGAGCCACTCGGTAGAACAACGTAGCGCTCGGCCAACAAAATGGCTGCATGAAAGCTCGCTTTCGCAACATCAAAACTGGAGTCGAACAAACGTTCGTTAAGGGTTTGGATGTCCAACAATTCAATCTGAAAATCAATCCCACGCAAATCAACTTTCTCATGCATTAACGCGTGAAAAGCAAATGTGTCATTTGGGCAAGTCGAAATCCCAAGGCGTACTGTTCGACTCATGAACTCACCTGCTTGATCGCCAAAAGACTACTCACCAAAACAGCCACATTCCCCATCGATTCACGTACTAGCCAATTCTTGTGGTTGCGGTCTCCCGCCTGGTTTGAAATACCGCGTACTATTTCCAAAGACACACCAGCCAATTGACAAGCCGCGGCGACCGAAAATCCTTCCATGTCTTCTGCAACAACGTCAGGATACTTAGACAGCTTCATTATTGCGTCAGCTTCACTGCAGGATGCAGATGCAACTGACAACAACTTCAAACATTCAGTCGAATTCGCCAGTGATCGAAACGAATTCAGCTTAATTCGATCGGATATTGGTAAGCTCAATTCTTTGGTTCCAGGAGTCTTTTCTTCACCATTCCAATGCATGAACCCTAGCTCCGATGCAGATCTATGGTCGATGCCCGTGCCCGCGCCGATTCCGTAACAACATACTTCTGAGAAACAGTAAGCGGCACCGACTTGAAGGGTCCCTCCCAAACAACCTGCGATCCCCATCAAGATCACATGATCAGGCCTCAGAGTTGCTAGAAGTTGAGCCGTTCTCGCTCCGGCCACAGCAAGTCCAAAACCACAATGAGCGATTGAGACTTGCCTGCTGCAAGCATCGACAGACTCTGGGATAGCTCTTGGGTGATCGTCAGTTTGATTTGTTAGTCCTGCCGATTCAAGGGACGCATTAAGGAAGTACGAGTCCTTCCAAATTTTGAGAACTCCGGGATCGATCAGCGACAATTCGTACTGAGTTGGAACGAGCAGTAAGATTCTCTTCATGGAGATCGCAAAGCTTACGAATTGGAGGAACTACGAACTCAGTACTTCAATGTGATGGTGCAGCCAGGAGTTTAGATGAATACTCTTACGCTGAACTAAATTATCAGTTACTTGTAACCCGACCATGTAACTATATGGAACAGTCAAACGCAATTCGTTATGGACCTTAATTGGACATCGCGATTTCATGCTGGAGTCCAGGCTTTAAGCGATTTTGGAGCATCCAAGGTGCTCAGCGCCTACCGGCTGTACTCCAGCAGAGTTGCGATGTTTGTCAGGTACAAAGTAACGATGTCGAATTAGGTTCCTAAGCACATAGCGTATCGGGATCGCTGAGATTTTTGTTGTGCCAAAGTGTAGATATGCTACGTTGGAAGTTTTGTGGACTCGTAAAATCATTTGAGCGTAAGATTCACGAAGCCCGAAGCGACGACTAAACCGAATACGCTTCGATCTACCGCTCGTCCACCGCTCTTAGAGCCGGGACCGATTCAACTTCCGAATTCTTTATTGGTGCCGAGGCGAATTGAATTCTGTTTTCGACTCTATCGATTCCTGCTTCGATGCTGACAAGTCGCTCGACATAGCGTGCATCGGCTTCGGTTGCAGTCGTCCCGGACAAAATCGCAGTTCGCCCCGCAACCGCTACCGTGACTCCGCGGTACTTTTCAGCTAACGGCAATCGCTCTAAACGAGATTGAATTTGATTGTTTCGAGCAGCAATCGTTGCAGCAGGAGCGGCATCCATGACGGGTTTGAAGGTTGCCTTGATTGGTTGTTTTCCAGTCGTTTGGGAGTTTCCTCCACCGAATTGACTTCGTGTATTCCGACCACCTCCAAAACCGCCACCTAGACCACCTCCGAGACCAGCCCCAAATCCACCAGCCAGTCCTCCTCCAAGTCCTGTGCCTCCGAGTGCACCGCCAATTCCACTCCCACCAAGCCCCCCTGCTCCGAGAACCCCGCTACCAGTCTGAGTAGTGCTACCATTGAGCGATCCAATTTTGTTTGTACCGCTCAGTCCTTGTGTAGTGCTAAATGGGACACTATTACCTCCGAGGTTCGCAGTGAATCCCTTAAAAGCGTTACCTTGCGAGATCGCCTGCTGAGCACCAGTACCGGTTCCAGTTCCTCCGACACCGCCTCCACCGCCGCCGGTTCCACCCGTTCCCGTGCCGCCTCCCAAGCCCCCCAACCCTCCAAGTCCACCAGTTCCACCCGTCCCTTGGGCTTCACAGTTCCTTGAAAACGTCGACGCTGCCGCGAAACCAATTGCTACACAGAGTAGAAGGCGAACCATCTCGGGTCGGATCAACATAATGAATGCAACCTAAAAAATTGCTTTAAACCTACAACCGAAAAAACAATCTCGGAAAATCCGGGACTCCTACGTAACAACTTACATCGATGAGCAGTCCCCTGGGACTCGGTTCGCGAATGAAGCTAGGAAACGCAATAGCTCGGTATTCGCTCAGCCTCCGTTTGTATCGATATTGCCAAGTAAGAAACCGTAGCATCTTTCCACCTAGCCCTATCCTACCGATTGTATCGTATGCAGGGTCAGGACACAAAACATAAGAGCGTTTCAGAAACGCAGAACAGACATTTGCATAACGTGACGAGTTGTTTGACGATCTGCCTTCTCAGCCAAACACTGAGCGTTCAAATTCTCGGTGAATTTGAAAAGATGAGTTTGCCCCCTAGAATTCACGTCACGGCAAGCTCATAAAACAGTTAGAATATGAATCGGGTTTACTTACATGGTCCTTTCGTTTGGAAGGACGTCCATCCTCGAGATCCGTTGTTTCACCTCTCTTTAAAAAGTATTCGTTATGAGTAATTGTCGTTTCATTGGTTCGCTTTTCTGTATGGCTGCATTTTCAGCCTTTTCAGCACAGCTTGCCTACGCACAAGGTACCCAAGCCTCACGACTTACCGCACCTCAGTTGCTTCCAGAAAACACGTTGGCCTACGTAAGAATTGATGACACGCGAGAACTTAAAGCCAAACTTGCGCAAACTTCTACTGGAAGGCTGGCGTCAGACCCCCAGGTCAGTCCACTGCTTCAAGAGTTTTACGGATCATTTCGCGACAGCGCACAAGCGCTTCAGCAAGCAATTGGAATCAATCTAGACGAGTTATTGAGCATACCGAACGGTGAACTGGCGTTTGCAGTTGTCTCTGCAAAAATGGAGGTTCGGAAACGTAAGATCCGAAATCGCGAAAGTGGTGAAGAAGTAGAACGAGAGATCATACGTCCCAAAGCCAACCTTGTTATTTTATTGGAGGCAGGAGACCAGTTACCAGCAGTTGAAATACTTCTGGAGCGTATAGAATCGCAAATTGAATCGCGTGGCGCAGAGCGAACCAACTCCAAAATTGGGTCAGTCAATACGGTTCGATGGATGGCTCCGACAATCGATGGTACACAGAACAGCGACCGCCAATTTGGTTACTTTATCGATTCAGGAGTCGTCGTGTTAACAAGCGACGCAAACTACATCGATCAACTTGCAAAGGTTTGGACTGGCAACGCCGTCGATCATGTTCCTTTGACTGGCAATCGTAAGTTCACTTCGATCCTAACGCGGTGTGTCGGAGCGGACGGGGAACGTCCTCAAGTTTCTTTCTATGCAGATCCTTACTCACTTGCGAAAGAGCTAACCGCAGGAAATACAGCTGCGGCGCTTGTTATGGGATTGCTTCCAAGCCTCGGGATCGATGGGATACAAGCAGTCGGCGGAAGTTTGATCATGGCCCCAAAAGACTTTGATTCGATTGCACATGCGCATCTGCTCCTTGCAAATCCACGACGCGGTGTCTTGCAAGTCCTCCGACCAAAGCGAGGGTCCACCGATCCACAACCTTGGGTCTCAGAAGACGTATCAAGCTATATGGCAGTTAATTGGGATGTGGCCGCAACGCTTGCCGCAGTCAAGGAGTTGACCGACACATTTCGTGGCCCCGACTTCTACCAAGAGGATATCATCAATCGAGCAAGCAAAGAACTTGGTATCGATTTCCAAAAGGATTTTCTTGACCAACTCGATGATCGCATCACGTTAACGCAAGTAATATTAAAACCAGCTCGATTGAATGCAGCCAGTAATGTTTACGCTGTGCGACTCAAGAACGGACGTGTCTTTGGTGAAACAACGCTTCCCAAAATCTTCGCTCAATTGAGTAGCAAGGATGCCAAATGGAAGAGCGAACAGTACGGTTCGTTCATGATTTACACACATCCAAGCACAACTCCCGAGTCAAACACTTCCGGAAGCTCACCGAGCACAATTCGGCTTCCAGAGCCATCATTTACGATGTTGGATAACGAATTGCTCATGGCTGACTCAATTGAAGCAATCAAGCAGGCGATAGAAACGTCTAAATCGACCGATGGACTGCTTTCGGATGCCATCGAGTTTAAGCTAGTTCGCGATCGCATTAATAAGCAGATTGATGCATCCCAATCTTCGATCATGCTTTACCAACGTCCCGAAGAACAGATGCGAGTCATGTATGATTTGGCAGCTGACAAATCCAATGTAAATCGATTGCGAGAAATGTCGAAGAACAATCCACTTTTTACAGCACTCGTAAAAGCTCTCGATAATCACCAACTGCCCCCCTTCGAGCACATAGCAAAGTACCTCAGCCCCGGTGGTGCATTCGTCATCGAGGAAGAGAATGGCTTGCACTATACAGCTTTTGGAATGCGGCGTGGCAAGTAAACAATGGTACGTTCCAAAATTGGTCCGTTCGCGCTTGAAAGCCCCCTTGGGTCGCAACGCAGCAATGTCTTCCGAGGAATGCATCTTCAACAGAAGATGCAAGTCGCAGTTCGAATTCTTCCAATTCCGCTTGGGATTACTCCTGAAGTCAAACGCGAGTTTGCCGAGGAAATGGAGCAACTG
>JAIYDQ010000446.1 GCA_027487375.1 Planctomycetaceae bacterium
TATAGCGAGCAGTGGTGTCGGCTGTTGGGATATGAACCCAGTGAGGTTCCTGACAGTGTAGATTTCTTTCTTGCATTACTCCATCCCGAAGATGTTGCCCTGGTGGAAACGACCTTGCAAGACCATTTTGCAGGCCGAATCTCCGTCAAGCAATGTGAGGTAAGACTGCGCACGAAATCCGGTAAATATCAGTGGTTCTTCGATCGTGGTAAGGTCGTGGAATGGGACGAGGGTGGCAATCCCATTCGGATGGTTGGCACAATCACTTCGATCTCTGATCGAAAAGAAGCAGAACAAGCGTTGACTGCAAGTGAGAGAGAATTGCGATTGATCGCGAATAACATTCCCGGTCCTCTTTCTCGAGTCGATCGAAATCTGCGTTATCTGTTTGTCAATGATATGTACAAAAGTCTTTTTGGTAAGCAGCCATTTGAGATCGTTGGAAGAACGATGGAAGAGATATTGCCTTCCAAGCTTTACCAACAAGTGTTGCCCCACATTGCGAAAGTACTGAGCGGAGAACAGGTCACCTTTGAAAGCCATCTCTGCTCACGTTCGGGTGGGGAGCAGTTCACGCTCATGAACTACGTTCCAGAGTTCGATGAAGAAAACAATGTAAAAGGCTTTATTATTATTGGCTTGGATATCACTGAACGCAAAAAAGTCGAGAAGGCATTGCGTAGAAACGAACGTGAAATGAGGCTCATCGCCAATAACATTCCGGGGCCTGTTTCTCGCGTTGATAAGAACCTGCGATACCTATTCGTCAACAATTTTTATTCTCGCTTTTTAGGCATTCCAATCGAACAAATCGTTGGAAAAACGATCTCCGAGGTCATTCCAAGAAGTGCTTTTCAATTTGCTGAGCCATCAATTAAACGAGCCTTGAATGGCGAGCATGTATCTTTCGAAACTAAGATCCAGTTTCCATCGGGCGAAACTGAAATTGGTCTGGTTTATTATTGTCCCGACTTGGATGAGAACGGAGCCGTTCAGGGATTCGTAATCATCGGACTGGATATTACCGCCCGTAAGAGAGCTGAAGCGGATAGAGAAGAGGCGCTTACGCGACTTCAGAAATTGGCCAGCCGTCTGCCTGGCGCACTCTATCAGTTTCGTTGGAAACCTGATGGTACTACAAGCTTTCCGTATTCGAGTGAAAAGCTGACAAGCATCTTAGGGCTTGATAAAGATTATTTCGATAAGAATCCAACAAATGCTTTTGCAAGAAGGCATTTCGAAGATCATGACGCCTTTATCGAGTCTATTGTTCATTCAGCCGAGAACCTAACACCTTGGAATTTAGAATTTCGCATAATACGGGAAGACGGAACCATACGATGGATTTCTGGTAATTCGATTCCTGAACGAGAAGAAGATGGCTCCACGTTATGGCATGGCTACATTCGAGACATCACCGATCAAAAGCATGCTGAGTTTGAGTTACAGGTCGCAAAGGAAAAGCTTGAACAAGCGCAGGCGGTCGCGCGGACTGGGAACTGGTCGCTCGACGTTGCAACTGGGCAAACACATTGGTCCAAGCAATTGTTCATCCTTTTTGATCGTTCTCCCGATTTGGGGGCTCTCACTTATCCTGAAGTGTTTGATGAGTTTCACTCTGAAGACGTACCGATGCTGAATGCTGCATTTCTTGAGACGAGGCAATTCGGCACGCCCTATTCATTGGTGCGGCGGCTCAAACATAAATCGGGTGGGTATCGATATGTCCGATGCGAAGGTCGAGCCATACGCGATAACTTAGGAAACGTTAATGAGTTGTATGGAACCGTTACGGATGTGAATGATGAAATCGAGCGAGAAGAAGCGCTGAATGTTGCTCGCAAACAGGCTGAAATTGCTAATCGAGCCAAGAGCGAGTTTCTGGCTAACATGAGTCACGAAATTCGAACACCTCTTACCGCTATTCTGGGATTTACAGAAGTGCTTCGCGATGAAGAGAAAAGGATCGCTCTGGATGGAATCAAATGTGAGCACCAAGTGAACCATATCGATCGTGTGCAAACAATTGATACGATTTCGAACGCGGGCAACCACCTATTAGCAATCATCAATGATATTCTTGATCTGTCCAAGATAGAGGCTGACAGGGCAACCTGCGAAAGTGTCGATACTGCGCTCATCGGTTTGTTGAGAGACGTAGTGGGTTTGGTTCAGCCTACCGCACAAGGCAAAGGGATTGAATTGACCCTGATTTGCAGAACGCCTGTGCCTAATCGCATCTACTGCGATCCGAGTCGGCTGCGACAGATTCTTTGGAATCTACTCGGCAACGCGATTAAATTCACGGAGCAAGGTGAAATCTCTCTCTCGTTATCGATGGGAGTTTCCAATTCTAAGCCACAATTAGAAATTGATGTCGAAGACACTGGGCGTGGTATTCAAGCGGAAAAAATCGAACGACTGTTTCAACCGTTTGTACAAGCTGACAATACCGTGACACGAACTCATGGTGGAACCGGGCTTGGATTGCATATCAGTAAGCGTTTGGCGAATCTTATGGGAGGAGATGTTACGCTCATCCATTCTCGAATCGGCCAGGGCTCGTGTTTTCGACTGTCGATTCCGGTGGAGTTGCCCGAAGGAGTGTGTTGGGGAGATCAAAACGACTCCCCCAAACCGATTGATTCCAGCCCTGTTGTAGAAGCCTCGCCACAACTGGCTGGTCGCATCTTGTTGGCAGAAGATGGAGTCGACAATCAAAAGCTTATTGCTCTCCACTTGCGTAAAGCGGGGGCCATTGTGGAAGTGGCTGAAAACGGTCGAGTCGCTTTAGAAATGATCGAGGCGGCGTATTCGAAAGGACAAACGTTCGACCTTCTGTTGACCGATATTCAAATGCCTGAAATGGACGGATACGTACTCACTCAAACCCTCCGAGCGCGTGGGATGCGCATACCGATCGTAGCCTTGACCGCTCATGCATTAGCGGAAGATCGTCAGAAGTGTATTCATACGGGTTGCGATGACTATGAAAGCAAGCCGATCATCCGTGCTCGGCTATTGGCCGTGTGCCAAAAATGGTTAAGAAATGCCAAGTAAACACTAACCTCGTCACTCCAATCGATTCTTCGTTCGACATTCATTTTGATGTTCTACCAACGGATGCTACCTCCCCATTTTTTGAATGCCCCCTGACCGAAAAAGAACGCTCGATCGTCGCTTGGTTAGCCCGTCGTTTAAGGCCTTGTAGTGAGATGATTGATGATGGTTCGGGTTGTGAGGTTCTTTTGTTTCTTTCTTTGGCGCTCCCTGGTTTTCTTTGACTGTACCTTCTTAAGCACAATCGAATAGCGTAGCTCATCCAGACGCGATGTTGGAATTCGCTTTGAAGCCCATTCGTTAATTGATTTGGATTGAACGATTAGCAACTCGCGATGTTGGCGAATACTAAAGGTCAGATGCGCCTTATTGAGTTTGTACTGCTGACGTACAAGATTCCCAATTCAGTGAATGCACCGATCACGATACCGACCGCGTAGCAAATGAGATCTGTCCAGAGAAATCCGAACCCCAGCACCATCCCACCCAACGTGGTTTCGCGAATCGATTCGATCCATGCAGCGTGGTAGAGCTGGCTGAGTTCTACCAAAAACGCGAGAGCTAGAGAGATTGCCACCCGCGTTAGAATTGGTCGGCCAGCCAGTAGCGTGCTAACCAACAAGAACAGCATCAGCGCCCAAAGCGTGTCACCGGCATACTCCGCTAAGAAGGTTGGCAGTATGCCTCGAAATCGGCGAGACGCTAATCCTAAAAACAGGACAGCGATCGCGCAAAGCAAATAGACATGCCGTTCTGATTTGATCAATCTAAGAGCTTGAGAGCGACTCAAATGGACCTCGGTACTAGTTGTTTGGGCCGGTGGCATCGGACAATTCCTGCATATCGATGATCCGAGGCGTCAAAGCGACGATCATCGTGGTCTCCGCGTCGGCACCTGGCTTGTTATCGAATACTCGAGGAATAGCCACAACAATCGATTCTCCCGCAGCAAGTTTCACCGTTGAGCTTACCTCATACTGTTCCGTTGCAGGCACTTGCACCGTGCGCTGGGGCTCTGAATCATTTGAAGTCCTTATTGGTAAGTTCGCGAAAGAGACCTTGCCAATGCTGGATGACATGACCTTGAATTCTAAGGTGATGCTTTCGTCATCGCCGGCTCTCGGTGTGAGAACAAAACTCAACCCTTCGTCCACGATCGAAACGACTGGTTGCATACTGCCATCAGCTTTCGGATCAACGCCCGTAACAAAGGGACGTTGGACTTGATTAGCTATACCCGCCGTTTGACCATCGTAAACCGTGACCTTCGGCGCAAACAAGATATTGCCTCTACGGTCAGCCGATACTGTTCGAATCAACTGTGCTAACTCGGCTTCGTCGATACATGCGGCGATGGCCGGTCCCAGCCCTCGAATCGCAAGTCCATCAATTCTTCGTGCGGTCCAATCAATCGAGCTAGCAGTTTTAATGTCGGTTCTAATGAACCGCCCTTCGACTGTAATTTGATTAGGCTCGCCATCCTTCCAAACATCTAGTGTTTGCTTAAGCATCTGATGCTGGCTAGCGGTTAGTTCAGCGGAAAGCGTATTGCCGTCGACGTGTAATTTCCCCTTCATCCACGGCGGCAAAGGAATCCACGTAGTCAACTGTTCCAAAGGCGTTTTCGCTGTCAGTTTTGGGTGCTTGGGCATCGTTTCAA
>JAIYDQ010000011.1 GCA_027487375.1 Planctomycetaceae bacterium
AAATGGGATCGGTGTTTGGGACCAGGACCAATTATCCGTTAACGTGGTTCCAAAGATGGCACCAAGCGTTGCGAATGGGAAGAACATCGCGGCCAATAAATTTAACCGGTGGGAGGCGAGTGCCATTTGATGGCTCGCTTGAGCTTGCTCATCTGCCTTCCGTACCATTGCGACGTCCATCGAGTTCTTGGCGTCTTCATAAAGCAGATCCGCTGTACGTGATAAGTCATAAGCCCGGTCACGATGATCAATGAGACTTCGGTCTTCGGTGATCGCTTTGCGTGCTTCCTCTAAAACGTCTAACAGATTTCGAGTAGACCGAACGATCGGAGCTAGGCCTTCGAGTATCGGGAGATAGTCGTCAGCACTATCAGCTTTACTCTCCAACTGATCAAAGTCTTCGATACGTTTTGCATAACGATCAAGGTGTTGCATTAAAGCCACCTTTCCGGGGTCGCCATTGCTCGCTCGCCACTCGCCGCTAGGGTCACGCCAAAAGAGAATACCACGCCTTCCCACCTCGTCATGCTCTGGAACAAAGTGAGCCACAATCAAATGGTTCTTCCCGGCAATCATAAAACGCTGCCGACCCACCGAACTCCCCAAGCGCAACCGAAGTTCATCAGGAAGCGTCCACGTACTCGGTATCAAAAGCTGAGTGTTTTTTGTCATAAGAAGATTGGAAGGGAAGGGCTATTGCTCGCTGTTTGGGTTACGTTTGTAAATATAGTTAACTGTCGCCAAGGTAGCTACCGATCGTGGCGTCGCGTAGGATTTAAGTTCGTAGCTTGGGACTACCGTCCCGAGCGGTTCTACACGGATTTACTAGCACGGAACTTATCAGATGGGACGAATGCCCGTCAGAAACCCCTCACCCCCAAAATGCTTATGGTTGTTTCGATATACTTATCTTTCGATGTAAATCACAACCGATACCCTCTCCTGCTCCCCTCTCCCCGAGGGAGAGGGGAGCAAGAAAGGTGTCTAAACCGGGCATTATCTCACCAATTGGTCAGCGCCATCGTTGCGTTGGAGTCCAGGCTTTAGCCGATTTTGGCAAATCCAAGTTACTCGGCGCCTAAAGGTTCCACTCCAGCACTTAGTTGTCTATGAGTTTGACTATCAGTTCGACTACGAGTTCGTCGTCGCATCGGTGGACTCGCTAACTTCTGCTTGGTTGGCTTCGGCTTCGAGAGCTTTGTATCGACTTAAACAATCATCGATGGCGTTTCGCAGACGTTCGTTGGAATTGCTTTGCTTGGCGACTTGTTCGAGGACCGGTCGAAGGCCTTCGTAAAGGAGTTGAAACTGGCTTCGTACTAATTCGGTCATCACCCGTGGTACCGAGTGTTGAACGATGACTCTTTGTTCGGGGAGCGTTGGCTCAGGCTTGGATGCTTCCAGTTGAGCGGCTTGCAATTGTTCTAACTGGGAGGACTTTTGAAACGATTGAAAATCAGACATCGCTTTACGAATCGACTCCAGGCCGTCTCGCAATCCCATGAGCGAAGCAAGAACTTGTGAGGTTGAATCTTCTCCCGATAGACCTCGTAAACGTGTTCGCTCCGCAAAGGTGTACTTTATTGATTCCCAACGTGTTTTTTGATCTTCGGTCATCGTGCCCAACAACTCGGCGAACTTGAGCATATTCGATTCGCCATCGCGCGAGAGCGTTTGCGAGTCTTGTTGATAGGACGAAACGATCAGCGACTGTAGTTCAGCATCGTTCATGACCGGAACAACCTTTTCCGCGATTCGGTTCATGTTGCGATAGCTTCCTTGCAACTTGAACGGTGGCTCGGTCCGATAGTCGTCCGACTGAGCTGCGCTCTTGATGTACTCTCGATTAACTGCAAGAACAATATCGCGGACTTTTACAAGCTTCGTCAGCACTGCAAGGATTTCGGTAACTTGATCAACTGATAAATTGGACTCGACCGTTATCCCATCCGGCTGTCCTCCGCGAATCGCTGCACCAATCAACGCACGCTGGTCGCTATTGGACGCTCGTGATAGAGGTTGCAATACAGAGTTACTTGTCAAGCAGTTTTCTAAATAGCTCCATTCAAAGGCTTCTTGAGAGACCCCGATGATTTCGCCAAGGTTGTAAACGTCGGCTCGGTTGGCGAGCATATCAGGAATCTGAAATCGATGACCTGTCTCGGTATAAGGATTCCCGGCCATCACGACACAAAACTTGCGACCGCGAAGATCGTAGGTTTTCGATTGACCATTCCAAACACCTTCAATACGACGGGTCGCATCACACAGCGGAATAAACTTCTGGAGTAACTCCGAATCGCAGTGCTGAATATCGTCCAGATATAACATCACATTATCACCCATCTCGAGTGCCATGTTTATTCGAAGGACTTCTTCTTTTGCCGCTGCATTGGGGGCCTGACTTGGATCAAGCGACTTCACATCGTGCCCTAGAGCGGGTCCGTTGACTTTGACAAAGACCAACCCTAAGCGATTCGCGACGTACTCCATGAGGGTCGTCTTGCCATAACCTGGTGGGCTGACCAAAAGAAGCAACCCCATCCGGTCGGTCCGCTTGTTATCGCCTGAGGAGCCAATTTGTTTCGCCAAGTTGTCGCCGACTCGCGGTAGATAGACTTCATCGATCAATTGATTGCGAACAAAGCTAGTAAGGACCTTCGCCTTGAACTCGCTGCTCTTCAGCTCGCGATCGGCTCGTTCAACAGCGGTCTTCTTTGCGATGGCTAGAGCTCGAAAACGAGGGATAACTTCCGATTCATATCGACTAAGTCTTTCCATCCATTCGTGATAGTCGATTACGAGCTTGCCATGTTTTATAAGCGGATGGTCACCGACGATACCTGAGAGTTCGCGAACCGATTCGGCTCTTACAAATGGAGGATCCGCAGCAAGCCCCGCTTCCAGGTTTGGACTCAAGAGCATTTCAACGACCAACCAAATGACTTCAGGTGAGGAGGCATTTATTGCTGAGCCGTAGGCGATAGCCTCGGGTTGGAGCATTGGATTTGTTGCGGCGTCGGTACCTGTAGCAAGCGCAATCGGCCCAGGGGTATAGCTTTGAACGATTTGCGATCCGATTCGCCATAGGTCCATTGGTGAATCGCGATACGCGTCTACCATCGGCTTGAAGCTAGCCCACTGCTCTGGATGAAAATGCTGACGTAGCTTCTTGAACTCAGCGTGACTTTTCTGGCTTACCTTCGGCTTTGATTCACCGGATTGGCTTTGTGATGCGAGGTCGGCGATTTGGTGGTACAGATATTGGGCCATCGTCGCGATTGTGTTTTCGAACTCCTTGCTGTCATGAAATCCAAATGACTTCAAGTCGATAGCGTGCTTGTCGATGGCTTTAGTGATCGACTGATGGATCCGCTCAAACGACGTTTGATCGGGCGAAAGCGTTGCCTTCGTGTTCTTGGATGCGACTCTATGAAGTTGCTTTTGAATTGAGATCCACTTTTCCAATGCGTTGCGGTCAGATTTTGCAACGCAGCGACTCCACAGAAACCAAGCGGTTGCTCGAATCGCCGCCGGGAATCCGGTCAAGCCAAGGCTATGTTTCATTTCGATGATACTCGCGAGTATCAACGACGTGTCGACATCATGTACGCCTCGAGCATAGCCTTCGTCAAGCCGATGTTGCATGGCGTCGCGGATTGTCTGAACGCGTTGCGAAGGATCTTGCGAAAGAAAGGTCGACTCGTTTTCGGTAAGCAACCGATATGCAAGGTACTCACTTCGGTAGATACGAGTGGATTCGCTCGGGAGGTTCTGCTCCCAGAGATCCGACGCAGCGTCCAGCGCAGGGTCGCTGATTGGCTGGAAGAACTGCGTACCTGTTAAATGGATGTTGAGTTTTCCATGTCGAACAACGGTAGTCAGTTCTATCGGTTGCTGATTGACCGAGAATCGATGCTCCCCGAGTTTGATCAGGCTATTACCGTCGCTAAGGAGATCTTGCCGATCGCGTTGCAATCGAACGGCATCGTCGGAGATCGCCTTGAGTCGGCTGAGCACGTCTTCCATGCGGACCGAGTCGCCAAGATCGCGAAGCTGATCGGCGATCCGACGAACCTTATCAACCATCAAGTCGCTGGCGAAAAACGAAGCGATCGCAGCGGGACTATCCATTCGTTGCGAGCGTGTGATAATTCCGGTGAGAATTCGATCGGCGGCGGTAACGAGCGCATCGGCACGACGATTTCTCGCTTCGACCAAACGCTGCCTCGCTCCTTCGAAGACGGCACAAAGAGCGGCTCGCTTTTCGCTAAGGCTTTCTAGCAACGATTCACTTTCGGCATAGCGTGCTTCCAACTCCTCCATCTGCATCAAGAGTCGAGTCAAACCCGCGTCGACTTTCTCGGGTGTGTCTGCGGTTTCCAAGGAGCTGGAAGTGGCTTGATCGAGTAGCTTCGTTTGCGACAAAAAGTCCGCCGCAAACTCATTGGTCGTAAGATCTCGAACCTTGGCCTTCACGCTTGAACGGACCTGATTCAATTGTGACAAACAGTCACCGATGCGATCGATGATCTGCGTCCGTTGCGTCAGATCTTCAATCTTCAACTGCGAAACGGTTTCGATCAGAAGCTCGAGAGCCGTCGCGATCTCGCTTAGTTGGGTGTCGGTCTTCTTGCCCGTCGAACTCGATTCGATCTTGGGGACGGTAGCTGATACCTCATCGATCCGAGTACGATAACTTGCGAGTGAGGTCGGCTCGAGCAGAAACTGTACGCAGCGGACTCCAACGCGATCTGCGGCTTCGGCGAGCTGCTTTTCAATCACCGCGACCGCATCCCCATCGATGTAGCGACGCTCGCGCAACTGAAGAGCGGCACCTCGAGCAGAGCGAATGGCGGCCAGCTTTTCAACAAAATCATCGACCTTTTCAAATCGGGCTCGTTCGATCGCTTTGAGAAGGTCGGATGTCGCTGCTTGTGCCTGAGTCAGAGCGACAGCAGATTCATTTCGAACGCGAACAACCTTTTCAAACTCATCGACCGCAGCCGAACTTGCTTCGCGAATCTTCTGAATCGGTTCCGCCAACCCGCCAGCTTCCTCACGATCAAGCCAAAAATAGGCATCGAGCACGTCGGTTGTTCGTTTGACTAAATCGGCATAGAGATCGCTGTAGGATTCATCTTTGTCAATCAGCGAAAGAATTTCTTGACACTCAGCCATCCCACGCACAAGATCGCGATTGCCAATCTTGAACAGAATAGAATCAGATTGAATCTTTGGTTTGAAGTCGGGGCCGGTATATGGGCTTTGCCATAACTGCAATGCGTGATGCTTCTGGGGCGTTTCGGTTGCACGCATAATTAACATGCGGCCATCTTCAAAGGTCGCTTGACCATGACAAACAATCGGCGATTCGACTTCTTGGCGAATCAAGTTGTACCGAAGTTGCAGATAGGTTCCCGCAGATTCGCGATAGAACAGATACAGAAAATCCTCACCATTAGGTGCGGCGATCGTCTTTTCATAAGACAGATTCTCAAGTCCATGATCAAAGAATTTGTAATCGCCTGTTTGAAGATAGAAACCTGTTGGAAAAATGATCCCATGATCGTCCGGTAGAAGTACACAAGACTGACCAATCGAATCAATTCGTTTCACTTCCGACTTTTTGATACTAAAAACGAGATAGCGAAAGTCGCGTTCCAAATAGGGACGCACCTTCAGAACGATCAGATTCCCGAGTACCGCCGAGTAAATTTCCGCGTCATCTAACGTTTGATCAGCATTTTCGACGGGTTCACGATAGATCCCTAGTCCGTCACTAGTGTTGTCTTCAACTTTGATTGTTAAATCACCACCGACACATTCGACGAAGACCTTATCCTCGATCGAGATGTGCGGATGGATTCCTGGTCGATGGCTTTCACGAGTCGCGCGATTCCATTTAAAGGAATGCTGATTCGGAACTCGCACTTCTGCCTCGCTACGATTGTCAACATACGTAAGCGCGGGACCATTTGCAAGAAACTTAAACGCCTTGATATCGGTCGATGACTTACCAACTTGGAATACGAGGTAACGATGAGGACCGCTCTGAAAGAACCGAGAAAAACGCGCATTCTTGTAGTAGCGATATAACTCGCCAAAATCTCGAGTTAGCCGGTCATCGATGAATAGTGACAGCGCCGCGTCATGCGTATGCTCACCATCGAAGCGATAAATGGAGAGAACGTCGCTTGGAACAATCTCTGTTTTTAATCCAAACTGAACGTTGTACCCCAGAACAACATGATCACCAATCGTCATCAAGTCGCGAGGAACGCAGTTATGATCTGTCGTCACGTGAGCGGTCGACAGAAGCTTGGACTCAATGTTTCCAAAAACCTCAGCGCGCGCCGCATTCAAACGCTCAAAGCGTTTACGAAGATCTGCTGCTGATTCACGCAGCCGATTTCGAAGTACTTCGTAAGTACCAGATGCAAGGGATTGGTCAGGCATTGGAGTTATCTGAGCCGTAGGCGCTAGCCTCGGGTACGAGCATTGGATATTCGTTCGAGCAAGGGATATGTAGTCACGTCTGCACCCGTGGCTAGTGCCATCGGCTCAGAGTGGGAACATCACCTTAGGATTTTCTCTCAATAATCGAATCAACCGGTTTGTCGGCCAAGTCCAGCGTTCCAGCCATTCCCAGTAGGTTGACTAACTGCGATCGCATCGCGGAGGTACTGTCGCTCTTACCAAGCAGCGACGCAACAAGAGCCGCGACGCTTAAATTCTTTACGTCTGCGCTCTTCAGATGGAATTGGTCGATCAAGGCACCGAGCTGTTCTTTGAACTGGTCTGGGTTTCCACTAAAGAAAGTGTTCTTAATGTCCGTTGCGACTTGCGAATTCATGACATAGCGGTCGAGTGCTTTTCCACCTTGCACGGCCGATTTGATCTGATCAAAAAACTGGCCATCTCCACCGACGATATCGATCTTAGCTGATTTCATTGCTTCACCGATAACAAATGCCTGTTGCTCAGCGATCACTTGCTGGGTGTTGATTTGAGCAATATCGATAGCCTTTTCTTTCTCTAGTCGAAGTTTGAATTCTTCGTGGTCACGTCCAACGCCATCGAGTTCTTTCATCGCGATCGCTTTGTTGGTGATACCTTCGGCCTCGGCGCTGAACTTCTCACGCAGTACTTTAGCTTCTGCCATTCCTTGGTCTTGAACCGCAGTTGCTCTCGCTTGAAGAACTTTTACCTCGGCGAGTCCCTGTGCCGCATGTTCCGCGGTGGCTGCTTCGGCCCTCATCTTGGTTGCTTCCGATTCACGCTCAGCCTGATCGCGATGTGCATCGGCTTCGATACGTGTTTGTTCTGCATGCGATTGCGCAGCTGTTTTCGCTGCTTCGGCCGCTTTGATTTCTTTCACCAAGGATTGCTCGGCAAGCATCTCGGCTGCAGTGATCTCAACTTTTTTCTTTCTTTCTGCCGTCGCGAAGGCTTCTGTATCCTTCATCTTTTCTTGTTCTTCCACAACCGCGCGTTCGACCATGACTCGTTCACGGATCACTTCTTGAATATTGCGACGCTCGGTTTCTAAAGCCTTTTGCTTTTCAACTTCAGCAAGTCCCACAACACGTTCACGTTCAGTTACCTCTAGTGCACGGTCTCGCAGGATTCTTTCTTGCTCCACGCCGTCGGTCCGCTCCTTGTTCCGTTGTGCGACAAGAATCTGGCGATCCTTATTCTGAGTTGCAATACCGAGTTCCTCGTCGGTCGCGATCTTGGCTCTCTCGGAAGAGAGTCGCATTTCTTGTTGAACCTTCTCGGCAGAAGCATGTTCGCGAGATTCGATCTCAGCGATCTCACGCTTCTGCTTCTCGACGGCTTCAATCCGCTGACGCTCAAGTTCAAGGATTGCTTCTTGAGCCTCGACATCTTGCTTTTTAAGGGTTTTCTCACGTTCGCGAGTAAAGAAGTTTTCTTTGATCTTCTCCGCCGATGTCAATTCGGTGATCTTCTTAATCCCTTCGGCGTCGAGAATGTTATTCGGATTTAACAGTTCGAGTCGCGTCTGTTCCAAGTAATCAATCGCACAGTCATCCAAGCGATAACCGTTGAGATCAGTTCCGATAACCTTCAGGATTTCATTTTTGAACTTATCACGCTTGTCGTAGAGTTCGACAAATTGGAATTGCTTACCAACGGTCTTCAATGCTTCCGAGAACTTTGCATCGAACAGCTCACGAAGCGTTTCGATCTGGCTCGCTCGCTTGCATCCGATTGATTGTGCGACCTCCTTGATCTCTTCAGTCGTTTTGTCAACGCGAATGAAAAACGCCGTCTTGATATCGGCACGAATGTTATCCATGCAGATGAGACCTTCGGAGCCTTCGCGTGATATCTCGAAACTCTTGAGCGTCAGGTCCATTTTTTCATAACGATGAATCACCGGCCACACGAACGCACCACCGTCGATAACAACCTTCATACCGCCCATCCCTGTCATCACAATCGCTTCATCGGGACCAACTTTGACATAGAATTTACCAGCAACAGTAATGAACGCGATCACGAACGCGACCAGGGCAGCCGCTCCGATCGCAACGTTGACTCCGATCTGAGGCCAAGTTGCGGCGAGCGTTTCATTGACCGCGAAGGACATTAATAGATCAGCAGAAACAGCAAGGGATTCGATAAACATGTGGGTTACTCTGGAGAAGAAAACGAAGCTGCGTTTGATGTTGGAGAAACGATGTAGAGACGCTTTACAGAATCATAATGAGTGATCCAAACTCGGGTTCCTTTTGCGAGATGAGGACCATCGGTTCGTACATTTAGTAGCAACGGTGCGCCATCGGTTTTGAATTTTACTTGTCCGTTTTCCGGACTCGCATCGTACGACGATATCTCTGCCTCCTTGCCGATTAGCGACTTCGACTCGAAAGAACTCGATTGAAACCAACCTCTCATCGGCTGCGTGAATAGCTTTGTCAGCGGAAGTGCGATGACGAGATTGCGGACAATCAAGAGAATGGTCACAAGCCAGTGGGGTGACGCGGTAGGTTCCGAGAGGAATCGATCATCGA
>JAIYDQ010000386.1 GCA_027487375.1 Planctomycetaceae bacterium
ATTGCAGGCAACATTATCAATATTGCGGTGACATATCGGATTTGACCTACGAGTTCGCAGTTTTGCCATCAACGAGCAACGCTGCAGGGCATAGCAAAAAGTAGTTGGCTGTGGCTAGGTCTAAACAGAGGGGCTTGAGACGCAAGCTCCCCATGTCGCCTAGATTGCCTACGGGGCCGTCGAATAAAGGGTTTCTTGGCTAAAAGTGTGCATCCGTGACTTTGGCAAACTGTAACGTTTGTTCCGGTCGTGACGATGGATCCTCTCTTGCCGGGTGGGATTACGGTGTTCCGACTGCACGGACTGTATCGAAGATTCCGAATTCTCCCTGCGTAGGGGAGTCTTCGATTACTCGGGGCATCGCCAGAACTACTTGGTGAGATAGATGATTGAACGAACGATGAATGTCGCAAAAGCATTACGTATCAAGAGGCTAACGCAGATGACCGTCTGCGGCGGTATCTCTTTGATCGCTAGCCAACATCAATCCGCATCTGCGCAGACCAACGCCTCCAATACGCTCCAATGGAGGTCACGCTCCGAGTTACGCAGCACGAATCACCAAGACGTGCAATATGAGCGAGTTGCTGACCGAGGTTTTGCGACCTCTCCAGCTGCGATTCATGCATCACTTGGCCGGCCAACGAGCGTCAGTGAGTCGCATTTTGTCGAACCTCAAGTGAACGCTCCAGCAACAACCTCGAACATCTCGAACAGCATTCCGTCGTCCGCTTCGCAGTCGAGATATCGCGAACTTCCGAATTCGCCGTGGGAGCGATCACCGCAGAGTCTCGAACCAAATCGACCCAATACGCGATTCGATACGAACCATGTAGGTAGTCGCGAGAATAATGCAGTTTCTTCAAGTGCGAACATGATTCGTCAACCATCCACATCGGTCGACCGGGTCTATGCCCACGAGAGCATGCACCAAGGGAACATGAACTCGAATCCATCGATCAAGCCAGGCTCCAAGGGATTGCCTGATCGAAGGGATATTCAGCAACCTTCAGATCCATCGTCGCGTGGAATGGAGATGACCATGGAGTTGTCTGGCTATGAAAGACCGACAACAAAGGGATTCATCAATCAGCCTCGTCAATCGCTCACGAGCGCTGACTCGACTGCGAGTGCACAACGGCTTCCTTATGGTGGTGTCGCCCTATCAAATGACATGGAAAGTGCTACGGTTGGACTCGGCTACCCAGAGCCAGTACGCTCAGGCGAATCGACCGAATTCGACACCTTCGAAACACCCACGATCCGACTCCAACCGCCTGCGGTATCGCCCAAGTCAACCAACGCGATTCCGAGTCACATTCCGAGTTCTGTACCACGTGAAGCCGTACGCGACTTACCGGTTACAGAAGAGGCTTTGCGGAAAGCGGCTCAAATTCACGAGCGATCCCAGAATCGTGATTCGATGCGCACACGATACGCTCAACAACGCCCCTTGGACCAAGCAAGATCCGGCACAGGTACCAATAACATCAACGCGACCGGGGCGATCAACTCGCAACCGTATGAGTCCGCTTCGACAAGTCGATCGAATGTCGTCGGTGTCATCGGCGGGACGGAATTGCAAGCTCGATCGAAGCCTTTGCTTAACTTAGAAGAGTCAGACTACCCGTACTCAACGGACAGCCTTCAGGTCGTTCCAGCATCAGTCGGCATTCGCCCTACCGCGTCGGAAGAATCAAATAACAATCGGATGCGGACAGCAAGCCGCGTTAGCGCGGAGCTGCTCGACGCTAGCCGTGGGCCGCTGGCAAAGTCGCCTCTTCCAATCGAACCACCCACGGGATGGAAAACCATAGAGGACAATCTCAAACAACATCTTGCGAATTGTGATGACTTGCTCCGTCGTGGCGCGATCCTAAGCGCTCGCGAGGAAGTCTTGATGGGGATGCGATCGCTGTTCCGCTCAATTGACCTTCGCGGAGGCACATGGACGAGCGAACCAGCCATGGACCAGGCTTTAGCCGCATTCGCAGAAGAGTCCGATTTCTACCGTTCCAATAGCACGCCTGGAGCTGGCCAAAATACGGAAAGAATAATCAGCGGACACAAAACAAACGCGCTGAAGCAAACTCAGCTTCACTTGGTATCGCCGGACCTAGCAGCGCAGCACTACCGCGCTTACGCAAAGCAACAGTGGCTCGTCGCCTCTCAAGGTCACCCTTGGACTGCTGATCTTCTGTTCGCATATGGCAAAACGTTGGAGCGTGAAGCAGATCAAAATCCAAATGAATCACAAATGCGTCGCAGCCAAGCTGTCGTCTGCTATCAAGCCGCGATGGAAGTCAATCCACGCAACGCAGACAACGCAAACCAATTGGGGTTCGCACTTCTCCAGTTGGATCGCGTTGACGAAGCTCATGTCGCTCTGAATCATTCCATCCGAGTAAATCCCAAAGCGGAAACATGGAACAATCTTGCAGAAGTATATCGCCGGCGGGGTGAAGCTGACCAAGTAGCTTTTGCTCAACGTAATGTTCAAACTCTAAAACAAAACGTTGCACCGGAGATGGTTGGCGTACCCGAAGTAATCGAAGTGGACCCCAAGACATTTGCAAGTGTAAGTCCTTATCCGACCGGAATGCAGCCAACAGTACCCGTACAATCGCCAGTACAACAAGCTTCTGCAGTCGCCGCACCGGCTAAGACACCTTGGTATGGCAAGTTATTCAAGTAAGTCAGCGAAACTCATGGTCTGAATTCGGAGCAGAGCTCGTGAGAGTTCTGTTGGATCGAAATGATTGAGAGCTTACCGAACATCTTGTTCCGACCTGAAGTCACACGACTTCAGCTACCAACACGACCAACAAGGCACTAGTATGTTACAACGATCAATTTTTCAGTGGTATTCCAATGGAATAGCGACCGCATTCGCTTGCGCTGCGGCATTTGCTTGTTCATCGTTGTTCGCACAACAGTTCCCTGCAGCAAATACGAACGCGGTTCGCACGGTTGCTCACTCCGTTCCGATGAGCCATGAACCAATTCCAGACGGGACTTGGTTTGACGTTGGCGGACCACATGCTGTGCATGCTACTTCGGATGCGGGATGTGGTACTTGCAGCGGATGCGGTTGCGTGTCGAGTTGCGCTGGATCGTGTTCCGGTTGTGGAGCCATCATGCAACATCCGGCGCCATTGTGTGTGCCTGCTCCATCGCAATCGATTGGGTTGACGACGGGAAGCTATGATCAATGTTTTCGGGGGATCGATAGTGCATCGGCAAAAGGATGCGAGCAACGCTGGAGCGACGCGGCGCCTATCGATTTTGAACCGCTGCGACATGGCGAATACATCGGTCCAGTTCGTCTGCCTGCCATGTTGCAATACCGAATTCGCGCTGGAGACGATTTGCAATTCATCTACGTCCTTGCACGCGAGCAAATTGGCGAAGAATACCGACTCATGGTTGGTGATGAACTTTTTGTCGAGTCCGCGACCGACGAACGCGTACGCCGGGGTGATATCACAAGAGGTGTTCAGATTCAACCGGACGGGACTGTTGTTTTGCACCTGCTGGGACCAGTTCCAGCGGCAGGGAAAACCGTTCAACAGTTTCGTCAAGACGTAGAAAAGGCATACACCAGTTACATCAAGAATCCTGCAATCGATATCACTCCGGTAAAGTTCAACACAAAGTTGGAAGACCTACGGGCTGCCGTGAGTAACTTTGCTGGCGGTGGTGGGAACTCTGGCGCCAACACGGGTGGCCAAAACGTTTCTGCGATTGTCAGCCCTGATGGACGTATTCAGTTGCCATTGATTGGAAACGTCTATGTTGTTGGGATGACACTTGAAGAAGTTAAACGAGAAGTCAATCTTCGTTATCGTGAACGTGTGATCGGTATTGAACTAGAGCCACGTCTAACGCGGCAAGCTCCCCATTTTGTTTACGTATTCGGACAAGTCAATCGAGGTGGGCGATTCGAAATCACCCAGCCAACAACCGTGACACAAGCTCTCGCGATGGCAGAAGGACTTAGTCTCGGTGGGAATAATCGACAGGTTGTTGTCTTCCGAAGAACCGAGGACTGGAGACTCATTGCGACCATGCTCGATCTTCGCGGAGCTCACCTTGGCAAACGACCAAGTCCTGCTGACGAGATTTGGTTACGCGACAATGACCTGATCGTAGTGCCTCCGAAGCCTATCCGGCTTTTCAATAACTTCGTTCGCCAAGTCTTCACCGAAGGCATCTACGGAGCAATTCCACCAGGGACAGCCTTTAATATTAACGGTCAAAACTAGTTGGACAGCGCAAGGTTTGGGCTGGAGTTCAGGTTTTAGCCGCATGGGGCAATTTCAATGCGCTGGGCGCCTGAAGGCTGTACTCCAACTGGGCTTTGTTTCGAAAGTCGAATTCGCGTAGCTGCGTCTCGGAGAGACGCTACTACGTGTTTAATAACTGGTCGTATTTGGATAACGCGACTTTTCGCATTTCGTAGCTACCGTCGCCAGACGGTAGACTCGTCTGGAAGCTAAATCCATCACTTTGCAGCGGTGGCTACGTGAAATTGCTTACAGGACACAACTTGCCTACCCAGACAAATGGCGATGTCCAGCTAATCTCCCAAACGTTTCTTTCTGGTTTAATCGCTGGCTTCGCATGGAACCAGTTCTACCGAAACTGACTTGCCCTGGTGGATGCACAAGTTAACTTCCAGCGAACGATTGGACTGGTTACACTTTTGTAATGGAAGTCATCTCATTGCAATCAGGAAGTTCTGGCAACTGTGTGTTCGTGCGAAGTGGTGACACATCTTTGCTTGTCGATGCAGGTATCAGCGGTAGCAAGGCCGAGTCTCGTTTAGCAGAGTATGGCTACAACATTCGCGACTGCGATGCCTTGGTCTTATCACACGAACACTACGATCATATTAGCGGTGTCGGAGTGTTTCATCGTAAGTTCGGATTGCCTGTTTACGCGAATTTACGAACCTGGAATGCGACACGAGCGAAACCATCCACAGGCTCTATTGGCAGTCCTAATTATTTTGAATCGGGTAAAGACTTTCGGATAGGCTCGCTCCGTATCGAGACATTGCGAACACCTCACGATGCCATCGATGGTGTATGCTTCGTCATTGAAGATGTCGATTCAGGACAACGATTCGGTTTGCTAACCGATTTGGGACACGTCTTCAATGGGCTACATAAAGTTATCAGCAGTTTGGATGCGGTGCTGATTGAAAGCAACTACGATGAAGTGATGCTCCGCGAAGGAGATTATCCTCAACACTTGAAAAATCGTATTTCAGGCAAGCGTGGCCACATCTCGAATAAGGATTCAGCCGAGCTTCTCGCCGCTTGCGATGCAGAACAACTTCAATGGGTGTGCTTGGGGCATTTATCTGCACACAACAATTCACCCGAAGTTGCTTTGGCGACTCATTATCAGCGACATGGGGATCGGTTCCCAATTTTCTGCGCCGACCGTGACGGCGCGATGCAGATGCCAAGAATCAAAGAGCCGAGCCTCTCGCTTCGATCAGAATGCATATCGGGCAATCTACGGCAAAACGTGTTATGAAGAATCGGTCCGTGGTTGCCGTCTGATTGAGGCTGTCTGTAATGTCCGTCTTGTCTCTCTCGAGCTCTGCATTCTTGGATTCACGGTGTAGCTCTCTGAGGCTTGCTTTCGTTCATTGAATCTTTGTGTCTTCGATCGCGAAGGTCAACGACACGCAAAAGATGAAACGCGATAGAAGAAGCTAAACTTCTCTGAAGCTTCATAAACTTTCCGATCGCTCATACCTCGGAAGGGACGATGCGATTATTCGATTCGTTTTCATCTATCGCGAAGATACGCGTTGGATTGGAATCGTGAATCAAGCGAATGAGATGGACAAAATATGGGATTTTGTCCGGCTGAGAATTCTTCGTTTAACAAATTGCAAAATTCTTTTTGGAGACTTGACGCCTTCCTACCATGTAGTGTGTTATCGAGATGAGGCCGAGTGCCTCACTCACGGAGTAGACTCCCGTGTGGACTTCGAGTTCACAGCCACTACTTCGTCGATTTCAGCCTGTGAAATAACTACCGTTTTTACCTTTGTGGTAATGCATGTGTTGTGTATCCACCACATTGGTTCGTTTGTATGTGAAGGATTAGATGATGAAGAAGTTCGCTATGATGTTGGCTTGCGTGGCTATGGGTTTAGTGGCTGCTCGAACGAGTGTTGCTGAGGCTCCAGCAGCTCAGAAGAATGTTGTGGAGATTGCTGCGGGCAATCCTGATTTCAGCACGCTAGTAGCTGCTGTAAAGGCCGCAGGTTTGGCTGAAACCTTGAGCGGGAAAGGACCATTTACGGTTTTCGCCCCAACCAATGCAGCTTTTGACAAGCTTCCAAAGGGTACTGTCGAAACCTTGCTAAAGCCTGAGAACAAGGCAAAGCTTGCTGCGATTTTGACCTACCACGTCGTAGGAGCAAAGGTCCTTGCTGCGGATGCTGTGAAGCTCGACAAGGCTACAACTGTTAACGGTGCAGATTTCACTATTTCTGTGAAGGACGGCAGTGTGTTGCTTAACAATGCTGCAAAAGTTGTTAAGACGGATATTGTTGGAAGCAACGGCGTAATTCACGTGATCGACTCCGTGATTCTTCCGCCAGAAAAGAAGTAGTTTTTGTAAATTTACGATTTTCATGAAACCTCGTTGTATGCAACGAGGTTTTTTTACGTTTCGATACTATTGGCGGGCACTTACCCAAACGTGATTAATTGGAGTAATCCGATTGCAAGCTTGAATTTGCTCCGCTCAGTTCGCGAACTCTCTCTAGCCGTTCAAACGTTGCGGAGACATGAACTATTCAGTAGCTTCATGTTTTGTGCTCGGCAGCTGGATGTTACGACTACCTTGAGTTGTGATAAATCGCTGCGTTGTCGTTAACTGTCGGTTCGGCCATCAACTCGCTAGCCAGAATTTGCTAAGAAGTCGGTTGAGGTAAGTGAGCGTTCACTGGCACTTCTTGTATTCACTAGCAATAACGATCGTACCAGTGGCGTTAACTTTTGAGGAATTTTTCTAGAAATTCGATGGCTTCTAATCTCGATTGCTGATCAAGAAAAGCGATCAAATGACCTTTGCCAACAATCGTGCGATGGACCGTGTCGATACCTTTTGCAAGTAGCGACTCATGCATTCGAATGCTGTTTGAAAGAGGAACAAGAAAATCATCATCACCATGAAAGAAGTACACGGGTGGTGCTTGGTTGGTTACGAATGAAATAGGAGACGCGTCACGATAACGGTCGGGAACTTCTGCTCGCGTTCCCCCCAGAACAGTCGCGAGTGCTTTCGTGTTTTCGGGGATGAATGTAAGGTCGCATGGCGCACCACCGGCAACAACAGCGCGGACTTTCGGTAAGTCAGGTCTCGAATTCAGCGCTGTGAGTAACGCAAGCTGTGCCCCCGCGGAGTATCCCCAAGTACCGACTCGATCGATGTCGGCCTTCCACTCCGAAGCATGTTTCGACATCCAGCTCAAGGCCGCGAAACAGTCATCTAGGTGGGCTGGCCATTTGTGTTTTGGGGAGAGACGATAATTGATGGCCATGACCACAAAGCCTTTTTTCGCCATCTGTCTTGCGTGGTCTGCGACGTGCCATTTGTCACCGGAAATCCAGGCTCCACCGTGAATCATGATCACGACCGGGCAAACTTCGTCGGATGCTGGTCGGTATAAGTCAGCCGCCGATTGGTATCCATCTCCTTCGGTAAAAATGATTTCTCGTTCAATTCTGAGCGGTATTTCCGACTTGTTGTCAGACCGCTTAATCGCACTTTTCGTTCCATTTTTGGGTGCCTCTTGCGTTTGGGTACTGGTGTTTAACTGACTAGGTGTCGTGACCGAGCTAGCCTCTTCCCCTTGGCATTTAGTGCAATTTGAAAGGATAAAGAGCGCACCCGAAAGATAGCAAACCGACAAATTGATAGTGGTACGTGAACGCATTCGTATTCGACTCATCTAAACCCCGGGAATGTTGTTCCGAAAAAAAGGCAGGTAATAAAATGGCCCGTAGTGGCGTAACAGAATTTTGACGTACTGGTATACTTCTAACGGAATTGTAGAGAATCTGCCAAGGGAAGAAGAGTCGATTGCATATGACAAGAGCGTTTAGTTCAATCCAGGAAGCCGTGGATGCCATTCGAGCAGGACGCGTTGTGATCGTCTTGGACGATGAAGATCGCGAAAATGAAGGCGATTACATTTGCGCAGCGGAACTTGCGACGACCGAGACGATCAACTTCATGTTAAAAGGGCACGGGCAACTGTGTGCTCCCGTGCTGCGGAGTGTTTGCGAGCGTCTGGATCTGCAGCCAATTGTCCAGGATAACACGGCTCCACTTCAAACCGCCTTCATGACCCCCGTTGACTTTACGGGGTGCAAGACAGGAATCACGGCATCGGAGCGAGCAGAAACGATTCGCAGGCTTGCTTCGCCGACATCGCAGAAAAAAGATTTTGTGCGGCCTGGACACGTTTACCCGTTGGTAGCCATGGAAGGTGGCGTCCTGAGACGCGCCGGTCATACGGAGACGGCAGTCGATTTGGCAAGAATGGCTGGACTAGCACCAGCAGGTGTGTTGTGCGAGATATTGAATGAGTCCGGAGATCGCGCGACTCGCGATGAGTTGTTAGTGCTTGCCGAGCAGCATCAGCTTCCGATTATCACCGTCGAGCAGTTGATTGCTCACAGACGCCTCAATGAGAAGCTTGTTACCCGAGTTGCCCAAGCAAAGCTTCCAACCAAGTTTGGTGACTTTGATATTTATGTTTACGGAGTTCAATTTGAATCGCAAGAACCGATCGCTTTGGTGATGGGCGATGTGGCTAGTTTAAGCCCAGACCGAAAGATTCCGCTCGTTCGAATGCATAGCAGTTGCTTTACAGGTGATTTGATTCAATCGCTCCGTTGCGATTGTGGTGATCAACTGGAACTCGCTCTCAAACGCATCGCCGAAGAAGGTGTAGGGGTGCTTGTGTATCTTCCGCAAGAGGGACGAGGCATTGGGCTGGCTCAAAAGATCAGAGCCTACGCGCTCCAGGAAGAAGGCATGGACACTGTGGA
>JAIYDQ010000002.1 GCA_027487375.1 Planctomycetaceae bacterium
ATTCTTAGGTTGATTTAGCTAAGGATTGAGCAAGATGATCAGTCGTAGGATAGGCTTCCAGCCTGTCAGTTTCGCAATCGACAGGCTGGAAGCCTATCCTACAGCAATCTGGCTACCCAAGCATTGCCCTAGTGCTATGCCGCGCGTCGACCAGAAGATTGCTGGTGAACAAACGCAAGTGCTGAAGTGGCCGAGAGAAGCTTGCCATCAGGACCGGTTAGCTTGACTTGATTCTCTTCAACGAACCAAGTCAACGTGTATCCGTCGATTGCAAATCTTCGTGCGCAGTAAACACCGTTTCGCACCAGGAGCGTCTCTCGCATCCGTTCTGCGAGATCCGATTGCGACAACTGGAGTTGCCCACCAAGAGTATTGCGTAAGCTGTCTGCGTTAACGACGGCCATGCCAATGATCATCCTAAGGAATCGAATAAGGTATTTCGATTCTTCGGATAAAGGCTAGCGGAAGCTCAAACCAGAATACTCGAGACCGATTAAACTGCCCAAATTAACAAGTTGGCCTTGTAGAAGTGAGCTGGCGTAATGATAAGTCGTTTCTCTTGAGCCTCAGGCGTTAGCCGAGTTCAATCCTTTATCCGTCCGCTTGCGCAGGAAAGTCCAACACCGCAGCTAGTGCCAGCGGCTAAACTTTTATCTCGTCAAACCAGCCGACTACTCGATCCAAATGCGTTTCGCTTTTTCGAGACCATTGAAATGACTTGCACCAACGCTCGTATAGGCCCCCATCATCGGAACCTGAAGCAAACTCCCAATCTTCAAGCTCGGCAACGATTGCGACTCCGCGAGAACATCGCCGCCGTCGCATGAGGGGCCGCAAATCATCGAAGGGATCGCGTTAATGTCGGAATCTTTTGAGTCGCGCGGAGTTACTGGAACGAGGCGGAAGTGGTCGGGGGGGAAGTAACGCCCCGAGAAACTGCCGTACACCCCATCGTCGATTGTATAGAGCGGGGTACCATCCGAAAGCTTCTTCACTCCGATCACGGTTGTCAGCAGGGTGACCGCCTCCGCGACCAATGCTCGCCCCGGTTCGGCCATCCATTGAATCATCCCTTTCGAGCTAATTTGAATTTGCTTTCCGGAGACTTGCGGCATTTCAGAAAATCGATCATTCGTTTCCTCTAGAGAAAATCGATCTCGAAATTTGATCAGGCTACTAAGATAACTTTCAAGATTAAGGGAGGAGGAATGCGAGTCTATTTGCGACGATTCGATGTTCCCGTAGTCAACAGGAAAACCACCGCCGAGGTTGATACATTCAATCTTATGACCGGATCTAGATAGTAGCTTCCGAGCAACCTCCGCCAACTGGAACGCAACTTCGAAATCCCCCGGGTCAGTCGCTTGCGAACCAACGTGAAATGCTATTCCGGTAATGCTGCGACCATGATGCGAGGCGAGAGTGGCAAGCGACTCTACCTGCTCCATTGTGGCACCAAACCGCCGCGAAAGATTCACTCGACACGATCCGGCAGGAACCGATATCCGAAGATGCAAGCCAGCGTCGATCGGCAGTTGAACAAGCTTTTCCAGCTCCGACTGGCAATCAAAAACAAACTTTCGGCAGCCGTAATCGTACGCATGGTGGATCGCCTGCACAGTTTTGCACGGATTACTAAAGACAGTATTGCAAAGCGTCCCAATCACGTCGCGAACTCGGGTGCACTCCCCTTCGGATGCAACATCAAAACCAGCACCCATCTCTTGCAAAACCCTCAGCAAAGCTCGATCCGAGTTCGCCTTCATCGCATAATAGATGTCGACTTGGGGCAGGTGTTGCTGCATTCCGAGAAAACGTTGCCGAATCCGAGATTTCCTTCCAACCAGCAAAGGCGTTCCGTGCTTCTTCGCGAGCCTTTTAGCGGTCCTTTCATCCAGCAAATTTGGCCAACTTGGCGAGTTTTGCAAGAAAGCATTTTCGGATTTAGGATTGCATGGTATCTTCATAGAAACGTTCTATCACACGATAGACAAGTTTTCGACGATCCATTCGTCGATGATCTTTGGAATTTTGATTTACTGCCCAACTCAAAGTTTTTATGACTACAAGACGCCGTGCCCGCGAAGTTGTTCTCCAGGTCCTTTACGAAGACGACATGAATCCAACTCGAGACATGATGCTCGCAAAGCAGTTTATCGAAAGGCGCATGCTGCGTAACAAGCCTCTCATTGCCTTTGGTGAAGAATTACTTGCGGGCGTTCGTAAGCGTCGAAGTGAAATAGACTCGTTGGTCGGTCAACACGCCGCGAATTGGTCCGTTAAAAGGATGTCAACTATCGATCGAAACGTGATTCGATTGGCAACCTATGAAATGGTTTTCGGGAAGGTTCCCGGCCGAGTCGTTATCAACGAAGCGATCGAACTTGCAAAGCGATATGGCCATGTGAACTCGGGTTCGTTCGTGAACGGAATTCTTGATAAAATCCTCCGCGAGACGAGTAAGAAAGAAGCTAACCCATCGAGCGAATCACCGTCTACACCCTCCAGCCAAAACGCGACGGATTCACTGGAATCGAATCAAGCAGAATCAACACCGTCAGTCGCTTGATTTATGATAATGATCGCTGGTTAATCGACGATCGCCGCAACATCCATCGCATCTAGAACGCGATGGATTTCGACTGCTTGATCCATCTGGTTCGCATTCCATCCATCGGTTTCATGGCAACACGCGTCAATCATGGCTGCTTCTTGAAAGAAATTCTCGCCGATCAATTCGGCTTTGGATTTCCCTGCATGACCGTGTAGCCAGTACCTCGGTTTCGCGTTGTCCCAAGGCCGAATAAAGTCATCGCAAATCCATGAGCCTTCTGTTCCAGCGACCTCGATCCATTTGCGAGAAGCTGTGTCAAATCCACAGTCCCAATGAGCAACAGCGCCATTAGAAAGTTTTGCAATCGCCTGAACGCTTTCCCAGACACCGTTTCGCTTTGAGCCGGTCACTTGCATCGACTTCACAGTTAAATCTGTCAGCCACATTGTCGCCGCCACGCAGTACCACCCCAGATCCAGTAGGCAACCGCCTCCAAGTATTGGGTCGATGCGATGTTCATTCTCGCGTCGAAATGCATCTGCGAATGTACAAGCCATCGTAACACGTCGTACATCGCCGATCTCACCGTCGAGAATCAACTGCCTTGAGGCAATAGAACGCGGATGATACGGAAAAGCAGTCGCATGAACCAGTCGTCTCCCTGTACGTAGCGCGATGGCTCGTAACTCAGACGCTTCTGTTGCGTTCATGCAGAGCGGCTTTTCGCAAAGCACGTTCTTTCCCGCAAGCAACGCCTCAGCAGAAAACTCGAAATGACA
>JAIYDQ010000248.1 GCA_027487375.1 Planctomycetaceae bacterium
AGTACACATATCGATGGTCGAGTATCGCGTCCAGATTGCGGCATACTGCGGCCCCTTGGTATATAGCCTTAACAACCAACCTAGGGTATCGCTATTACGCTCATCGGCTGCACCAATTTTATAATTGCGATAGCTGGATGGACCCCGTTGAAAAATTCTTGCCTCAAAACCGAAAGCAAGATGCACTTGAGGTCGTGTCGTGATCACCAAGCAGTATCGAGTGACGATCATCCATCCATGCGTTGGTCGGAGACGTGGGATGAAACGCTATATGCGAACCTGGCAGATGGAGCCACTCCCGGCAGCGATGCTCAGCGCTCTCTTACCTACCGAAGTCGATCGACGCTTCTACGATGATCGCCTAGAAAAAATTCCATTCGATGAGCCGACCGATCTGGTTATGATTAGCGTTGAAACTTATACGGCTAAACGCGCCTACCAAATTGCGAGCGAGTATCGTTCGCGTGGAATTCCTGTTGTGATGGGGGGATTTCATGCGACTCTTTGTCCCGCAGAAGTTGCCCAGTATTGTGAGTCCATCGTAATCGGCGAAGCGGAAGAGGTGTTTGAGGAACTGATGCAGGACTATCGCAGTGGGTCTCCGAAAAAAATCTATCGATCCGCGGCCAGGCCAAAGTCGCTAACTACCACCCCGGATCGAACCCTTTTTGTGCGAAAGAAGTATTTACCGCTCCGCTTAATTGAGTTTTCGAGGGGCTGTCGTTTCAAATGCGATTTTTGCGCGATCCAGTCCTATTTTGACTCGACCCACAATCATCGCCCCGTGGAGCGTGTGATCGAAGAAGTAAAACGAGTACGCAACGGAAGGCAGCTCATCTTTTTTATCGACGACAATTTGACTTCATCCTTGGATGAAGCGAAGGAGTTGATGAGAGCCTTGATTCCTTTGCGTATCCGATGGGTCAGCCAGTCCGCCATCAATGTCGCCTTCGACGAAGAAGCCTTGGAATTGATGAAGCGAAGTGGGTGTCAAGGAATTCTAATTGGCCTTGAGTCTCTTTCTCCAGATTCACTTAAGGAGATGAACAAGAGTTTTAATTTGATGAAAGGAGGCCCTGGCCAAGCAATTGCAAACCTACGGCGTCATGACCTTCGGGTCTACGGCACATTTGTATTCGGATACGACACAGATACTAAGGAAACTTTTGAAACCGCGCTTCGATTCGCTAGAACAGAAGGCTTGTTTATCGCGGCTTTCAATCATATTACGCCGTTCCCAGGAACACCGTTGTATGAGCGCCTGCAAGGTGAGGGACGCATGCTGTACGACGCGTGGTGGCTTGACGACCGGTATCGCTATAGCATGATTCCCTTTCAACCAGCTCACTTTACGCCCGAGGAACTGGAATCCCTATGTACTCAAGCTCGCCGTGAGTTTTACTCCTGGGGCAGTATTGCAAGCCGCGGAATGCACCGTGTCAACTACCGTGATCCTTTCATGTGGATGAACTTCTGGGCAATTAATGCCATGCACCATTGGGACACCGAAGGCCGAAACGGATTGCCATTGGGAGACGAAGCCTGGACAGGCAAGCTACTCAAAGCCGAGGAAAAAGAAATTGGTATGTTTTCGGTTTGAGCTTGCACGCCCCGAAGATGATATGCAGTTACGAGCTCTACTGGCTCGCAACGTGATGTCAGGCGAGATATCCCTCAGCTTTCGGCGAGAACCATCCTATTTCTTTGCCTGCCAATTGGATGGTGAAGAATCTCAAACAATCGTATGCCGAAATTTGGAGAACGATAATATCGTTGGTCTTGGATCGCGATCTGTCCGCGAACGTTATGTCGATGGTCAAGTGGAACGAATCGGCTATCTGAGCACTCTGAGACTGGATAAGGAGCATCGTCGCCGCGGCTTAGTCGCTCGTGGGTTTCGATTCTTCAAGGAGCTCGATACGGATACCAAAAATTCTTTTGGAGTTAAATTCTATGTGACCACTGTTGCAGATGGTAATGCGATTGCCGAGCGGACACTTATAGGGGGGCGAGTTGGGCTTCCGCATTATCAACGCATCGGGACCTTGAATACGTACTCCATTTCTATGCTTCGATGTCGATCGCGGCCTATCGAAGGTGTGGAGGTTCGACCAGCCCACGAATCCGAACTTGGTTTGGTGGTGAAGTATTTGAATACAATCGGTGCTACGCGAAACTTCTTTCCGAAGTATCGCGTCGAAGATTTTGATCCGAAGGCAGGTACATTCCGAGACATGAAACGATCACAATTGTTCGTGGCCTGGGAGGGCGATGACATTGTCGGTACCTTTGGACTTTGGGATCAATCGAACTTCAAACAAGTGGTGGTCGAAGCCTACCCGATGTGGCTTCGTTTCTGTATGCCGCTATACAACGCATTCGCAACTTGGAGCAAGCATCCTAAATTGCCTAAGACGGGAGAAGTGTTGGAGTATCTCGTCGGCTCGTTGTTGGTCGTTCGAAATGACCGAGCTGACGTAGCTGAATTACTAGTTTCCAAAGCCTGCGATGCTTGTTCCAAAACTACAAGTCGACTTTTATTGGGGTTGGACTCTCGGTGCTCTCTGGCGACTTTGTTTGCGCGTCGCGCAAGCCATGTGTATACCACCGGTGTTTACCTAGTAAGTTGGAATCCGCTGAAGTGGGATAATTACACTAAGGATCGTTTGATCTACTTAGAACTGGGTTGTTTGTAAGATGTCAACGGTGAATATTGGCAGCGAAGAGTTATCGAACAAGATCGAATTGGCAAGCTCTCTCAGCTCGAGTGAATTGCAGCAAATGCTGACGCTAATGCAATCATATTACGCAGGAGTTCGACCTTTGGATTTTTGCAGAGACTTATCCGAAAAGCACTGGGTTATTACCCTTAGAAGGCAGACGGGGGAATTGTGTGGATTCTCCACCCAAGTCCTCTTGCCAGTCCCCGGACATTCTGATTCTCTTGCCCTGTTTTCGGGAGATACGATCATTGCGGAAGCATATCGGGGAAGGAACAACTTAGCTGGTCAATGGGGAAGACTTGCTTTGGAACAGATAGACCTTTTCCCCGATAAAAAACTCTATTGGTATCTCATTTCCAAGGGTTACAAGACCTATCGTTATTTGGCATTGTTTTTCAAAGAATTCTTCCCAAAGCAAGGCGTCGTCACTCCTCCGAATTATGTATCCTTGTTACATCAATTATCCAAATGGAAGTTCGGAGATCGCTACGATGAGACAAGAGGCATTGTTCGAGCCACCGAGCACGGCTGCCGCCTTCGCCCAGAGGCTGCGCCTTTAGTAAGCCAACGTCTACGAGATCCCGACGTATCGTTCTTTGTGGAGTCGAATCCAGGTCATGCGTTAGGTGATGAACTCTGCTGCTTAGCGCCATTGACTCGAGAAAATTTTACCTCGGTCGCATACCGAGTTATCTCTGCCGCGTCGGCGACGGAAGCACGATGAGCATCTCTGCGTTTGCAATCAATACGGCATGGATGTTGCGATGCCGCTCCGGCTGGAAGCGGTTTCTTGCGGATACCAAGCGGGTGGACAAGACGCAGGCAGCATATCTAAAGAAAATTTTGGATAAGAACCAAAACACGGAGTTTGGTTTGCGTCATGGTTTTGCTGCAATCGACTCTGCCCAAACATATCAACGGCGCGTACCGCTGATGAACGAATCGGATTTGGAGGTTGCGGTTGAGGCAATATCTAAAGGCGTGAAGAACGTACTGACTAGCGAACCCGTCCTAATGTTGCAGCCGACGAGCGGTTCAACACAAGCAACGAAATGGATTCCGTACACTAAATCGCTACGCACTGAATATCAACGAATGGTTTCTAATTGGATCGGCGATTTGTATTGGGAAGTGCCACAGGTCCGACGAGGCCTCGCTTACTGGTCGATTTCGCCAGCAGGACTCACGAAGCAGCAAACCTCTTCCGGCATTCCTATTGGATTCGATGACGACACCGAGTATTTAGGATTTGTAGAACAATGGTTGGCACAGTGCGTACTAGCTGTCCCCACTTCGGTCGCGAAGGAGTCAAACATCGACCGATTCCGCTATTTGACGCTGATGTACTTATTACAGTCCAATGATCTTTCGTTAATCTCGATTTGGAGCCCGACGTTTTTGTCGGCGCTATTGGATCAACTTCCAGGGAATAGAGAGTCGCTACTCCGAGATATCTACGACGGACTCGATTGTTGTTCGCAAGCCAGTAATATTCATAACCGTTTACGAATACCGAATTCCCGAAGAGCGAGAGAACTAGAGAAGATCTTTTCCAAGATAGACTCGTCCGAATCCATTTGCCGATTGGTTTGGCCCAATCTGGCCCTCGTCAGCTGCTGGATGGATGGAAGTTCCAGCGGCCCGGCGTCGCGATTGCAATCTCAAATGCGAGGGGTGCGGTTTCAAGCTAAGGGTCTGCTTGCAACAGAAGCCTGTGTTTCCTTCCCAATTGTTGGCCGCAACGGATGTGCACTGGCAATTAATTCGCATTTTTTCGAGTTCACTCCGTACCCGGCCGTGGATAACCAAGTGTTTTTGGCGAACCAACTATCGGTTGGGCGGCAGTATACGGTGGTTGTGACCACGGGCGGCGGCTTATATCGATATCCGTTGCATGACATCGTCGAAGTCACGGGCAAAGTCAATGAGTGTCCCTTGCTACGATTTGTAGGACGAAGCAATCGCACGACGGATCTTGTCGGCGAGAAACTTCAAGAATCGTTCGTACAGAAGTGCATTGATAGTGCTTTGGCCGCACAAAACATCACCCCATCCTTTGCCATGCTTCTTGCGATCTCCAACGATTCGATGGATAGCGAGACAGAGAATCCAGGTTGCCGCTATCGATTGCAGATCGAATCGGACTCCGTATCACTGGACTGCCATCGCTTGGGTTTAGAATTGGACGCCAGACTGAGTGAAAACGTTCACTACAAATATGCTCGAGTGTTAGGCCAATTGGGGCCAATAGAAGTTAACCACCTGTTGGGTCCACCTGGAACAGCCTGGGCTGAATTTGAAAAGAAACAAGCAAGCAAAGGACATGTCATCGGCTCCATAAAGCCAAAGTTGCTGGAGTAAAGTCACCGTTCAGTACACTGCTGCAGAGTTCTAAGACATTCTGAAGTTGTCTGACGAGCTTGCGTCAGGTGGGGAAAAACTTCCGGCCACGGTTACTCGATGATGCTTCGAGTGATCGAAGCTATTGTGTCCAATATCGTTTCTTGGCGACCAAAGTTGGACATAACGTTAGTCTCTGGTATCGAAACAGCTGCCCTGGGTTGGTCTCTGTTGAGCGAAAAAATCGCCTCTGGTATGCGTTTGAAAGGTGTCTGGCTCCCGCAACTGAATTGGGTGGTTACTAGCAGTTTACTACCCACGTGTAAACGAAAAGGCTGGTGTTGTCATGACACCGGCCTTTTTTCGTTTTTCCACCAGTCTTTTCCTCATCCGACCGTTTTCGATCGTCTCTCTTACCGGTCTCTCTCGACCTTAACCTGACGGTTACCACAAGACGCCATTTTGAGCCCCAAAACGCCGATTTCTGCCAAAAGTCTCTCGTGTCTTTAGAGTCATCACCTTGCGGTTTTCACCATGGTTCATAGCCTCAAGGTTTTTCGTGCAGCTTGTTTCCTGGGTTATGAGAAATAGATACATTTTTGACGAAAACGCCCGCCCAATCCAGTAGATGCAGCTACAACGCAGAGAGAGTAGAGCTCAAAGACATCGGCCGCCGAATTTGTATACTCGTAAGTCTTTCCATGGGACAATCATAGAATCAGAGACTTCAAGCGATGAATTTCCCGAACCAGGAAGAGCGAGGCGGAAACATTTCAGAGCCGAAAGAAACGAAGACCGAAAGGCAGTGACAACCGGCTTGCCCGGCCTGTGGCGGATCGCTGATTGGATCCGCGCGAAGTTTCAATGCTCGACGTGCCATCGGATTTGCGAAACTTGCTGTGAAGGTGGTCGTGGATAGTAACTGTACTTGATCCCGATTTGTGTCTGGCAAGCCATCGACAGTCCACACACGAAGGTCTGTACACAATCGCATAGACCTACTGAGCGGTATTTCTGTGTGATACATTCAATTTTCTTGTCATCGGTTTTACGTTTTAGATGCGATGATCACTCAGGGATATTAACGGCGGACTCAACTATGCGGAATTTACTCGCTCTTCTCTCGATTCTATCGCTCTTCGCCACGGCTCCAGTAGCGGCAGAGCCGATTCAACTACCAGTGACCAAAGACAACTCGATCGTTATGGTTGACGGTGAATGGGACTTGAACGCCGGACAGCAAGGTCGCATTCGTATCAAAGGCAACCAACATATGGTCGCTATGGCGTTCGACACGTCGGCTATCGCGGGTAAACGAGTGAAGAAGGCGACGCTAGTTTGCGTGAAAGGAGAAGATGGGATTTCCGGCGTCAGTATCTCCACGATTGCTACACCGTGGGAGGAAAATCGCTCCACCGGATTGAGTGCGGGAAAGGACGGCGTCGAAGATTGGGGTTACCGGGGTGCCAGGTTTCCTGCCGTCTGCGGGGGTAACAGCTTTACAATGGTTAGCCAGACGAATTCAGAAATCCGTGATGGTAAGTATCACTGGGACGTACCGCCCGACATGATTCATGCGATGGCGATTGGCTGCGCACAT
>JAIYDQ010000018.1 GCA_027487375.1 Planctomycetaceae bacterium
AAAATTGATTGCGTGTAATCGCCAAGGAACATCTGATTTTCAAAAGGCCCAAACTTGCCTTGTGTCCGATCGACACTGAAAGCGGTAATCGATCTACCCATCCGGATGTACGGAAAAATCACCGCGTAGGGTACAAGTTGTTTGACGCGGTTCTTCTCTGTAGCGATACGACTTCCCGAGTTCGGAGTCTCTGGCGTAGGCCCGAGCTCTGGGGAGTACTGATACCAGTTGAAGCTGGCTGGATGGCCGTGAAAACTGTTGGGCGAAACAGCCTTCAAGCTGCACGAACAATTCCATGGCCCCTGACTCTCAACATAAAAGAGAGCCCCATGCTCATCGAACCCGATACCGCCCGGACTGCGCAGGCCACTTGCAAAAGCAGTCGTTTCTCCGCTCGGCGCGATCTTCATGATGAACCCTCGATTCAACGCATGAGAGTAGTACGACGCGGACAAACCTAGTGCCACGAACTGACTTCCATCCTTATCAAGCTTTGATCCGAATGCGTACTCATGATAGTTCGCATAACCCCAGCTATCGGAAATGGTCTCAAATCGGTCTGCAACTCCGTCGCCATCGGAGTCGCTAACACGAGTCAACTCGCAGCTTTGGGTTACACGAAACGAGTTATCATTCCACGACAACCCAAAGATCTCGTCGAGCCCGGATGCAAAACGATGAAACGAAGGGTTCGGCTTCGGCGCGTCGATACCATCGATCAAGAAAATCTCACCATGCCTTGTCCCAACAGCGACCTTCCGGTCCGATATCACAGCCATCGCCCCTGCCTCAATGACAGTGTCCTTCGGCAACGGAATATTCACTATTGGATAAAAATCTCGCTCTCGTTCTTCCGTTCCCCAGCGTTCACCAACATCCTCAGCGTTGATTGTTCCCATCCTTAAAAGAACAATCAGCACCAAACCCACTGAACGTTGCACCATACTATTTCTTGAGCGGTTCATACAGAAGCTCCAGAGAGGATTTACCTTGAGGAACATCCAAACGCAAAAGCAACTCGAATTGCGTTGATTCCTCGGATAGCGATCGCAACTTCGTGTCGACCTTGGGAAGGTATAGCCGCAAACGACCACTTCGAAAAACGTCATTGGACTCGCGAGCGATGTCGCCGACAAGCGCGCGAAACCAAATAATCTGTGGCGTCGGAGACTGAAACGTCAGGACTCGCTTTAGCTGTTGCTGATCGTCGTTACTCACAGCGACAGACCGATCTTCAATTTCGATCGTACCACTACGATATTGGAAAGTTGGTATCGACAACTTGTCCAGGAAGTATCCTCGAAACTGATACCCAACATTTTTTGGGTACAGCGGATTAGGATTGACGGGAGCCTCTTTGGTCATCACAGGTAACAATGGCCAAGTAGCATTTTCATCTTCAAGCTCGACAAATGAAACGTCTTGCGGCAGCGCAATTGGCTCGCTCGCCGGATTGAAATCCCCCGACCCTTGACCACTCCAATTCACCCCAATAAAGTCCCCCTGCCAAATGGCCGACAAAGTCCCCGTTTCGGCATTGAAGGCGTAGCTCAACTTCTCAGGCAAACCAACCGCAATGCCTCGAAAGCCCGCAACTCGACTGCGACCGCGATGGACAATCGCCTGCTTATCAACTTGAATTTTTGTACTGACAGCTCGAACGCCAGATGGGTCGGCTGCCGACGTACCAAGCGAAAGGTAGTACCAAATCGCTTCAATTTGACGGTCAGTGTTACCCTCCAAAATTGTGTTAAAAGCCGCTACTCCATCAGGCCAAGCGGTCGGCATGACCGTCCTCGGCCGAAACGATCCTGGGTTTCGGAGATAACGGTTAAACCATTCGGGCTGAAGCCGCTCAACGCTCGTCAGTAGATCGATACCCTGATTTACATTCGCAGCTTTTCCATTGAATTGATGACATGCGACGCAATTCGCCCCTTTGTCTCCGAGCAGCTCGCGTCCTGCTGCACGCACCAGCTTTTCTTCTTGACGGTCACCTTCGTTGCCACCCTTTGGAATCGGAAGATTCATCTCCGGACCGATCAAAACATCCAGCTGCCGAAAGAGCCCGGGCAACTGCTGCAGATTTGCGGCGCCATACTGCGGCATTCGAGTCATCATATAGTGGCGAACGCTTTCACCATCGAAGAGCACCTTCTTCATCCAAGTCGGCTTCAACTTAGCTCCCATCAACGTAAGCGGCGGCGGGATACGACCGTCATCGCCAAGATTCAATTCGCTCCCCTTGAAGAAGGAGTTATGAGCATCATGTACGCCTCCATAATCATCGCGAACATGGCAAGCTATACAGCGAAAAGCAGTCAGTGTTTTTGCAAGCGCAATCTTGTCGGAGTCAGCATCCGTATCTTGCCGGATCGCGGCGACAATTGCATGTCGCTGGTTATCATCGAGATCGAATCGTGGGCTACGATCGTTCGCATTCGTAGCGGGTATGCTAGACAAGCAACCGATAGAAAAATCCGAATTCTTCAACGAACCGATTGGTGTCGCTGCTTCGACACCTTTGAGTGAATGACATGCCGCGCAATTCAATTCCTGAAAATGCTTTTTCCCAGCAGCAACTAAGTTAGCGACTGGAACTACTTGCTTACTTGGCTCTGCTTTCTCACCCACCAGATACGCAGCAATCGCACGCGATTCAGCGGGATTCAGTTTCATATCGGGCATGCGACCTGAACTGCGTACGCGTAGCGGCTGAAACAAAAATTCACCCAGCGATTTCACATTGTATTTGACTGCGACATGCTCCAAAGGCACCGCCATTGGCTTGATAGTTTTCCCTAAAGAGCGAGCCGAATCATCAGCTCGCTCATCAAGATCTTCATCCTCTTCATCTTCTCGCTTGGGAACTTGTCGCGCATCGGGCAGCGATTCCATGGGACCGTGACACGCAACACAGCCAATCGAATGAAACAGTTCTTTACCATGCGCGCGGTCCGCCGTCTCCGTCGGCTCGAGGAGAGCAGCCGAGGTAGATTGAGCAACGAGAAAATGAGTCATCGCCTCCGCAATCTTCTGCCGCTCTGATTCCGAACGTGAACCCAACACATCCGGCATCGTCGTCCCTGGATGAGCCGTAAAAGGTGACGCAAGGAACTTTTGCAAGTACTCGGATGTGACCCTCGTTCCGACTTCGGTCAAATCCGGAGCAGTTTTTTCAACAATAGAATTGCGAGCAATATCCGCATGACAAGCTGCACAGCGCAGTTCCGAGATCAACAAGCTTCCGGCTTGAATCTGCGTCAAAGGGTGATACCCATTCAAAGCCGGATCACCCGCATACGTATTGGTGTCAGCGAGAATGAACAGCATCCACAAACAGGATATCTTCATGGTCGATTTTGTTATGAATAAACTCCCTTCCATTTGCCATGAAATCCAATGTTAACGATCGATGTAAACAGGTAAATATCGGAAATCAATGTTCATCGTTGTCAGTAACCTTCCGTCAGCTTGTGAAACTAAACCGCCTTCAATAGCAAGAACTCATTTCATCGAAATCACTTTGGTCCAGCAGGAAGATTACCTAATAGATATCTTATGATATGCATCCGCACATGTACCAAAGTACCATCGCCTTCGCGGAGACCATGATCTCGATTGGGATAGACCATGTAATCGAAGGGTTTCCCGAGCGCAATCAACTTATCGACCAATCCTTCAATGATTTGGATATGAGTGTTCGTTTCACCAGAACCTGTCATGATCAACAGTTTCCCTTGGAGTCCTTCTGCGAAGTTGATCGGTGCTGAACGTTGATAACCTTCCGCATTGACCTCACGATCGCGCATGTAGATTTCCTGGAACCATGCATTGTATAGATGCGGTTGTGGCTTAGGGACAACCGCGATTCCAACATGATATGATTCCGGCTTACGAAACATCGCATTAAGAGTATTCGATCCGCCACCGCTCCATCCCCAAATGCCAACACGACTCAAATCAATGAACGGGCACTGTTTCGCGAGCGCCTTTAAACCGGCTTCTTGTTCTTCCGTTGAAAGCGGTCCGAGGCTTCCAAAAATTGCTCTCCTCCATGCGGCCCCCTTCGGTGCAGGAGTTCCTCGATTGTCAATTGATACCACGACGTAACCGAGTTCGGCAACGACCCGATTAAAATCAATTTGAGCCGCTCCCCATTCGTTTAAAACAGTCTGTGCGTGGGGTTCGCCGTAAACATAGATGAACAGCGGATACTTTTTCGTCGCATCAAACCCCTTGGGCTTGACCATCCAAGCGTCAAAGACAATATCGTTGCCAATATCTAACTTTAGAAATTCGGTAGGAAGGGTATCACTCGTCGTCATTTTTTCGCGGAGTGGACTATTGTCTTCAAGAGCACTTACCACTCGATGCGATTCGACTTCAACCAACGTATGGATTGGAGGCGAGTCCAAAGTCGAAAAAGTGTGAATCGCCCACTTGGCGTCCGGAGAAAAGAGATAGCCGTGCGTACCGACTTGATCTTCTGGCGAAATGAGTTGTGCTTCGCCAGAACCATTGATTGCTACACGATACAAGTACTTCTGCGTTCCATCCTTTGGTGATGCATAGTAGTAGTACCATCCTCTCTCTTCATCGATGATCGCGCGATCGATAATGTCGTAGTCGCCTGGAGTCAGCAACGCCAACTCCTTCCCGTCACGCGAGTATCGATAGGCATGCCTCCAGCCATCCTTTTCACTAATGACGACGAACTCTTTCCCTCCCTGTATCCAAACGAGTCCTGAGTTCTTTCCTTGACTGGCCTCAACCCAGGCATCGTCTGCTTCAGAGAAGATCGTTTGCACATCACCGTTTATGTTTACGAGCAGGAAATCACGTTTATCTCGGAAGCGACTGAACCTTTCGACGAGAACCTCTTCCGAGTTACCAGCCCACTCAACTTGCCCTAGATACATGCCTTCGTCAGGACACTGAATCGGTAGCCATTTCAACTGCTCTCCATCTGCATTCACTACTCCAATTCTCAACTTCTCAATAGCTCCCCCAACTCTTGCAAAGCGATTCTGTTGCACTTCGGGGTAGGATGGGTCAGTGGGCAACAATACCGCTCGCTGTCGAACCTCGGTATAGTCAGCTTCCAGAAACAGCACTCGAGATTCATCGGGACTCCACGCGGGATTTCGATACTCGATATCTCGTTCCGATGCGTTTGAGACAAGCACGGTCTTTTCTTTGTTTTCAAGGTCAACTATTACCAACTTTGAAGCTCTTGATTCCAGGCGCACTGTACCACGTGAGGCTCGACGCTTATTCGATTGCTCTGGAATCTCTTCATCAGGTCTCAAAGCCCTCCGCTCGCCGGATTGCACATCGTAGAACCACCGATTGGATTTATTCGTTTTTGCATCACTCTCTTCGATAACGAAGCCGGAACTGTCTTTCAGCCATGTTGGCTGGAACTTCTTCGCGCGAAACTCACCGCGTTCATAAATCGCCTTTAGTCGAGCTTCCGCATGGCTTCGCCAACTCGGTTCAATGAAGGAAGTTTGCGCAAATAGTGCATACGAAGATGAGAAGAACGTCAGATAAAGAGCCACTGCTGACGACGCTAACAGACGTCCAAAATAATCATGTTTAAGGTACATAGATCGAGGCTTTAATGGTGTGGCAAAAATTTATCGCATATGAAATAAAAGACTCTTAAAACCAACCACTTTCAAGCAATCTGCATTACTTGAAAAGCTGCGTCATGGCTCGTCCAAGACGTTCGCCGGTTTCGTAATAAGTCTCTGCGTTATGGTTGTAATGGTGTCCTTGGTTAACAGGGGACTGGTCTGCGTCTCGCCAGAGATCGCGAGTGTCCACTGCCTTGACATTGCCTTTGAACTCTGGGTACTTGCCGGTATCACCGTCGACTGCCAATTGAGCTTCAACAATCTGCTTGCCGAAGCCTTCTGTACCTGGGTTTCCACAACCGGTAGCTAATACAAACTTGGCATTTGGCGAATCGAAATCTGCTCTCAATGATTTGATCAAACGCACTAGATTCTGTTCATAACGACCTGCGAGCGCTGCATTTTGGTCTTTGTGACCTTGCCACCACACGAAACCGGCTACTTCAAAACCCTGGCCTTTATACTCTGGATAATAGGTCGCAAGATCTTTCAAAACAGATTTTGCGTGCGCGACATCTGCATCGTACTGTCGACCGGCATACCACGGAACCGGCTTCGGATCGGAGCCTTTATCCCATGAATTTGCGACGTCTTTGTAACCTGCATATATTTTTCCCTCATGCTCGAATTGCTCGCTACCGGGAGGCAGTAAGTCCCATCCGAGGCTGCGATTTCCGATACATGCCTTTAACAACAATACAGGCTCTTCGTGGTAATGCCCGACGATCTGGCCGAAGCCTAGTTCCGGTCCAAATGCTTTATTTGGAACCAGCCACTCATTGCGAACCACACCAAACGTTTCTAAATCTTTGTAATCGACACCACGTTTATCCATTACATGAACGTACCGCACGTCATGTCGAACAAGCCAGTTTCCAGAATCGTCAACCAGATGTGGGTATTTGCCGGCCTCTTTAGTCATGTACTCGAGCGACCCTTTTAGCTCCTTAGGACCCACTCGACCAAAGCCAAGCATATTCGACTGGCCAAGCATCACATAGACTTTGATGGGCTTCAAGTGCTCAGCAAATTTCCCGTCAGTCCTCGGTAAAACGTTCGGAACTTCTTCTGCGAAGGATACTGGGGTTACAAGTAAAATCAGTAGCCAACCAAGTGTAAAGACGCGAATGTTCCAATTCGAAGAAAGGATCGGTTCACCTTTACTGACGCATTGTTTCCACATGACCATAATCCTAATCTACTACAACGAGTCTTGGTCCAAGCACTTCAAATCGAGGCTCAATTCCTAATCCCGGCAACATGGATGCTTTCATGAATCCAGCTTCGCGTTGCGGTGCACCGGTTGCGTTGCAAACCGAAACGTAGCTATTAAAGTCGGTACTCGTAAAGCGATACTCTTCGGGCGTACTGTGTGCTAGATGAGCAATTGCAGCCGTTGTTATGTCGCCTCCCCAACTATCCTCGAGCGTCATCGCGATTCCCATACTGACGCACAGATCACGTACTTGAGCAGTCTTTGTCAGGCCCCCAAGCTTACTGATCTTGAGATTAACGACATCCATCGCAAGATCAGCCTTGGCTCGCAGCAACATGTCAAGACTATCTATGTTTTCATCAAGCACGAATGGATGATCTGTGTTTCGACGCACCGCCAGGCACTCTTCATAGGTCAAGCACGGTTGCTCAATGTAGATATCCAGATCCTTTACAGCCCGAACGACGCGCATGGCTTCGTGCTGAGTCCAACCGGTATTTGCATCAGCGACTAATCGATGGTTCGAAGGCAGAATAGCCCTTACCTGCCGAATACGTTCAATGTCTTGATCCGGATCGCCACCAACTTTTAATTGAAATCGCGTGTAGCCTTCCGAGCGATACCCCGCAACATTAGCCGCCATCTCATCTGGAGGAGTCTGCGAAATGGCGCGATAGAGACGGACACTTTCTCCGAATCGTCCTCCCAATAACTCGCAAACCGGTAATCCAGTTGCTTTCCCAAGAATATCCCAGCAAGCGATGTCTATCCCCGATTTGACATACGGATGCCCCTTCAAAGCCGCATCCATACGATAATTCAACTTCCAAAGCTCACGCGGATCGAATCCAATCAAGTGGGGTGATAGTTCTCGAAGGCCTGCGCGAACTCCTTCCGCATAGGCCGGTAGATAAAAGGGACCGAGCGGACAGACTTCCCCGTAGCCAATTAAGCCTGAATCCGTTTCAACCCCAACGATGGTGCTGTCAAAGACAGAGACAGACTTTCCACCTGACCATTTATAGGATCCTTCGTGAAGCGGTAATTCAACGCGGTAGGCAAAGATGCGAGTGATCTTCAAGGTCAGCTTTCTTCAGTAAGTTCAGTGCGTTGTCAGTTGTACCAACGCGCACACCCTAAGTGTTCTGTGTAAAATCGATTATCGCACATTTGAAATATGTATTTGTGTACACGACTCGGTCAATTCCGACTTCTGCACCTAGCTAAACCAATTCATTTGAATCAATTATCGCCGTATACACCAATATCTACTAGCACTTAGTTTAAGGCATCAGAACACTGCGGTCTTGCTATTCTTACATCGCCGAACGTCGAAACGCGCACAATGAAAACTACACGTCAACTATCATCCGTTCCATTGCTCGCCCTTGAGCAGCTTTTTGATCAGGTCCCTGACATTGCTTTTTTCGTGAAAGATGCGGACGGCAATTACATTGCGATTAATCAGTCGTTAATCGCGAGGCACGGGTTTTCGAATAAGTCAGAAGTCCGCGGCAAGAGACCTTCAGACATTTGTAGTGGAGACTTTGGAAGAATTCCATCCGACCAAGACAAGTTGATTTTGCGTTCGGGTATATCCATCATCGATCACTTGGAGATGCAGTGGGAAATGCCAGGAAGACCTGTTTGGTGTTTGACAACGAAGATTCCACTGAAAGACGACGCTGGTAATACAATTGGAATCGTAGGATTCTCAAAAGACGTCCGCTCTGCGGTCGATCCATCAACTGTTCCATCTTCTTTCGCGAGAGCGTTGGAAGCTTTCGAACAAGATCTTCCGCCAGAGGCATCTCCTTCTTGGTTGGCTAAGGTTGCAAAAATGCCTACTCACCGATTTTCAAAAACGATGAAGCTCATCTTTGGCTTGACGCCGACTCAGTACGTGGCCAAGAGTCGAATCGGAAAAGCGTCTAGTCTTTTATTGCAAACCAACATGACCATTTCGGAGATAGCTCAAAATTGTGGCTATTTCGATCACAGTGCATTTTCAAGGGCTTTTAAAAAAGCCACGGGCTTCACGCCGATTAGCTTCCGGAGACAAATGGGGCTCGCTTGACGTAAATTTCATTTGCCAAATGCGATTGATTTCACCGCCAAATATGGCCCGTTAACAAAAACCCGAGGCCCATCGTCAGTCGATTTACCGAACCTGTCCTTTAGCCCGAATGGATTCAAGCAGTTTAGTAAGTTCTTTTACTTTCGCTGTTTCGGTGGCATACAGGTTGTGCTTCTGAGCGAGATCAGCTCGCAGGTTATACAATTCGCCGGGCTGATCATTCTTTGAATAACCATTCTCTTCCTCAAACCACGCTGGAATATTGCTATCAGCATCTGTCTTGTTTGCATTAAGCCCCAAATCGTCATTTCCCACGGCGTACTGATAACCCGACAAGACTAATGATTAGTGGCAGCGTAAAATTCGCAGCGATAGGTTCAAAATGTCTCATGGTTGGGTTCGCCTAGTTTAAGACCTACAAGCCACACTCGGACTCGAGAAAAACAATACTAATTCTGCATTGCAACTTCCGATTCATCTCGGATGCGATACAGAAACGCATCGGAAGTCAGCAATGAAGTAATCAGGGATCTCATGCTGCCGCCGTTATCTTTGTAAGCTCGATAAGCATCCTTCAACACGGGAGCGTCGTTGAGAGTTTCGTTTCTGCCCATCCAGAATCGGAATGCATGGCGAACAAATACTTGCTCGGCACGTTCTGATTGCGAGATTCTTTCGATCAACTCAATTGCGTCGCGTACTTTTCCGTCCAACGCTGCATCACCGGACTCAATGATTTCTCCGCTAGTGTTAACCGGCTTTTCTAACTCCGTTTCGCGATACAAGCCTGCGTGATTAAACATTTCGAACGGAAGTCCCAGCGGGTCCATCTTCTTGTGGCAAGTCCAACAATAGCTTTCTCGCGTGACTCGCATGCGTTCGCGTAGAGTGCTCTTCGGTTCTTCAGGAAGCATGGCATCCACGGTGATCGGCACGTCAGGAATTCCGCCTCCGAGCAAACGTTCGCGAATCCAACGACCTCGGCGGATCGCGTGGTTGTCCATGGCGTCAGAATGAGAAACAAGCCAACTCGGATGAGTCAGAATCCCAAGTCGTTCACCAACCGGTGCCGTTGCAAGAATTCGCTCAGGCTTCATGGAACCATTTCCGAAGCTACGACGACTGACTCGGACAAGAATCTCTGGCCCAGTTAACTTCGCTTCGGTGACATTGTGATTTTCACCACCGCGCTTTTGAGTTTCGATTTCCAACTTCTTCTCTGCAACCGCAACCGCTCGTTTTGCTTCCGCCAATTCTTTGCGTTTCGAATTGCTCTGGTCTGGATTATCCGAAATCCATTGTTCAATGTCAGTTAGTGCTTGCCTTGCGGTCTCTAAGGCTGCAGCATCTTCTGAGCCGCTTGGTTTCGCAGCAGCGATTGATTTCTGTGTCTCCGCTTTGGAATTTCGCTTTCCAAAGTAAACATTGTCATTGGCAGTCGCAACGATTTTGTCAGTCGTCAAAAGTTGTCGGAGCACGTCACGATCTTCTTGAAGGATGAGTTCGATCAAACGATCCGTACTTGCCGTAGCGTCGAACATAGCGTTGTAGTGCGAAGTTCCTCGATTGCTAACTCCAGTGTCGGCCAAAGATCTTGCGTCCTTGCAGATGTAACCGCCACGATCGTAGTCGAAGTAATCGCGAAAGAATTGCAGTATTCGAGGTTTGCGAATGCTGTCGTCGGCCAGCATCCGTTCCACCTCGCGCTTTACGTCTTCGCGAGTGCGCATACGGCCATCGATAATAGCGGATCGCAATTGTTCATCGGGCTTGATGTATCGAAGAGCATGATTGACTGCCAGACCTAGCTCCCAGTCCTGCAACATCACGCGTCCGTATTGATCGCGTTGACCGTTCTCGACAAGTTCTGGTCGGAAGAGGGCGTCTCGGTCGAGGAAAATCGAAGACAGCCCGAGCGCGCCCCCATCTTCCTTGCCTAGTTTCTCGATTGCTCCATTGACGATCGCTAAATATTTGTCCGATTCATTTCCTCTTGGCGGTCGAAAGCTCAACGCTTCAAACAGATAATTGATCGCAGCTCGCAAACGCGTTTGTGAGACTCCCTCTTCCCTCATGAGATCGTAGATTGGCGTTAACGGACGAACGACTTTGGTGCTATACACGATACTCGTCGGAAGGCCGCGAATATCACCTTTCATTTTATCGGCGACCGAATTTGGATCGTCAGTGATCTGCCAAGGTTCAGCGATACTGAGCGGGCCATAGGCCATATACTTGATAATGTCGTCAGCAACTTCCATGATCTGCGTCGCTTCGGCACTGTTGACGGAATAGAAGTGGGGATAGTTTTCCAGTCCATGCTCACGAACTGTCGATAGAACTGCAGGAAGACTCTTCACGGCAGTCGCATAAGCAACCGTTCCACCTTTCCAATAAATAATTTGGTCGGTACCAAAGTAGAGCTTCAGTTCGCCACCATGATTGGTAGGAACGGAATCTCCATGCGTCCGCAGACC
>JAIYDQ010000414.1 GCA_027487375.1 Planctomycetaceae bacterium
AGATCACGACGCGATTTATTGCATGGCTTGGAAAGAGTCTCTCGATATCTTGGTCGCGAGGGTCGAACATGCAAGCAGACGCTATCAGAACTTGTCATTGCCAAAGATGACTTAGATTTTCAATGGGCGATGCAGATACGATTGCGAAGTTGGGTTATCTTTCACGTCTCTCTGGTCTGGTCGTTCTTCATTCTTGTTGCTTATCACATTTACCTGGTCTATCGGTACAAGGGAGGATAGACGAAGGTAACATGAGCGATTCAATCAAACGATATCGAAGGCCAGACCAGCAATGGAAGTGCGGGCTCCAAGACAAAGGAATCCTGTGCACTGCCGGACCGGATCACCTTCATCAATGCTCAAATCCGAATGCAGATCAAACTTGCCATCCGCGTCGTACGCTCATTTGGTGGCGTCGATATCTACCAGTTGCATTCGCGACCATTACGGTAGCGATACTGATTGCGACCGCGAACATGCCGACCCATCGCGAGATCATTGCCCCCGGCCCTTTGACTTTGGCTCACGCACAATTGATCAGCAACCCACAAGATCCTCATCGATGCTCTGCATGCCACACGGATGATCCTTCATCGAACAATGTCGCTGCCATTTCAAATGGACTTTCAAGTAGTCCTGTAGCCGACCAACCTATCAGCCAAGTCTCCGAAGCAGTCCTCGCCATGCATAGTCAATCGGACCGCTGTATATCTTGTCATAGCAAAGATATGCCCCACCTGGCCATTCGAAGCGCACACGATTTGCCCGTTGATGTTCTGGATGAAATGACCGCGTGGGTAAAGCAACGTGCCAAGGGAACCACGTCCACCAACAAGCCCGTTGTGTTGGTCTCCACACCGGTCGGAGCGAACAGCAATCTTCAAAACCAACCTGAGCCGATGGCGCTAGCGACGGGTGTCGATCCAGCTACCGATTCCCAGTCAGCACCAAAGACGATGGTTTACAGCTCAAGCAAATCAATATCGTCATCAAGCAACGCTTCGCAGGACCTTGCTTGCAGCACATGCCATCGCGAACATCAAGGCCCCCATCACGATCTCCAAGCGATCGCAAGCAGTCGATGCCAAGCGTGTCACCAAGAGTCATTTAAATCGTTCGCAAACGGACATCCGCAATTCGAAAGCTACCCATCACCCAAACAATCGAGAATTGCTTTTGATCACCGTAAACATCAAGATTCCCATTTCGCGAAAACTTCAACAGCGTTTGATTGCCGCTCCTGCCACGTTGACACAAACTCTCGCAGCAATGTCGGTCAGGTATTCCGAAGTCTCTCGTTTGAAACTGCGTGTGCGAAATGTCATGATGCTTCGATTAAATCCTCCGTATCCGAGGGGGCTATCGTTTTCCAAGTCCCCAGTATCGACGTGGAAGGACTCGCTAAAAACAACGTAGCAATTTCAAAGTCGCCGTCAGAGCAGTGGCCAGAAGAAGCCTCTCTCATGCTTGATGGTAAGATTCCACCACTGATGCAATGGCTATTGATGGGAGAATCGGAGGGAAGCTTAGCACTTGCCGGATTCGACCTCTCGGGCGACTTAAGCAAGCTGCGTTTGGATTCGCAAGCAGATCAAAAATCTTTGTTGTCACTCGCAACCGCTTCGCGAATGATCCTTGAAAAGATCGGTAACTCGGGGCAGTCGGCTTTTGCGCAACGATTTGTTAGCAGCAATGGGGAAAGCGTCGCTCCGTTTGATAACGGCATTCGCGCATTACTTCGCGGTGCTCCTCCTGATCTTTTTAGAACGGCTTTTGAAAATTGGTTCGACTCGTCTAAACAAATCGGAAAGCAGTGGAAGCTGCTTAAGCCAGGATCCCACTTGAGCGACGGCGGTTGGATGATTGATAAGAATCGTCTTTCGATCTCTTACATTCCAACCGGACACGCAGACCCATGGTTGGCATCCGTTTTGGAGTCAGCTAATGATTTGTTAGAAGCGGACCGAATTCGTTCGGGCTCCAATCGTGAACCGAACGACGTAAGAAAAGTCTTTATCGCAAAGCAACTTCTCTCAGCACAGAGCGTTGGACGATGCGCCGAATGCCACCAGAGCATCGCTCAACCAAACTCGACCGTGACACCGATCGCTTTCCGAGCACAAGATCACGAACGATGGCGATCGAAACGACTCAGTACTGCTACGCGATCGCTAACAAAGTTTGACCACGGTCCTCATTTGATCCAGCCGCAACTCCAAACGTGCATTGCCTGCCACGCGATGACTAGTGAGCAACCGAAGCACGCGCTACATTCCGAATTTGCGAGCATCAAAATTGAACAGTGCGCATCATGTCACCACCCCCAAGCCGCCGGCGACAATTGCACACAATGCCACAACTATCACGCAAGCCAGCGGTAGCAACTTCTCTAATCGCACCGCTCCACCACTCCAGTAACGTACAGGCCTACTACTGCCACTAACTGCCCACTGCCCACTCTACAAATACATCCCGACGAATCCTTGCGACTCCTCGACCGCGTGTTCGATTGACTCCATGCGTTCACGCGTTTTGGCGAGGTCGCCTGCGGCAATGTATTTGTCAAACTCAACTCGTACCGCACGAGGAACACTCTCGGCGAACCAACTCACCACCGATTGGTTCAACCAGTCGCATGTTTCTTTTTCTAAGCAGACCTGCAACTCGGTACTCGCAGCGCTGCGATCGTCCTGAGAGGTGAACAAAGTCCCCTCGAGCTCAAATCGAATGGATCCAATTTCGGGGTCGTTTGTCAGGTGAAAAACACACGAAGCATTGTGCAAATAATAGGTGTTAAAAGTCCCATGCTTCTCAATCGCCTGGCGAATCCGGAGCAGTTTGGCGGCCAGTTTTGGGGAGGCGTCCAGCGGCACATCGATCCGAGGGAGGCTCCGAAGGGGTAGGCAATCGAACTTGATTTCTACCCAAGAATGGTCATCCGAAGTTGTTTTTTTGCTGGTCATAAGCTTTGTACCGGGGAAAAAACGAGCCAAGTGGGGATGTGGGCGGTTTGGGTGCTATGAGGAAAGCGGGATATTGGTAATAATTGTGACGATAGTATTAACATGAGTACCCAACCGGCAAATCGTTGGACAACTGCATTAGTTCTAATCGTAACTCACGAAGGATAAGCTGGCGAATGGAGTTTCAAACCGAGTCATCGAATTCTCAGGATGCGAATGTCCTTCAATTGGGAGTGCGCGTCGCTTTCTTAGTTGCTCTCTGGCATATTTCACTTTCCTTCCTCGCACCGCCTCAGTTTCATCAAACCTTTTCGCCAAAAGCAGTCGCTCAAGAAGAAACGATTGTTACCGAGCAACCGTTTGCGGAATCCAGCTTCCCTAGCGATTCCTCAATCGATGTTCCATTCCAATTCACATCTGCGACAGTCCTGTCCAGTAGTGTTCCTGACATGGCAACCTACTTGGCTCAATCGGTCTTCTCAGCACGAACCAATCTTCAACCATCGCAGATTCCTAACCCTAGCTCGACGCGATCATCGTTAGATCTTTCGATGAGCAGGCTCAAGAATTTTTTGAGTACCGCCAAAGATCGCCGAACCGACAATTGGTTAGCCTTCCTTCGATGGAATGAACTCCAAGATCAGTTATCCAGGCCGACTCCAGATCCCGACGTCCTCGTTCAAATCGAACGCAACATGCGACAAAACTATCGCGGTCTGGAAATGCCTGTCTTCACCGAAGTGCGTGCCCGATTGCAAGATCACATACGCGCAGTCCGGTTTGGAGTGGAACCAAATACGACAATCATGTCACTCGAGCGAAGACTCGACCAACTTGCTACATCGCTTCAAACACCAGCCAGTGGAAGCGACACCGAGCGACAACGCGAAATCGGCTTTGCCTTGTCGTTCCTCAATCAATCGGGGCAAGCTTCGTCGCTCGTTCAAACAATCCAAAGTGCCTTTGGACGCCCCAATCTTCGAGTCCTGGTTTCAAACGAATTTCTATCGCGCCAATTCGTTCGACCCGTCTCGCAAACCAATCCAGTCAATGAGAATATTTTAGGAACGCAGATTTACGGGACCAGCTACATGAATGGTCAAGTCAATCCTCTTTTGATCGACAACCCGAATCAAGCTTCCCTGAAACTGCTGTTAAATGCCAACTTCTCAAGTAACAACATTGGGACGAATCGCGGAGTCAAAGTTCGCACTCAAGGTCGCGCTCATGTCACCGCCTCCGAATCGATCTCGCTTACTGACAGTGGATTAGTATCCAACAACGACACGTTTGTGAGTGCTCCTCTACAATCCGATATCACTAGTATCGAGCACCGTTCTCGAATCGTACGAGCCATCGCAGCCAACAAAGCTGCCGACCAGAAACCGCAAGCCAATGCCATTGGACAAGGCCGACTGGAGAGCAAGATTCGGACCCAGTTTCATCAACAGCTTAGTGAGCAACTTGCCGAATCCAACTCGAGAATTCGAAGTCCCGACTTTACGGTTTTTAATCGGCTGGGATTAGCCAGACCTCAACGAAGTAGCTGGAGTTCGTGCGACTTCCTATCGATTCTTTGGCGACAACAAGGACCGGCACAACTTGCTGCCCCAGCATCGTGCCCGCTGGTCGTTCCTGGTCAAGGTGTCACGATCCAGCTTCACCAGTCGGCCATCATGAATACGATTGATCCCATCATCAGTGGCCGTATCCTTCGCAGTGCAGACTTGGACGACATGGCAGGACAATTTGGACTCGATCCATCGCAAGGTCTTCGCGAGGAAGCAGGCGGCGAACCTTGGTCGATTACCATGGCAGGCTTTCATCCAGTTGTCGTCGAGTTTGATGACCAGTTGATCCGCTTCCGAATCCGAACCACACGTTTAGATCGAGGTGACCAAGCACTCGACCAGTCGGCTTCCATCGAAGCCACCTACAAGCCTGTCATCCAAAACGGCGCGATTCAGATGCAACGCGTTGGTGATGTCGCAATCGACTTTGTTGGTCGAGCTCAGAGCGGCCTGCGAGGCGTAACGATGAGAAGCTTCCTTCGCAAAAAGTTCGATAGCGTCTTCAAGCAAGAGTTGTTCGAAACTCCCTTGCGTCCAACCGATCGACT
>JAIYDQ010000041.1 GCA_027487375.1 Planctomycetaceae bacterium
TAGTAAATCAATCGGCAGCCAATCAAATCAATCAATTTAAACCCAACAAATCTCCATCACGCGAGCTTTTCTTCTGCGCCGTATCGCTCTCCCCAAAGCTGTTCCAAGCCACAGCACTCCAAAGGAGTCGCCAATAGCAGCTAACATCGGTGCAACGCAGTGCTATGCCCACAACCTGTTTATTTGAGAGAATCTTCGGTCGGTTCTTTCGAGATTGCTTCGGTTGTTGGCGTGCCAGAGTTGACCGCACTGGCTGCCTTGGGCTCCGTACTTGCTTTTAGCTTCTCGAGTTCGGGAATCAACTCTCCAAGATCACGTACGCTAACAATTCTTGGAGCAGTCGGACCGGTTGGGCGTTGCTTGCAGGTAAAGGTTTCTGCGATGTAGCGTTGCATACCCGACTGTTCGGGGATTTTAAAACGATCTCCTTTTTGAAGAATCGGGCGATACTCATTCATTTGACCGAACTGTCGATCGCCTGCGACTTGAGCAGGAAACCAATGCCCAAATCCATTTGCATCTTCGAGATAAAATTCAGGGTAACAGTGCTCGGGAATCCAAACGCATCGAGCAGGAATATTCGATGCGCGGCATAACGCAACGAACACGCCCGTCATTTCTTCGCAGTCGCCATAGCGATCTTTTAACGCTTCTTTCGTCGATCGGATGGGACCGTTGCGATATTCGATGTTGTTACGAACCCAATCGTAGATTGCTTCCACATGTGCCCACGCGTTGGATGGATTGGTATCGCGAATCTCACCGGCAATGTCTCGAACCTGACGTGATTTCGTTTCAATGAATGGGCTATCACCGAGGTACCAAGCGACATCTTTTTCCTTCAACGTTTTCTTCGGATAAACCAAAATGCTTGGATCTTTTGGGGCCTTGATAAATGCCTTTTCAATTTCCACACTGATGATCACATCCAGTTGTTGATTGGGTGCGAGAGCATCCACGTTGATCAAAGCTTGAATTGCACCCGAGTTCAACTCACGAAACTCGTAGGTCGCTTGGTTGGGCAATTGGTTACCAAGCACAGTTACCATTTGCTCGGGCCAATCGCGTGGAAATGGAACGGTTGCTTTGAGCTTGGTGCAATAGTTCTCTTCAGAATGGAACTCCATCCCAAAACGCATATTCATCTTGCGATGAGCCCACACCTCGGTACTTGCTTCCGCAACGGGTTCTAAAACCGCCTTCTTGGAACGCGAATCCTTGGTCGGCTTTTCAGTCGTTATGCTGTCGTCTGCATAGGTGAGTGCCGAGCACAGGCAGATAAGAACATAGGAGCAAGATGCGAAGTAAAACGAAACATTCATAAGTCGAAAAGACATCGTTGGAAGCTCGTGTTGAAACTATTTTATCAGCCGTCTGGTGTCACAGACTTTTTCGCTTAGCAATTCCGCTAGTTCGTACTCGTACTCGTACTCGAAACTACTGCAATCTTATCGAATACGAGTACCGGCTTACGCCTGAGTACGAGTACGAGTACGAAAATGCAGAAACACTGGATTGCTAAGCTGGAAAGTCCTTAGCGGCGTCGGCTCAGGCGTCAAATTTTCCACGCGAGACGGACTCGCTGCTACTGTTCTAGAATAGTTCGGTAGTAGGCACGCGACGCCGGGTGGAAGGGAAGACCGACCCAATTCGCGGCTCTTTTCGGTGGGATTAGCCCTTCGAATTCAGATTCTGCCGAATATAGGGCCTTCAAACATTCGGTCACGAGACGGCTTGGCGCATTGATGGACGTTGCCAAGAAGGCGGTAGTCGCAAGAGTTTCGATTCGTTTCTCGCCTAAAACGTCATAGTCTTTCGCGTTTAGCTCTAACGATTTATAAGTCGGCTCGGTCAGGGATAGTGACTGCGCATCGGCAATCGGAAGTAGTTGGAATTGCTGAGACTCCAGCAAAGCACGAATGCGAGGATGCCCCGATTTCATGACGAGAAATGCAGCATCGATTGTCGGATCCGAGTCAAGCTTTGTCCAATCGACCATGACTGGCTGAAACGAGTTGTTTCCGATGCCGTAGGAATCGAGCACAAAGGTCGCAGCAGACTGCGTTCCAGAGTCTTTTAATCCAACGGCAACGCGATGACCTGCCAAGTCCTTAATCTCGTTGATGCCGCGGTCGGTTCGTGCGACGACGTGTACTGCTTCGTAATAAAGGGGTGCGACCACGGCTACCTTGTCGCTGCGAACCGATGTCGCCTGTAACATCGCAAGCTCCGCTTGCTTGTTAAGCAAGCGCGTGAGATTGTCGTTTGACCCATCGGTATCCTCGATCTCCAGTTTTACGCCGAGGGACTTATCAAGCCGCTCAGCCAGGACGGTTGCAACACGATGATAAACACCCTCGGGTACTCCTGCAGCGATTCGCATTTGGGAAGGAAGATGTCGATCAACCCAGCGCTTTTGAAACGAGTAAGACCCGAACAACAAAAGTGGGAACAGAAAAAACATCGCGATCATTGCATATTGAACGCGACGATGAGCAGCAGTCGCTTCGATGTTTCGCTGCCCGATCAACGCGGCAATCAATGGCACATTGGCAAGCCATCGCATCGAACGATACACGAACGAAATAGGACGCGAGTGAATAGGCTCGCCACGAAGAAAGCGATCAAGCTCTTCAGCAAGCGCCGCAGCGGTCGGATAGCGATTCGCTGGCTTTTTATCGAGGCACTTTGCAACGATTGTGTCTAAATCCAAGGGAACATCAGGCCGCAGCAAAACCGTATCTGGCGCGGGTTTATGGATCACATCCATGATGGTTTGTACGGCTGTAGCACCATGAAACGGAGGCTTGCCGGTTAGCAGCGCGAACAGAATCGCACCAATCGAATAAACGTCGGTGGTTTGACCTTGAGCAGCCGTGTCACCATCGGCCTGCTCGGGAGACATGTAGCTTGGCGTTCCTAAAGCAGCACCGCTTTGAGTCAACCCGCCTTCGGAGTCGATGATTTTCGCTAAACCAAAATCGGTGATGACGACTTCATCGTTTTCGTTAATCAATACGTTCGCCGGCTTCAGATCTCGGTGGACAATTCCTTGAGAGTGCGCGTATGCGATAGCCCTTGCGATATCGCGGACGTACCTTGCAGCAGCCATCGCCGACATCGGGCCCTCTTTGATCCGACGAGCTAAATCAGTACCCGGGATGTAATCCATGCTGAAGTAATGATGACCATCGATCTCACCACACTGATGTACCGTTACGATGTTTACATGATCTAAACGGGCAGCACTTCTCGCTTCGGCATAAAATCGATGAATCTCGTTCTCACCAGCTAAACAGCCTGAGCGAATCATCTTGATTGCGACACGACGATCTAAGTTGACTTGATGCGCAAGATAAACCACCCCCATGCCACCACGGCCCAAAACTTGGTCCAAGATGTAATCGCCGAACCGATATGGAAGAGGCTGGGTTGTAACCGAGGACTCTCGATCAACTCCGATAACACGTCCTGGGTTCGAAAGGGAAACCGCAGGCACATTCCCAAGATATTGAACGGTCTCGTCGGACTTGGAGATCTCTACCCCGGTCGGTAACGAATTCTCTGTAGCCGCGTGCTGGACCGGTTTGGATGGGCGCCTGGCGATATGCTCATCTGCGATAGAGAAATCGAGGTCTTTATCATCCGGGTCCGTCATGGAGGAATACTCTGGCAGGCTACCTATCGGCGAAAAATCTACGCCAGCAACACACCTATTCTATGACGAAAGCGTCCGGCTGAGTCAAGCTACATCATTCATCGGATTCTATTCAATTCGTCTCGGCGCACTCTTTGCTAACGCGTCACGAATCTCTCGCAGCAAGAGCACGTCTTCGGGCGTTGCAGGTGGTGGAGCGTTTTCTGCGGGTTTTTTGAGGGAGTTAATCAAACGAACAACTGCGAAAATCGCAA
>JAIYDQ010000132.1 GCA_027487375.1 Planctomycetaceae bacterium
AGGATTGCCTGACGCCGATGGCCTTAGCGTCATCAAATCAATTCGTGGCTGGTCATCGCTGCCGATCATCGTTCTATCCGCTCGGGGCGAAGAGAAAAGCAAGATCGAAGCGTTAGATGCCGGCGCGGATGACTATCTAACGAAGCCGTTTGGAATCGGTGAATTGCTTGCGCGGATTCGTAGTGCTTTGCGTAGAGCAGCACGCCCAGCAACTGAAGGTGAAGATCACACGTTCAGATTTGGGAAGGTCCATGGAGACCTAGCCTCGCGACGAGTCTTTGTGGAGCAAGAGGAAGTCAAGCTAACGAAGCTGGAGTTTGATCTGCTTGCGTTATTGGTTCGCAATCGCGATCGCGTGCTGACTCATCAGTACTTACTGAAGGAAGTTTGGGGACCAGGTTCAGCCAACGAACCGCATTACGTTCGCGTCTTCATGGCCAACTTACGCAAGAAGCTGGAGCAAGATCCCAGTCGCCCACAGTTTCTAATTACCGAGCAAGGGATAGGCTATCGCTTCCAAAGCCAGTCGTGATCTCTGATGCGCCCTCCTTGGATACTAGAACTATGACTACAACTGGATGACTTTTCCTATTCTCCGGGGGCGTTTGACCAGACATGTCACTGGCCCCAGTTTTCATCTTCCCCATTTCAACGACATTGCGATTCGTCGATCCATCGAACCTAATCGCTTTCAAGAATTTCTGTTGCGATTCTTGTCCACCGACCGTTACCATACTCAAACGGATGTACCTACACTGCGTGATGTAAATCAGCAGCGGTCGCTATCAACAGTTTCGCATTAGCAATTTTCGGTTCCACGCCGATGTTCTTTTGAGTAGTCCTGATTGCTCGAGCCCAAGTCCATATCGGTCCCAACATCTCCCGATGCAACTCCAGAAACCAACAGGCGTTTAGCGAGCCGGCAAAACCTGTAAAGTGATGAGCAGCAATACGGCTGTGGATCTTCGTGTCATCAATTTCATGGCAAGGTTCGGTGGTCGGAAGGTTGAGTCACCCCCTTCACAATTTCGAACCGGGGACCACCGAATTTTAATTTCGATGAGGTGAAATACAAGATGGGCCAGCAGGAGGAGGTGAAGGTAGGTTGGGCGATGCGTCTCAAGACTCATTTAACGTCTGGTCGATCTCGCCTGCTAATGGTCGCGTGGGAGTCGAGATAATGATGCGGTCGGGTTCGGCGGCACCGGGCTTTATCCGAACAAACCAGGACGCTGAAGGCCTCTCCCCAAAGCTATATCGAGGCCTCCAAAGCCGAGTTTGGCCAAGCGTCTCTCGACTCTTTGATGGCGAACAATCCGGGCTATGACTGAGGCCTTTCATTGATCATACCTCCACGGTTTTTCGTGCAGCTTGCTTTCTGGGTTATGAGTAAGAGAGAATTTTGGAAAACGCAGACGCATAGCTTGCGGATGATCGGCCGCCACCCGAACTAAATCTTTCCACTTACATTTTCGACCATTCCTCAGAATCATTGGGGGCCTTTTGGCGATGGAAAGTCCCAGGTTGGTAACATAATGCAGGACGGTTGTGACGAGAGTTATAGGACGCGAGGTTTATTGTCGAGTGAATATCTGTCCGAAATGCTATTTGTGGGCTAAGCTTGTGCAAATAGGATATTAACAATGGACCGACTTATAGCGATTTTGCTGATTCCTCTCTTTGTGGTTGGCAATTCTTTTGCCCACTCACACGGTACGGCTGCGCACCAATCGCCAATTCCAAGTCGAGCTCATTTCCATGTTAACAGCGATCCCCATCATGGGCACGACAAACATGAGTCCCATGAACACTCGCATCACCATCATCATGGGCACGATCATCATGGACACCACCACGATGAACACGACCAAGAAAGTGACGAATCGAAATCGTCACCACTAGCACCTGCCGACCACGATTCGGATGCTGTTTACGTCGTTGCTGCCGATTTCTTGTATACCACATGTTATCGAATTGCAATCGAGATCGACTCGCATGCTTTTATCGGAACTGTGGTCTGTTTACTCACGGATTTTAGCCCGACGGTGCGGCGCGATCGACCGCCGCTTGCGACGACCGCCGATATACCGCTCTATCTCCTTCATGCTGCGCTAAGGCTGTGATGGGACAGGACTGAAAGCAACTGCTTTCAATCAATGTGTCTCATTACCTCAAGCCATTCCCTGCTGCTCGGACTCTTCAAGTCGTCACTTGACACATAGCAGCTTCACTTCATGAAGTTCAGCAATCCATGCGTTATCACATAACGTGCGCATCTACATGCGTCCTGTCGATCATTTTTCTATTTCAAGTCGTTGGCTGTACTTCACGTGAATCTACCACAGAACCGGTTTCGCATGCATCACAAGACGCTGCGGGAAAAGCGGAACTGCAGGTGCTTGAGCTTGGCCAACAGGCGAGAAAGAACCTAAATCTCGTCGTCAAATCGGTTCGACCTACGGACTATTGGCGCACGATCACCATTCCAGGTGTTGTCGCGGATCGACCCGGCATATCCGATCGAGGTGTAACGTCGCCGGCGGTGGGTGTGGTCTCTGAAATTCATGCCTATCCTGGCGATACCGTGCGACCGGGGCAACGTTTGGTAACGTTGCGTCTATTCAGTGAATACTTGCAAGCAACCCAAACGCAACTCTTTAAAGCATCGCAGGAAGCCAAGCTAGTCCAAGAACAAATCGACCGGCTGAACGTGGCAACTAATTCAGGGGCGATATCAGGTTCACGATTAATCGAACAACGAAACGAATTACAACGCCAGCAGACTCTGATCCAAGCTTCCAAGCAGGAACTACTTAATCGCGGTTTGAATCCAGAACAAATAGATCTGGCCTCGGAGGGCAGCTTTATCTCCACTATTGTTGTGTCCGCTCCACCAACTCGCACTCATGAAGCCGTACTCGACGGTCTCGTAAAACCAGACGTCCAGACCGTTGGGAACAAAGCAACGGATGACATCGCTTACGAACTGCATTCGCTGGGTATCGAACTCGGGCAAACCGTTCAAGCTGGTGACTTGCTTGCCAGCTTAGCCAATCATCAGTCTCTATATGTCGTTGGGCACGCATTTAAGCGCGAGGCTGGCTTGCTCGAAAAGGCAGCGCAAAACAAAGCTCCGCTGCGAATTGAATTTGCTGAAGATTCTTCAGAGCTTTGGCCTACCCATGATCAGCAGTTTCAAATTCGGCACCTCGCAAACACACTCGATACTGCGACGAGAACCTTCGATTTCTTTGTACCTCTAATCAACCAGTCTCGGAGCTACGAGCAAGATGGAAAGACGTTCTTGGTTTGGAGGTTTCGGCCTGGCCAGCGCGCACGAATCGAAGTACCTATTGAGAAGTTTGAAAATGTGTTTGTGCTACCATCCGAAGCTGTTGTTCGCGAAAGTCCAAACGCATTCGCCTACCAACAGAATGGAGACTTGTTCAATCAGCTGTCAGTCCACATCGTCTACGAAGATCGAGATCGTGTAATCTTAGCCAACGATCGAAGCATCACCTCCGGAACCTTCTTGGCCCAAAACGCTGCGGCCTCGCTGAGAAGAGTGCTGAAAGCTCAATCCGCTAGCGGCCAGCAACCAGGTCTTCACGTTCACGCGGACGGAACCGTGCATGCTGCACATTAGATTTTAGAATTTTGATTGACGATTTTAGATTGAAGGTAGAGAGGTTTGAAGTGAATGAGGCAGAACTGAAAAAGCGAACAAAGCTATTCGCGCTGAGAGTAATGAGGATGGTGAGTGCACTGCCAGAAAGCTACGTAGCTCGTTCGATTGGGTCGCAGTTGGTTCGAAGTGCTACGTCCGTCGGTGCGAATTATCGAGCAGCATGTCGCGGGCGGTCAAAAGCAGAATTCATCGCGAAGTTAGGTATCGTCATCGAAGAGGCAGATGAAAGCGGCTATTGGATGGAGCTGATCATTGAAGGCGAATTGCTTCCCGCCAGTCGCGTCGAGGACCTTCTCAATGAATGCAACCAGATCACTGCCATCATGGTCGCCTCACGCAAATCATCAATCGAAAATCAACAATCAAAAATCTAAAATGCTCGATTCTATTATCCGATTGTCACTGCGTTATCGATCGCTGGTGCTCATCTTCAGTCTAATTGTACTCGTGTACGGATCGTACCTCACGACCACCATGTCGATCGACGTGTTTCCCGACTTAGATCGACCGCGTGTCGTTGTCATCACCGAAGCTCCCGGCCTTGCAACGGAGGAAGTCGAAACGCTTGTCACTCAGCCGATCGAGATTGCTTTGATGGGCGCAAATGGTGTGCAAGCAGTGCGTAGCCAAACGACGGCGGGCTTAAATGTCCTGTACGTCGAGTTCGGCTGGTCAACCGACATACGCGCAGCGCGTCAAACCGTGAGCGAACGACTGATCACGCTCGAAGGAATTCTGCCTCAGGGCGTCACGCCGCAAATGACTCCACCTTCGTCGATCATGGGACAGATCGTAGTTGCTGGCATCTACCGACAATCAGGCCCCAACGGCGGAAGCCTTGCACCAGTCGGACAAACCAAGCTAATGGCTGAACTGATCTTTTCGAATGAGCCATCTATAAAACTTTGGCGTGTAACCGATCGCCGCAAACCCGAGTCATGGGAATCTGTCCCTTTTCAGTTTGTTGAGCCGCTATCCAAGCAAGGCGAAGATTTGAATCGCTATCGTGCTACAGTGAAACTCGAGTCCGGTAATCACGACATCCAGTTTGAATCCGAAGCCAAGCAGTTACTGGAGCTTCGCACAATTGCCGACTGGATCATTCGACCTCGGTTGCTGAAGGTTAACGGAGTGGCCGAAGTATTCATGCAAGGAGGTGACCGTAAGCAATACCAAGTGCTGCTTGATCCAACGGCTCTCCTCGAATACGACGTGACGACACAAGACGTCGAGCGAGCTCTCAGCGAAAGCAATATCAATGCAAGCGGCGGCTTTGCCATCAAGGGTGAATCGGAACGTCCCATTCGAATACTTGGGAGACTTGGAACCGGTGGGCGTAGTGTGATTGACGACCTACTAAAAATTCCAGTCGCTCAGTCATCAAAACGTAGCATTTTGCTTGAGCAAGTTGCGTCGGTTGTAGAAGGTCCTGAGCTGAAGCGTGGGGATGGTAGCGTTAACGGTCATAGCGGGATTGTCTTTACGGTGGTGAAGCAGCCACACGTCGACACGCGTAAGCTGACCGATAATGTAGCGACTGCTTTCGCCGAAGTTGAAGCTTCATTGCCAGCCGACATCATTATCAACTCCGAACTCTTCAGGCTGAAAAACTTTATTGATCGCGGAGTGTTTAATGTCGCCGAAGCACTTGTCATCGGTGCAACGCTTGTGGTCATCGTCTTATTCCTATTCTTGCTAAACTTCCGAACAACGTTTATCACACTTACCGCGATCCCCATGTCGCTGGTCATGACCACGTTGGTCTTTCGATTCATTGGTTGGATCAGCGGCAGTGAACTGTCGATCAATGTGATGACGCTTGGCGGTATCGCAGTCGCGATGGGTGAACTGGTAGATGATGCAATCGTTGACGTCGAAAATATCTACCGAAGACTAAAGATTTTTAATCTGCGATGTCCGATTGATGATTCCCGATTTGATCAATCGCAAATCGAAAATCGAAAATCAGAAATTCTCTCCGTTGTTTACCTGGCGAGCAAAGAGATTCGCAGTTCGATTCTCTTCGGTACGATTGTGGTTATTCTTGTCTTCCTTCCCCTGTTTGCACTTTCGGGCGTTGAAGGAAGGTTGTTTACGCCTTTGGGCTTCGCCTACATCGTATCGATCTTGTCGTCATTTGTGGTTTCGCTCACGGTGACACCGGTCCTCTCTTACTATCTGCTTCCAACGTCCAAGGCGGCTCATTCGGAGCAAGATGGCCCCGTGCTGCGGGCGCTGAAGTGGATGGTAAGTCCACTGATTCGAATCAGCATGCGAATACCCGTGTTATTGTTGATCGCTACGTGGGTTGTCGTGGCGATTGCTGGTTGGCAACTGTCGCAGCTTGGACGCAATTTCCTGCCTGCATTCGATGAAGGAAGTGTTCAAGTGAATGTCACACTTCCACCAGGCTCGTCGCTACAGGCATCGAATCAGGTGTCTACCAACATCGACAGCGTGTTCAAATCGATGCAAAAGACTTCGATAAACCCCGATGGCGCGATCTTGAACTTCGTACGGAGAACGGGACGTGCTCAGATGGACGAGCATGCGTCGCCGGTAAACTTTGGCGAGTACATCCTCAGTATGAATCCCGAGGCAGAGCATAACCGCGAAAGGATGATCGCTGACCTGCGTGAACGAATCGGCAAAGAAGTCCCTGGTGTTGATATTGAAGTAGAACAGCCTTTGGCGCACTTGATCAGCCATATGGTTTCGGGTGTCTATGCCCAAATTGCGATCAAGATTCACGGCGACGACTTGGACACCCTCCTGAATCTCGCAGATCAAGTGAAAGCATCGATCTCTAAAGTCCCCGGTGTGACTCCGCCAATCGTAGAATCCGTTCAGATGACGCCCGAGCTACATATACAACTAAGAGGTGATGATCTGGCAAGCCATGGGTTGACCAGACGTTACGTTGCATCGGTCCTTCAGACCGCTCTTCAAGGACAAGTCGTCTCGGAGGTATTGGAGGGTCAACGCCGATTCGATTTACTCGTTCGGCTCGAAGAGGCACATCGTGACGACTATCCGAACTTAGGTCGCCTGCGAATTGATCTTCCGCACCTGGATGGGGAAAAAGAACGCGGTCAGATCGAACTTCGTGACGTTGCGACAATCTACGAGAGTATTGGTCCCAACTCAGTCAATCGCGAGAACGCACGTCGACGAATCGTGATTCGCTGCAACACCGAGGGCCGCGACTTAGCCAGTGCTGTTACCGAGATCCGGCAACGTGTCGATTCGCAAGTGACGATGCCGGTTGGATACTACGTCGAATATGGCGGACAGTTTGAAAGTCAGCAGAACGCGACACACTTGATTGGGATTCTCGCAGGCTTTTCTATTGTTGGGATGTTCGGCGTTTTGATGATCTTGTTTCCATCGGTACGTATTGTTTTGCAAATACTGAATGCACTTCCAACCGCATTCATCGGTGGCGTGATTGCGTTGGTTATTACCCAGCAAACGCTCACGGTAGCAAGCCTTGTGGGATTCATTTCACTGGGCGGCATTGCTGTTCGAAATGGTATTCTGCTCGTGACCCACTACTTTCATCTGATGAAAGAAGAAGGGGAAGACTTTTCCCAAGCGATGATTGTCCGGGGTAGCCTTGAGAGATTGGCTCCCGTATTGATGACAGCCTTGACGGCTGGTATTGCTCTGATTCCGCTGGTGATTGGCGGCCAAGAACCGGGGCGTGAGATTCTCTACCCGGTTGCCACGGTCATTCTTGGTGGACTAATAACTTCGACGTTTTGTGAATTCTTGATTCACCCTGGTTTGTTTTGGAAATTCAGCGGTCAGGACGCCAAGCGATTGGTGGACGCTGATAAGACTGCTTCAATTTAAGGAAAGTGATGATAATGAAGACATTTGGTTTTACACTGGTACTAGCGGCGGTTGTTGGTGTCGCTGGTTGCAACAAACCATCCGAGACAGCGATGAACACTTCTGGCAAAGTTGCTCATGGCCATGGTCACGATCATGGTGACGGGGCTCATGACCATAGTGTTAAAGGGCACTCACATGGAGCAGGTCCACACGATGGAACAGTCGCTGATTGGGGCGGAGGCAAGTATCACGTTGAGTTCACGGTTGATCACACAAAACAACAAGCGACCGTTTACATTTTCGGCAGTGACGAGAAATCACCCTCACCGATTGATGCCAAGTCCATCGAATTGAGCATTAAAGATCCAGAGATGCTTGTGACTCTTCAGGCTTCACCTCAGGTGGGCGACGCCGAAGGCAAAGCCTCTCGATTCATCGGAACACATGAAAAACTGGGAGTGGTCCAAGAGTATGCAGGCACAATAACCGGGGTCGTTGATGGAACACCCTACTCTGGCGACTTCAAGGAAGAAGCCCATAGCGATCATAAACATTGATTCGCTTCATGCGATCAAGGAATAACCTTCAAGGAACATAATGCTCCACTTAGCCAAGATAATCACTCCGGCGGCAGTAATTATTGCCGTGTCGGAAAATCGTGCTTAACTTGCAATTCACTGAAATCATATTGACTTGAGTTGATCAAGTTCAGGCTTAAAAAGAGAATGGAGTGATCGGGAAATTTCCACTTGCACGAGGAGTCGCACACCTTTTACGAAGAAGTCGATTTAGTCGCATAACTCTGTAGGTTTGTTGTGATACTGAATTGATCTCGGTATCATGGCATCTCACGGAGATGATATCGGGTGAACAATTAGTTCGTCTAGTCAGCGATTGATCCGACACTCCCATCGCAAGTATGATTGTCCGATACTTTAGGAACTCACTAATGAAAGGAGTCTTAAATGCGCCATATTCTGATTCTCGCTGCGGTTTGCGCCTGTGTCCCTTGCGTGGCAATCGTGTTTGCGCAGCAACCGCCCAAAACAGCCCCTAAGACAATCGATAAAGAACAAGAGACCTATCATACTCTTTCGCTGAAACTGTATGAATCGCGGATTGATTCAAAAGAAAGAATTCTTGCTGATCCAACTATCAAAGCAATCGATGGGAAGCCATTCTCATTCATGGCGGGTGGGGAGTTTAAAGACGTTTCACCTACACTTGAGTTTGGTACGTGCGTGAATGGTACGGTCGAAAAGATTGCCAACGATCACTTACAAGTTGCATTGAAGATTTCCATCGGGAGTCCAATCGAAACAGAGGATCCAAGCACCTTTGCCGTAACATCACGCTCCGTCGATGTTCGGATGAATGCGGAACGGTCTGCGACCAAGTCGATTCAAATTGATGCAAACACTAGGTTTGATATACGCATCGACTAGCCCGATACCGTCCGAACAATCCGATGGACCGAAGCGGTAGATCGACCGCTTCCTTATGGAAACTTTTTTGCCACCGATCGGTCATCGGTGGCGTTGTCCGGCTAGAGCTTTTCACTCGGAGGATCGCATGAAGCCAAAGTCATTGCCTGTTACTCTATTCTTTTTCTTGACCGTAGTCACGGTCGCTTCTTCCGCGCCGCCTAAGCCGATGGACCTGGAGGCGGCTTCCGCTGAAGTTTCATCGTCCTATGGCAAGGCGGCACCAGAGGTCCAGGAATTTGTATTACATACGGTACGTTCATTCGGCCCGAGCAACTTGTGGCTCAATGAGAATTCCTACGCCGATCAGGAACCAGCAGAACGCGATGCGAGAGTCGCCTACTTGGTGAAGCTGTTCGACGAAGCTGAGTATGGAAGGCACCTTTGTTCGGCGCTGGCTGAGGCGAGCGCTCGCAAGGACCCGAAGCTCGTGCCGGGGCTCATGAAAGTTGCCGCATATCATCTCAAAGATAAAGATTATGACTGCCGCCCAAAATGGATGGCGATCGCCGCGCTCGCGCGAGAGGAGTCGCCGGAAGCGGTACCGCTTTTGGTAAGCCTTGTGGACCACGGAAATCAGAACACTCGATTCTGGGCGCGAGCCGCTTTGGCCAGAATGGCGAATGATGATTTCAAGTCGGACAAGCAAGCTTGGAACAGATGGTGGGTCGGCCAAGGTCACAATCCCATCGACCCTGAATTGCTGAAACCCTACACGCCACCGGCGGAGAATGAAAAGCCAAAGGCCCAATAAGCGGATAATCATAACGATGACACAATCACAAAGTCCCATATTCAAATCACCCGGTGACGATACTGAAATGGAACAGGCGGCTGCAAAGGCACGCCAGACGTTTAGATATTTTTGGCGAGAGATGGCTTGGGAGCAGCGTCGAATTATTCCTGGGCTTGATCTTGCAACTGTGAAAGCATCTTTCTCGGATCCACCCGAGATTCGCGCAAAGAACCCTCATGGCCTCGATGTCGAGCACATGTGGCTGATGGAACTCGAGTTCGATGGAAAGCAGATTCAAGGAACCCTGATCAATTCTCCGCACTCATTAAAGTCCTTCCATGAGGGGGATCGCGTAACCATCCCCGGTAAGCAACTTTTTGATTGGATGTACGTGGTTGCAGGCAACGTTTATGGAGGGTTTACGGTTGACTTGATGCGTTCGCGAATGACAAAAGGAGAACGGGCGCAACACGATAAAGCATGGGGATTTGATTTCGGCGAGGCCGGAACCGTACCGTTGGTCCCGCCAGAATACATTGGTGACCCAGCACTAAAAAAGAAGAAGCTGTTCTCAATCCTTGGTGGAGCCAAATCGCCTCCGCAAGACTACGCCAAAGTCGCAGCTGCCGAGCACCCGATGTCAATCAACATGCGTAAGTCGCTAGAACAAGCTTTGACTAAAGATCCGCAAATGGCATTGCAAACGGACGACCGCGGCTTCAATCTGCTGCATCAATTGTCGCTTGCCGGTTCTTGGGATGGAGTTGATGTATGTCTGAAGCATGGCGTAGATCCAAAGGTGACGGCTCTAAATGGCATGACGCCCTTTGCATTGGCGAAATGCCTGGGATGGAAAAGGGTGATGGAAAGACTACAGCAGGCAGGTGCAACTTAGCGAGACCAGTGAGCGAGATGACATAATCCAGCAATTGAGCCCCTTGCCAGATAGCCGATCCGATAGTGAATTTCAGTCATAGTAAAGGGCGTGAAAGGGTCGAATTCACAACACATTGCAGCATGAAGATGGCGAAGTTTTTACTGAGTTTGAATCAGTTTTGGAAGCATGGCAGCGGCTTGCAATCCGCAAATGTCTCGAAGATCGACAACTGGAACTAGTCCTCGCGATACGACCTTTTTAAATCTCGCTCGTTCGCGCGTGATACGCTTTAACACATAACAGTAAAATGCGATAGAAACCGCGTAGATCAGCCGTGCGTATGAATACAAGTGACTCATCCAGCGGCACAGGAACCCAAACTATTTGGCGTCCATCTAACTTCTAATCAGTAAAACTCGACATCTCGATCGAGCATCAGACACCAATCCATCGTGTATCAGATCCGTATCGAGAAGATAGTTATTGGCAAATGTTCTGTTTATGAAACAGGATGAACTATCGAGCGATAACTTAGACATCGAGTGGAACGGTAAATGCGGTACCTTACGAGGTAACAGAGGCGACAAAGGTCTTGAACGCCGGATGAAAAAAATCTCATAAGGAATATCGATATGACTACCAGTCAAACCAAAGATAGCAGCATTATTAAGGATCGCTTACATGAAGACGCATTAACCGGTGAACCCGGCTCGCATCCGGTAGGAACGGGACTTGGAGCGGCCCTTGGAGGTGCTGCTGCAGGAGCCGCAGCGGGTGCCTTAGGTGGCCCAGTAGGAGCCGTAATCGGTACCATTGTTGGGGGCGTAACCGGAGGACTCGCCGGCAAATCGATCTCAGAAAACATCGATCCAACTATGGAAACCATCTACTGGCGCGGTCAATATGTGACACGTCCCTACTATTCAACGGAGTATACATTCGAAGAATACGAACCAGCGTATCGAGCCGGATGGGAAGCCTTTGACCATAGCACCCCGGTGGCTTTCAGCGAGCGCGAAAAGCAAGCACAACAAAGCTGGGAAAACGAGGGTGGCGCACAGCAAATGACCTGGGACGAAGCGCGTTCAGCTGCAGAAGATGCATACGATCGAGTCTACAAACACCACGCGCGTTAAGTAGTCTCCATCAACAAATGAATTACAAAATTCGAGTTCATTCGCACTCGAATTTGAACTCAATATGCTGGACCTTAGGCGGTACTCGTGCTCGCTTAAAACGCTTCGTGTAGCAGTACCGTTTCATTAAGTGCGAATACTCGTGGACGCAAAAGTAGGTAACTTTGAAACGATCGCCTCAGGCTCAAACCATCAACGAACACTCATGCCTAATCTCGTTGCAACCTGGTTGCTCATCGCTCGATCTGCGCGACAAGCCGTCACTTAGCTTCGAAGCGATCTATCAACTCGATTTCTCAACAACGATCGGTTCAGGAAGGCGAACCGTCCCCGTCAGTAGAGCTTCCTGGCGAAGTAAATCTACTGTCCCCTGTAATGCTGTTTCTATCTTAGGAAGAAGTTCTTTCAATAACGGGGTCCATGCTTCATGCTCGACCAACTCGAGAGCTTGCTTAGCCAAGGACAACAGCGGCTGAGCTGAAAACTGTTCAGCGAGACCGGCAAACGCACGCACTTCATTTGCAGTATCAATCCCGCGACCTTCGCTCAGCGAATTCTTGATTTGAGAGCAAAGCTTAATGGCATCCTCTTGAAAAGTCTTCGCAAGTTCTGATCTCTGCTGAAGCTTGGAATCAATGCATTCTGGAGTCTCAGGGATGGAAACTTCTATTTGCGCAGATGAAATTTCTTGGGTGTTCATAGTGTACTCCTCGCTCTATTGGGATGTGAGATCGCTCTGTTAAGGAATTCTTTCGCATGTGCTGTACCATTCGACCTGTTGCTGATCGACCTCGTTGTCCGAAGTGCGGCATATGAGTTGCAATCAAAAGATCCGCCCCGTTCTGTAGGGGAATTTGCTTCGAAAAATGTTTCGCTGAGATTGACGGCCAACTGCGGTAGCAAGGCGAGATAACAACAGACCCTAAGGAGAAATGATGAGTAAAGTCCTGCGAGGACTAGTAGCGGGAGCCGGTGCGTGGAAGCTGGGTGGCGGGTGCCTATCCACCATCCTGATCTTCATCGTGCTGTGGTTGTTGCTAGGAAACTTTAATATCTTCCAGTAGTCGGATTAAAGCCGTAGCGAAAATCGCGGACGGAGGGACATGGACGCGCAGGTTCCGCACGTGATGAAGTGACAGCAACATGTCGCAAGATCAATGGCCGAAGGCTGGAAGCGGAACCGTCAACAATTGAAAGGATGAATAACAATGAAAAGAGAGTTTTACCTGCAGATTGAATAGTAGTATCCAATCCAGAAACAACTGAAAAAATTTGGTGCTCAGACGTGTTAAACCGGTACGAATTGGTTGACGGCGATCTCCTTGTTTGACGAGTTTTATTCCTTGTCCTTCTTGATTGCGTCCGCGACAACTTGAAAGAAACGCTGCCAGTACTCATTGTCCGGTTGACGAAATTGCTTCCTCGCTTGGACGATGACCAGTTGCTGATCGGGATCAACGACCAAGATGCAACCGGACAAGGATCCGTGACCGAACGTGTTCTTGCTAAACAACAGATTGTCAGGCTCCGTGAGATTGGTGGACGCCTCCTGGCGGCGGTGGCGAATGTGGTGCAACCCCAGTCCATGCTCCCCAGCAACGGTGGGCTCGCCTGTCGTCTTAGGGAGCATTTCTGTGAAAGTTTCCGGCGAAATGAATTGGTACTGACCATAGCTGCCGCGATTCGCTAGCAACTGACCGATGACAGCTAGTTCCATAGCAGTGAACTCTCCATCGGAGCTTGCGTTTCGCATGATAATGTCCTGAAACCCCAGCGGTGCAAAGAGATGTTCATGGTAAATCCTTGCCGCACACTTGCCGGTCTTGATCTCCATCGCTTTAGCAGCGAGTTCAAAACCGAGACCACAGTATTCGTGCTTCTTGCCCGGTTCATTCACGTCGATGCCATTGAGCACGATGTTTTCAAATTGAGGATTGAACATGCCACCCCATTCCCCATGCCCACTTAACCCGCTGGTATGGTTCAGCAGTTGTCGAAAGGTCGGAACATAGGATGCGTTGGACGGATAGTCGGGAAAGACTCGATCCAGCGTCCAGTCCAGTTCGATCAAGCCTTGATCGACCAATTGGTTGAACATGATAGCCGTCACTGTTTTGGTGATCGATGCGACCCAACAGCGGTAATCCAAATCAATCGACTTACCGTGCGAATCGTTTCCGAACGATGCATGAGTAATGATGACTCCATTCTTGGCTATCAAGGTAACGAATGGTTCCTTGGTGGCTGCGGCCCACTCTTCACAAAACTTATCGATGGCGGACTTGGCCTGCTCCGATACACCAGATTCTTCCGCGGAACCTGGGCGAATCATCGGAGTTGGATTCGAATTTTTTCTGGGTAGATTCAGTGGCTTTCGGGGAGCGTCGAATGCCATCAACTTAAGCTTTAAATTGAGGTGATGTTGTGCGTTCATCGCAGCTGTCCATTCTGGGAATTTCTTAGGACGCCCAAGCTCTGGCGACTCCGCTATCCCGGCGACCAAAATCGCCCCCTGTTCGTTATCCATCAGCGACTTCACCAAAAAATCTTTCGAGCTCCGATCGAATTCTGCCTGATGTTCTTTCCATGCAGCAGGAGCATCCGCTCCTGGAAAGTTGGGTAAGTGGACGGTCAAGTCAGGTATGAAAACTTTTGAACCATCGAGCTTTGGCTTCATAGCGAAGAACGTGAGGGCACGACGGAACGGCGTTTTATTCGGAGCTGTTCCTTCTAGCACAGCTATCCATCGTCCTCCCTTATTGGGAAGCTTGGCTTCTTCAAGGTGTGAATCGAACCAGCGGATCACAAACCCCGGAGCAAAACCGAATTTGCTGGCGGCTTCGGCATCCCTCCAAACAACCTTTGGAGGTACCTCTAGTGGAAAGATCCAACTCCCTTGCCGCGAGGTGAACAGTTCCAGCGATTGAAACTCTTTGCGCGATGCTCGCTGCACTTCGATTGATGCTTTTGCATCTTTAGCCTCTGCAATGGGATGAACCCAAATCGCGAGCGAGGCCATCGCGAAACTAACTCTAAGGAGATTCTTCGACATATTGGGAAGTAACCGAAAAAGGATTGGGCACGCGTGTTATGGCTGGAGCAGCGGATTCATTTCGTTGATTTCGATCCGCATCAAAGAAGAATTGCGTGAGTGTGCATGGGGCGATCGGTACGGGAACGCCAGCGTCGGCACGTGCATTCTTGGCGTTGCGAGCCAGCATCACGTCATCATCGTCGCCCATAATACTTTCTTACAATCCGATTGTAGCAAACCACAACCGTAAGTCGCTTACGATTGTGGTTTAGCGCTTAATAGATCTCTTCGCGCGCTCTGCGCTCCACATCATAGTGATCATTGTTCGAAGCTCACCATCGCAGTCCGCTTAGATGGCAAACGCTATGCGAATCCGCTGCGAAAACGATTGTCGATCGCGAAAAGTCTTGATAAGCAATCCTTCCGGCAAGCGCGTGGTGCTCGACAAACCAAGTTTTCTCGGAACTCGACACTCGCTCGGATCTTTAAACTTGGTTAGGTCTGTGAATCTGCTAAACTTGTGGGTAGCGCACAGCACAAATTGATGCTCCGCGTGTCGCAGACAGATACTCGATGGGGTAGAGTTGTTTACGGTGGAGTCGATGACATTTATCGTTGTGATCCAAACTTAGGTGCAAAGCTCGAAGAGACGAAATAAAAATGGCCCCAAACTCAAAGAAGCCGCTTGTTGGCCCTGGACACTTCCAATGGAATGCCGGTGGATGGTTCGGTTCGTCTTTGGGTAGTTCCTCATGGATGGTGATCACTTCATGCTTTCTGGTCCTTCACAAACAACCTTTGATTGCGTTGGTCCCAGCAATTACTTTTGCCATGACTTTGCTTGTGTCGATCTTTTTGTGGACTCGTCGCGATCGAATTTATCCATTCACATCGCAACTGATATTGCTTGGATTCTTCGCAATTACGATTCCAGTTGTTTGGATTTTCGTACAGGTAAATGGATCGCCTGAAGCGCGAGCTGCGATGAACTGGCCTGTATCGACCTGGACAACCTTTTTTGTTGTTTCCATCGTGCCCATTGTGATGATTTGGTTTTTTGTCCTCGAACGAATTGCAATGAACAAGCACGCTTCGCTCAATCGCGGCACGAAATCCGTAGCTTAAATCTGGTAACTACGCCTTTGCCAGGTACCGTCCCACATACTTTGCTTATCATGCTGAAAGACTGCTCGCAGGGTGCTGATTCAATTGACATACGCAAGGCGACTGTAGGGGACTACGACGCTATTTCGGATGTCATGTTTGACGCCGTCCGGAACGGTCGCAGCGAGTACACGGAAGAACAACGAAGGGCGTGGGTTTCACAGCCCCGTAATGGAACTAGTTGGACCGAGCGTTTGGAATCGCAGACAATTCTGGTTGCCATCCGAGCCGGGCAAATCGTTGGGTTCATGAGTCTAGCGGCAAATGGTTACATTGACTTTGCGTTCATTCGCCCATCTGCTCAGGGTACTGGTGTCTTTAGGCCGCTCTATGAAGCGATTGAAAAACTGGCTCAAAGGAATGAGGAAACACGTCTCTGGGTTCATGCAAGCCTGATGGCTCAACCAGCCTTTGATGCCATGGGGTTTACAATCACGAAGAAGGAGACTGTTGAGATTGGCGACCAAACTTTGGATCGGTTTGAAATGGAAAAGCTTATCTCTATTGACTGCTAAAATGGGCGCGTTTGATAACCACAAGGTGTGTGTTTCAATCTGTCAACTCTGGTGATTTACTGGCATACCTAATTGATTTCGGTATAACTGTGCATATTCGAGACGCGCTTGCGTGAATAACAAGTTCGCTTCTAGTCACATTCAATAGAGACCGAATCAAATGAAATTGATTGTTCTGTCGTGTGCCATTGTTGCTATTGCCTCAATTTCCTTTCCTTCATGTTATGCTGATGTGGTTGTTGACTTTGGCACTGGCAACACTTTCTACAATGCCCCGTATACGGAAGATGGATTGACCCTGACGCCGCTTCCGAGTTCTTCGGCATGGACGATAGGTCCTTGGAATAGCTTACCAAACGACAACAGCATATCCACAAGTACAAACGGGTTTACGGGACTCAGGGTTGCGAGCAATGTGGGATTGATTGATTTATTGTCTTTCGACGTGAGAGGTGTTAATGCTTTCCAGGCAACATGGCAAGCAACGAGTTCCACCGGAGCCGTTTTCACAGTTCCCAGTGGTAATACAACAAATACAATTAGTTTCCCACCGACGGGATGGACCGGTATTTCCTACTTCGACATTTCCGTAAATGCAGCCAATTCAAGCTTGCGAATGGATAACATTCGATTTACCACAACAGCAGTACCTGAGCCAAGTTCCGTGCTGTTTACGATTCTGAGTGGGTTGGTAATTATTGCAAGGCAATCAGTTCGCTCGCGAAGAATAGCGGCCGCAGGTCAGGATGCCCGTTGCTCGGTACGTGCGTCACAAAATTTGCTTGCAGGCTGGCATACGGTACCACAACATTCAAGAGCAAGTTCATCCTGAATCGCCTTCAAACACAAATCTCCTTAATCGACTGCTCGTTGTTATCTTTCGCGACGTCGTTGGGGTCTTCAGCGAAAATGTCATGGGTGAAAATTAGGTTGAATCTTGAGCGATAAGCATTCCATAGATGATAAAGAGTGGGGTGTTTCAAAACTCATCGCGTTTCGGTTTGCTTTCGTCTATGTCCTGCTTTTCTGTTTCACACCCTTTGGCGCCGCATCAACATTTGTTCCGTGGCCTGAATTTTTCTTTGCCACATGGGCAGGTATTGTAAAGTGGTTCGGGAAAACACTCTTTGGAATTCCGATCTCTATTCTTCCGGGAGGAAGTGGCGATACAACTTTTAACTTCGTGGAAGTAACTGTTTGGCTGTTGCTCGCTTTTGTTGTCACGACGATTTGGAGTTTGCTTGAGACTAAGCGGAATTTCCCCACGCGGCGATATCAACTGTTCCGCATGCTGATGCGCCTAACGCTCGCCTTGCAACTCGTGACTTATGCAGCGAACAAAGTCATACCAATTCAATTCCCTCGACCGATGCAATTTCGGCTTGTGCAGCCGCTTGGTGACGTGCCACCAATGGCATTCTTCTGGACCTTTATGGGAGCATCGCCGGGGTACATCGTGTTTACAGGATGTTTGGAACTCGTGTGCGCGTTGCTTCTTGCTTTCCAACGAACGACCCTTGCTGGTTCGCTTCTTGGCATCGGCATCATGGGACATGTTTTCGTATTGAATCTCTGCTACGACATTCCGGTCAAGTTGTTTTCGATGCATTTACTAGCGATAGCGATTTTGCTATTCGCACCAGATTGCAAACGCTTTTTGACTTCGTTGTTTGCTTGTGATACTGAAAATCCCAAACGCGATCGTCAATGGACTCCACAGGCCGTCATGTCGGCTGTTATTCCAATACTCATCATCGGATCTGCGATATACTTTCTTAATCGATCGAACATTATTCAGGAAAAACTGAAATCAAAACCTCTGCTTTACGGAGTGTGGACAACTACTTACTTCGAATTAGATGGAGAAGAACGCCCTCCATTGCTGACTGATGATGATCGATGGCATCGCTTGGTCTTCGACCAATACAACATCGCAGCTCGCCAACGTATGGATGGTGATGTCGAGCGATTCTCGGCAGAGGTCCGGATAGAAGAACACACGCTTACTTTTCGCAGTCGTCCCCAAGATGGTCCAGAAAAATCGGAAGTCTATACTTTCACACAGCCAGATGAGAATGCACTTGTGATCGAAGGATCATGGAATGATCTACCTTTTCAGGTGAGATTACAGCGCGATGCGGACCGCCAGTTTGCTCTTACAAGTCGAGGCTTTCACTGGATTAGCGAGTACCCCTTCAATCGCTAAGGATCGCGACCTACGCAAGCGAATACGTGAAACTACTACTAATTGACCATGACTCACACGGCATGTACAGATTCGCATATGCCGGTTCAACGATTGTTTGTAATCTAATTGGACAGCGGCAGGTTTGCGCTGGAGTTCAGGCTTTAGCCGCGTTTGGCAAATCCAAGGTGCTCGGCGTCTAAAGGCTGTACTCTCTCACGGTTGCGATCGATTAGCGTGCTCAACCTGGCGATGTCCAACTAAGCTCAAAGAAATCTTTGTGTTCAATGTATTTTTATCGACCGCTCAAATCGATACACAGCGTTGAGCCATTGACTAAGTCTGCGAACTGCGCTGTGTTGCTTAATCAAGTTTGACGATTTAAGCCGCGCAAATAGACCGCGAACCGCATGAGTACACACGAATCCCGACTCTACTCGGGGACTGCCACGTGGTTTGGCCGAGAATGTCCCATTTTTCTATTTTTTATGTCATGATCAGTGGCTAATTACTAAGTAATGACAGGCGAGTGCCTGAAATGCGTTACCTTGGCTGAATAAGACTATGGACGAACAATACCAACAAGCGATTCGATACTGGACTCTCGCGCAGCCTGTTGTGTCGGCTTATGTTGCGGCGGTCGTTCGGGACTTTCGAGACCGAGATGATGTCTTGCAGTCCATTTCCGTCGCGGTGCTGGAGTCGTTTGCCTCCTATGACACCACTCGCCCTTTTGTAGCATGGGCCATGGGGATCGCTCGGAACCAAATCGGAACTTACCTGCGCGAGCGAAAACGCAATCGGCTGGTCTTCGATGCAGAAACCATCGACACGCTTTCCATAGCTTTTGAACAGGTTGAGTCGGAACAGAATCGCAAGCTTGATCTCCTCCAGGAATGCCTGTCCAAATTGGAAGGACGAGCACGTCATTTGTGCGAATTGCGATATCAGAACGACTTGAAACCATCGTCGATTGCTTCTCTTCTTGGCATGACGCCGAACACCGTCGCCAAGTCGCTTCAACGCGTTCGAGATCAACTTCGGCAATGCATCGATCGTCGTGCAGCACTCGACGGGGGCCAATCATGATGACTAACCCTCGAGAGCTTATCGACGGCTATTTTGATGACAGATTGACGGTCGAACAGCATGAAGCATTAAGTGAGTGGATCAAAGCAAATCCAGAGAACGCTCGCATCTTTGCGAATGCAACACTGCTCCACGATCGTTTGCGCAATACGTTCGCGATAGTCGATGAAGTTCACTCCAACGTCACACTCCCTCGGGAGGGTAGAGAAAATGCGTCCAACGTTACTTTAGCTCTTCCGCGTGAGGACAAAGGATTTCTCTTTTGGAGAACAACAGCTGCCGCTGCGGTGTTGATCGCTGGGCTGGCAACGCTGTGGTTTAGCGTCGGTACATCGACAGCTTCAGCGGCTATTCGAGAGCTAGATCGAATCATCGTCAACAGTATGCGTTCGAAGGACCGAACTTACGAAATCGTTGTGGAAGATATTGCAACGGATCGCAGAGGTAAAGGGCCCGAATCGCAGCGACCGCCCAAGCCACCCTTGGACGGAGCAACCTTGCATGTGCGTTCGGGCAACCAGTTCGTGCTCCTACGCAAGACTCAACAAGGATTGCCGTTTATTACTGGCAGCAACGGAAAACAGAGTTGGTCAATCAACACGCGAGGTCCCGTAAGAGTCAGTTCCGATATTCATCGCTTCGATCATGATCTACCAGGACACGAGACTTCAGTCCCACTTACGAATCTTCATGAAGGGCTCCAACAACTCAAGTATGCGTATGACTTGACTTTCTCGACACTTGGTCCTGAAGAGTATCGGCCTCAAGATGGTCATGAAGCTAGGCTGTTGATTGCCGTGAAGAAACCCAAAGAACGTGGGCCTCAGCGAGTGGAGATCGTCTATGACTCGATAACCGGCGGAGTTATGCGAGTGCGTTTCGTTCAGATGCCCTATGGCCCAGACCGTTTGGACCTTCGTTTGTCACTTCTCAGTGAAGAAGAACTGCCTGCAAATTTCTTCGAGCACACAAGCCATCACGCGCCGGATCGAAAGGTTGAAACTGAAGACTAATGATGAAATGTATAACGATACTGATAGTCATACTGATGGTACTGTCTGGTTCAAAAGAGGCACGGTCACAGTCGCCATCAGCGGTCAAGATCCGCAAACCGCAAATGAGCGATACGATTCGAGCCAACGTGTACGCGGACAACGCATTCATGCTGTACATCAACGGCGAATTGGTCGCAGTCGACTCCATCGCCTTTGTTCCCCATAACGTGATATCAGTGGACATTTTGCCAAGCTATCCGATGACGATTGCCGTGATGGCAAAAGACAACTTCGATCCCAAGACGGGAATGGAGTATGCC